>NZ_CDXDQE010000011.1:0-248621 GCF_978021625.1 Janthinobacterium foliorum | reverse complement strand
TTATGCCTGATGACCATAGCAAGTTGGTCCCACCCCTTCCCATCCCGAACAGGACCGTGAAACAACTTTGCGCCGATGATAGTGCTGCAACCAGTGTGAAAGTAGGTTATCGTCAGGCTTGTTATTCAAAAAAACCCCCATCGGTGATCCGGTGGGGGTTTTTTTACGTCTGGCGGTTGGACGCTGCTGGTACTGTTGGCTTACGCGCGCAGCGCTAAGCCGACCTACGCCGATCCGCCGACCGGCGCTCAGACCCTCGATGGCGCGCGAGGGGGGCTGACCCCGACTGTTCATCAGCTGCCAATGCAACAAACGAAAAAAAGGCAGCGCTGCGCGCTGCCTTTCTGTCTTTGCTGCCCTTTTATTGCCCAGCCATCACCGGCGTGGTGCTGCTCCTGGCGACCCATTCGATCAAGGCATCGACGGCGGCCCGGCCGTTGCCATTACCCACCAGGTCGCTATTGATCATGGCGACCACCACGCACAACTGGTTGTTCGCATCGGGCACGTAGCCGGCGATGGCCACCACATTTTTCAAGGTCCCCGTCTTGATGCGCGCGCGCGCGGCGGCCGGACTATTCAACAGGCGCTTGCGCATGGTGCCGTCGAGGGCGACGATGGGCAGGCTGGACTGGAACTCGGGCGCCCACGGACTGTATTGCATCGCTTGCAGGACACCAGCCAATTGTGCCGGTGCTATGCGTCCCGTGCGTGACAAGCCGGAACCGTTGTCGACCAGCATGCCCTGGGTATTGATATTGTGCCGCTGGAACCATTCCTGGATGACCAGCCGCGCCCGCGTGGCCGTGTCCTCCGGTGCCGCCATGGCGACGGGACGGCTGCCCAGCCAGCCATCGCTTTGCAGGCTGCCCAGGCTCAGGAATAAAGTGCGGGCCAGGGTATTGTCGGACGTCTTGTTGATGTCACGCAGCACTTCCGGCAAGGCGCGCGCCACGTGGTCGGCCAGCATGCGCGTGCCAACGGGTTCTGCCGTGGGCGGCATGCCCGTGCCTGCTGCTTCGCGCACCGTGCCCGTAATCGTGCCGCCCAGGCGTTTCCACGTGGCGCGGAACAGCCGCTCCGCGTAGTCATTGCGGTCAAGCACATTGATGCTGGTGGACTTGCTGCAGTTTTGCGGAAAGGTGCCGTGCAGTATCACCTGCAGCTTGCCGCTGGCATCGCGCCGGTATTCGGGCGGGCGCCAGCCGTCTTCCCACTTGGCACAACTGCCCTTGACGAGCTGCATGTCGCTGCTGATGCTGACATTCTCCAGCGGCGGCTGCATTTGCAAGGTCAGTTGCCGCTCCGTCGAGCTCATGTCGATATCGATCAAGTTGGTGTTCAGCAATAAGGCATCGGGGATGACGTTGTAGCGGAACTCGGCCGACTCATCGAAGGGCGGCGCGCCGATATCGGGCCGGGCCGGCTGGAATAGCTGGCGGTCGAGGATCAGGTCGCCCTTGATCTTGACGATGCCTTGCGTGCGCAGGGTTTGCAGCATGTGCGTCAGCACGTCTGCATTGAAATCCGTGTCCGCGCCGCCGCGCAGGATCAAGTCTCCCTTCAGTACGCCATTGATGACATCGGCGCTGGTGCGCAGCTCCGTGCGGCCGCGGAAGATGGGGCCCAACTGCTCCAGGCCCACGGCCGTCGTCACCAGTTTCATGGTGGAAGCGGGCTGCATGCTGCGCTCGGCGCCATGCGACAGCACGGTGGTGTTGCCACGCAGGACAACGGCACCCATGGCATCTTCCGGGATATTCGCGCTGCGCAGCAGCAGGCTGACGGATTCTGGCAGTTGCGCCTGGGCCAGCGCTGGCACCAGGCCGATGCCAGCGAGCAAGGCAGCGATGAGGACGGGACGGAACATGGCTCTCCTTAGTGGAAAAAGACGTAGGCAACGAAGACGGCCGTGATCACGCCAGCCAGATCGGCGATCAGGCCGGCCGTGATGGCATAGCGCGTCTTGCGGATGCCGACGGAGCCGAAATACAGGGCCACGATATAGAAGGTGGTGTCGGCCGAGCCCTGGAAGACGCAGGCCAGGCGGCCGACAAACGAGTCGACGCCGTAGGTGTTCATGGCATCGATCATCATGGCTTTCGAGCCGGAGCCGCTGAGCGGCTTCATCATGGCTGTCGGCAAGGCGGGCACGAAGTCCGTATTGATGCCCAGGTTGGCGAAGAACCAGTTCATGCCGCTCATCAGGAAATTGAACACGCCCGCGTTGCGGATCACGCTGATGGCCACCAGCATGCCCACCAGGTAGGGAATCACGGTGATCGAGGTCTGGATGCCGCCTTTCGCCCCTTCGATGAAGGCGTCGTACACGTTCACTTTCTTGCGCAGCGCGCCAATAATAAAGATGGCGATCACGCTGATGAGCACCAGGTTGCTGACCACCTTGGAGACCAGCTCGATTTCCTGTTTCGTCAGGTATTGCGTGAAGTACCAGATCATGGCGACGATGGCGCTCGTCATGCCGCCCATCCAGCCCAGCACGACGCGGTTGAGCAGATTGATGCGCTGCTTGATGGACACCGTGATGATGCCGACCATGGTGGCCACATAGGTGGCGATCATGCAGGGAATAAAGATGTCGGACGGATCGGCCGCACCGAGGATGGAGCGCTGCGCCATGATGGCCAGCGGAATCAGGGTCAGGCCCGAGGTGTGCAGCACCAGGAACATGATCTGCGCATTCGTCGCCTCTTCCTTGTTCGGGTTCAAGGTTTGCAGGCTTTCCATGGCTTTTAAACCGAAGGGCGTGGCCGCATTGTCCAGGCCCAGTAGGTTGGCCGAGAAATTCATCACCATGTGGCCCGTCGCCGGATGGTCTTTCGGGATTTCCGGAAAGATGCGCGAAAAGAAGGGCGCGATCACTTTGGCCAGCCAGCCGACGATGCCGGCTTTTTCACCGATGTTCATGATGCCGAGCCACAAGGTCATCACGCCCGCCAGCGGCAGGGCGATATCCATCACGCCCATGCGCGCCGTCTCGAAGGTGCCGTCGATGATGCGCTTGAAGATATCGGTATCGCCGAGAAACAGCCACTGCAGCACTGCGGCCAGGAAGCCAACGAGGAAAAAGCCGGACCAGATGTAATTAAGTGCCATATGCGATCAGTTCTGTGTATCGGGAGTGAAAAATGTCTGCAAACAAAGTATAGGGGCAGCCCGATACGAGTTGATGAAAGAATGCAGCAATCGCATGCCAAAAAGTTATAAGCTGGCAGCCTGTTTTCATTGGCGCCCCATGGCTAGCCCGCGTAGTGTGGGCAAGGCCTGTTCCTTACCTGATTTGTTATTCCTGTCTGCACTGGACCACTGATGATGTTTTTACGCAAAACCGCCTGCGCCGCCGGCCTGGCCCTGTTGACGCTTTTTAATGTAGCAGCCCAGGCCAGCGCCGATGCGGCGCCCGGCGCGGCGGCCCGCGCAGGCAAGACCCTGCATTTGTTTCTCAGCACCAGCGAGACGGGCCTGGACCCGGCCGTGGCGTCGGACCTGGCGAGCCTGAATCTGATGGAAAACATCTTCGACCCGCTGTTGCGCTATGACTATCTGGCGCGCCCGGTGCAGTTGCAGGGCAATACGGCGCGCGGCCTGCCGACGGTGGAAGACGGTGGTCGCACGTATCTCTTTCACTTGCAGCCCGGCATTTTCTTTACCCCGGATCCCGCTTTTAAAGGCCAGCCGCGCGAAGTGACGGCGCAGGATTATGTCTACAGCCTGACGCGGCTGTATGACCCGGCCCTGAAGTCGCCGTGGCTGTTCTTGCTGGAAGACAAGCTGGTGGGCGATGCGGCCCTGAAAGCCAAATTCAGCTACGACACGCCGATCGCCGGCCTGCAGGCGCTGGACAAATACACCTTGCGCATCCGTCTCAACGGCGTCGACCCGAATTTCCTGTTTTACTTGGCCATGCCGGCGACGGGCGTGGTGGCGCGCGAAGTGGCCGAAGCGTATCGGGCGCCGGGCCAGATCGGCAACCATCCCGTCGGCACGGGACCGTTCATGGTGAAGGAATGGAAACGCAGCGACAAGATCGTGCTGCAGGCCAACCCGACCTTCCGCCCCACGGTCTTCCATACGGATGCCAAGGCGCTGGCCGCCCTGCCGCCCGACGCGCGCACCATCGCCGCCGCGCTGGAAGGCCAGCGCCTGCCCCTGGTCGAGCGCATCGAGGTGCGCATCGTCGAGGAATATCAGTCGCGCATGCTGGGTTTCCTGAAGGGCGAATTTGATTACCTGGAGCAAGTGCCCGAATCGATGACGGACATGGTGCTGGTCAATGGCGGCCTGAAGCCGGAATTGGCTGCCAAGGGCTTGCAGCTGACGCGCTTTCCCGTGCTGCAGACGTATTACATGTGGATGAACATGGACGACCCGGTGCTAGGTGGCACTACCAAGGACAAGCTGGCCCTGCGGCGCGCCATCGCCCTCAGCTACAACAGCCGCGAAGATATCGCCTTGCTCAAAAAAGGGCTGGCCTTGCCGGCGCAATCGCCGCTGCCACCCAATGTGCTGGGCTACGACAAGAACTATCGCAGCCCCGTTGCCTACGATCCGGCGCTGGCGCGCGCCCTGCTGGACCGTTTCGGCTACAAGGCGGGGACCGATGGTTTCCGTACCCAGCCCGACGGCACGCCCTTGGTGCTGACCATGCATACGGAGCCGAGCACGGTGGGACGCTTGCGCGATGAGCTGTGGCGCCGCAACCTGAACGCCATCGGCCTGCGCGTGGAATTTAAAAGCGACAAGAAGACGGAAATCATCAAGGCCTCGCGCCTGGGCAAGGTGCAGATGTTCGAGACCAATTGGATCGCGGACTTCCCCGACGGTGATAACTTTATGCAATTGTTGTATGGTGGCAACGTTGGCCGCGCCAACTATGCCCGCTTCAACTTGCCCGATTACAATAAACGCTATGAGGAGGCGCGCCTGCTATCCGATACGCCGCGCCGACGCAGTCTGTACTTCGACCTGTTTCAGCTGATCCACGCTTACACGCCGTGGGTGCTGCTGACACATCCCATCTCTGCCGATCTGCAACAACCGTGGCTAAAAAACTACAGGCGCCACCCCGTGGAATTCACGTCCTGGCGCTACCTGGACGTCGATACCGCCAAGGGTAGCCCCGCAGGCAAGTGACCATGCAGGTGAAAAGGGCATTCATTCCAAAAAGTTATGGTTAGGAAAGCATTTTTCATTGGCTGGCGGCTCGGGCATCGCGCTACTCTGAAAATGAAAACAAATAAAGTCATGCGCAAATGTCATAAAAAAATGTACCGCGAGACAGACAACTGCGACGTGAAAAAACAGCCTGACTTGATAACTCAAGTTTCGATTGCCCAACAAGGAGAAGACCTGTGAAATTGAAAAAGCTAGCGCAGTTGGTGGCATTGATGGGGGTGGTGGGGCCGGTGATGGCGCAGGAAGCGGCGGCGCCAGCGCTGCAGCGGGTTGAAGTCACGGGCAGCAGCATCAAGCGCGTGGCCAAGGAAGGTGCGCTGCCGGTGCAAGTCATCACCTTTGACCAGATCGAAAAACAGGGCATCACGACGACCGAGCAACTGGTGCGCACCTTGTCGGCGAATGGCACGGGCGCCGATAACATGACGTCGGGTAACAACGTCTTTGGCGCCGATGCGGACCGGGTCAGCGGCGGCGCTTCGTTCGCCTCGCTGCGCGGCCTGGGGCCGTCGAGCACCCTGGTGCTGCTGAACGGGCGCCGCATCGCCACGCACGGCGCCAGCGGCAAGTCGGTCGATTTGAATTCGATACCGCTGGGTGCAATTTCGCGGGTGGAAATTCTCAAGGATGGCGCCTCGGCCATCTACGGCACGGACGCCATCGGCGGCGTGATCAACTTCATCCTGAAAACCAACTACAGTGGCGTGGAAGCATCCGTTTCCACCAATGACACGCAGGCCGGCGGTGGCGCCACGCGTCGCGCCTCGCTGTTGGCGGGCACGGGCTCGCTGGAAGAAGACCGCTACAACATCATGGCCAGCCTGACCGTCGACAAGGCCCAGCGCCTGAACGGCAGTGACCGCTCCTTCGTCAACGGCTTCCAGCCGGAACGGGGCTTGTCGCCCGATACCACGGGCACGCCATATGCGAATCAATTGTCGGGCGCCGGCACGGCGCTGGGCGCCTCGTTCCAGCTGCCTGGCGATCCGAATAAATATTTGCAAGCCAATCCGCTGAGCTTCCAGGGCAAGTGCGACACCATCCCCGGCATGTCGCAATACCAGACGGAACTGTGGAAAGACGTCACCTCGCCACTGCGCACCAAGTACTCGTGCGCGTATGACTATGGCGCCGACTACGTGCTGCAATTCCCCGTCGAGCGGGCCAATTTCCTGTCGCGCGGCACCTTGCAGCTGGCGCCCGACCACCGCATGTTTGTCGAAGTGCTCGGTTCGCGCACCAAGGCCACGGCCATCCTGACACCGATGCAGGTGCAGGCGACGATCGCCAACAAGGCCGTGTATCCGGTCGGCGGTGCCTACTACCAGGACTTGTCGGCCTACATTCCCACGTTCGACAATACCAAGCCGATTTCCTACAAGTGGCGCGCCAATGACGTGGGCAACCGTACCCAGGAAAACACCACCGACAATGCCCGCGTGCTGGTGGGTTTCGAGGGCAATTTCGGCAAGTGGGATTACAAGGCCGGCATTTCGCGCGCCGAAAGCAGCACCAAGACCAAGCTGACGGACGGTTATTCCTACACGGACAAGCTGTATGCGGCGCTGGCCACGGGCATCATCAACCCGTGGGTGGGGCCGGGCCAGAGCCAGACGGATGCGGCCAAGCAATTGATCGAATCGACCAAGTTCCGAGGCAACTTCCAGCATGGCAAAACGACCCTGACGCAGATCGACGGCTCCGTTTCGGGCGAGCTGTTCCAGTTGCCGGCCGGTGCGCTGGCCGTGGCGGCCGGTTTTGATTTCCGCCGTGAAGGCTACAACTTTGCGCAAGACGTCGACGCCACACAGATTCTGCTGGCGCCAGGCAATGCTGCATTGAACAACGCCAGCCGTACCGTCAAGGCCGTGTATGCCGAACTGCTGGTGCCGGTCATGAAAGACCTGGAAATGCAACTGGCCATCCGCCGCGACGATTACAGCCTGGTGGGCGCGACCACCAATCCGAAAGTGGCCTTCCGCTACCAGCCGGCCGACTTCCTGCTGTTCCGCGGTTCGGCCAGCAAAGGCTTCCTCGCACCAAGTTTCCAGCAGCTGTATTCGGGGTCGCTGAGCCAGGAATTGCCGAATGGCGTGATCGACCAGGAAGGCTGCGCCAAGCATCCAGGCGTACCCGAGTACTGCGCCATCGATCGCCTCGACTACAAGACAGGCGGCAACACCAACTTGAAGCCGGAAACGTCGAAACAGGGTAGCGTGGGTATCGTGATCGAACCGTTCAAGGGATACTCGGCATCGTTCGACTACTGGGCCATCAATACCAAGGACCGCATCCTGAACCGCACGCCGCAAATCGTGCTGGCCAATTATCAGGCGCTGAGCCAATACATCATCCGCAAACCGGACGGCACCATCGACTATGTGCAGGCGGGCTGGATCAATGCGGCAGGCAGCCGCGTGCGCGGGCTGGATGTGGGCCTGCGCGGCGAAGGCAAGGTCAATGACGTGAAATGGACGGCGACCCTGGATGGCACCTACATGGACAGCTTCAAGTTTGCCGAATACCAGGGCCAGGAATACCAGGAACTGGTCGGCAAGTTTTACACGCGCGATCTGTATCTGCGCTGGAAACACAATGCCAGCTTTGGCGTGTCGCGCGGCGACTGGAGCGGCTTGCTGATCCAGAGTTTTTCGTCCGGCTACAAGGACCAGGTGCCGAACGGCGGCAAGGGCACGCCGCCGCCGGGCTTCAATCCGGACGTCTCCAGCTACACCACGTATAACTTGTCGGGCACCTATACGGGCTTTAAAAATACCACCATCACCGTGGGTATTCAGAACCTGTTCGACCGCGATCCACCTTTTACGGCGCACAACGTGGATGAAGTGGTGGGCGCCGGCTGGGACCCGCGCGTGGCCGACCCGCGTGGCCGTTCGCTGTCGTTCCAGCTGAAGTACAAGTTCATGTAAGGCGGCGATGCCGGCGGCAACATCGCCGGCATGCTACTCTCAGCGGCGGCGCCTGGCGCCGCCGTTTTTATTCCAAGAAAGGACCGCATGTCCAGTCAGACCAATCTCAGCCGGCGCCGCTTCGGCGGCATGCTGGCCGCCACTGTAGGGGCGGCAGGCACACCGGCGTGGGCGGCGGCCGCGCAAGGGAAGGGCAAACGCATGCAACAGCACCATCCATTGATCAAACCGGCGCGCCTGGGCCAGGGCGACCGGGTCGCCATTCTCGCGCCCGGCGGTTTTACGGACGACGACGCCATCGCCAAGGCCGTGCGCAATATCGAATCGCTGGGCCTGCGCGCCAGCCTGGGCGCCAACATCCGCGCCGTGCATGGCAACTATGCGGGCACGGTGCAGCAGCGCCTCGATGACTTGCATGCGGCCTTCGCCGACCCCGAGGTCAAGGCCATCTGGGCGATTCGCGGCGGCTCCGGCTGCATCTCGCTGCTGGCGCTGCTCGACTATGCCTTGATCCGCCGCAACCCGAAGGTGCTGATCGGCTATTCCGACATCACGGCCCTGCACCTGGCCATCGGCAGCCAGACGGGCCTGGTGACCTTCCACGGCCCTGTGGCCTCCTCGACATTTTCCGACTATACGGTGACGCAGCTGAAAAATGTGCTGATGACGCCGCAAGACAGTTATACGATCCCGATGGCGCTGGAGAACCATCGCCGCGCGCAGACGGACGATAACTTTGCCATCCGCACCGTGCACGGCGGCCAAGCCACGGGGCGCTTGACGGGCGGCAACCTGTGCCTGGTCAGCGCGCTGGCCGGCACGCCGTATGCGGCCGATTTCCGCGAACGCATCCTGTTCCTGGAAGAAATCAATGAAGTGCCGTACCGCATCGACAGGATGCTGTGCCAGCTCGACCTGTCCATCGGCTTCAAGCACGCTGCGGCATTGATGCTGGGCATTTTCGAGCATTGCGAGGCGGCCGAGGGCGATACTTCGCTGACCTTGAACGAGACGCTGGACCAGCACCTGCAACCCTTGAGCGTGCCAGCCGTCAGCGGCTATTCCTTCGGTCACATCCGCCACCAGTTCACCCTTCCCATGGGCATCCTGGCGACCCTGGATGCGGAGCGGCAAACCTTGACCTTGCTGGAAGCGGCGGTCACGTAGTCTGTTCGTTCGCGCACGGCGCGGCGCGGCGATTATCAGTATGCTAGGAGCATGTGCGGCAAGGCATGGGGCCATGTCGGCATCCTTGAACGGTTTTCCCATGATTAACCGCCGCGCCAGCGCCTACATTCTCAGCCACCCGCTGGCCTTCGTGCTGCAGGTGCTGAAGGGCTTCCGCGCCAACCAGGGCTTGCTGCTGGCTGGCGCCGTCGCGTATTACTCGCTGCTCTCCATCGTGCCCCTGCTGATGCTGGTGGTGGTGGCCCTGTCGCACGTGATCGCGCAGGACGAGTTGCTGCAAACCATAGGCCATTACCTGGAATGGCTGGTGCCGGGCCAGTCGAAGGCCATCGTGGCGGAAGTCGCGCATTTCCTCAACAACCGGGGCGTGATCGGCTGGCTGCTGCTGCTGACCATGCTGTTTTTCAGTTCGCTGGCGTTCACGGTGCTGGAAAACGCCATGAGCGTGATTTTTGTGCACCGTGTGGCCATCCGCCGCCGCCATTTCCTCATCTCCGCTGTCTTGCCTTACTGCTACATCCTGTGCCTGGGCGTGGGCATCCTGCTGATCACCCTGGTGGCGGGCGGCTTGCAGGTGATGAGCGAGGAAAGCGTGCGCTTCCTGCGCCACGACTGGGGCCTGGAAGGCGTGTCCGGCGTGCTGCTGTATTTGCTGGGGCTGACGGGAGAGATCCTCGTGCTCAGCTCGATTTACCTGGTCATGCCCGTGGGGCGGCTGTCGATCACGCATGCGCTGATCGGCGGCGTGACGGCGGCCCTGCTGTGGGAAATCGCCCGCCATGTGCTGGTCTGGTATTTTTCCACCCTGTCGCAGGTGAACGTGGTGTACGGTTCGATGACGACGGCCATCGTCGTCATGTTCAGCCTGGAAATCGGGGCCACCTTGCTGCTGCTGGGCGCGCAGGTGATTTCCGAATACGAAAGAGTGGCGCGGGGTGGCGAAGAAGACAAGCCGCTGGCGCTAAGGACTTGATTTTAAATGGTTGTTGCATTGCACAAAAGGCTGTGCTATACTCCGTTCAGTGATTGAGATTTGCTTGCAAATAGTCTCACTATCCAGGCTCAGCGCGGCGACCGACAGGTGTAATGTCGATGGCGTGACAGTGCGAAAGCGTGGATTTTGTAATTCCGGATACGTTGGTCGATTTACACTTGGAGTCACCATGCAGATAGCATGGGAGTCCGAAAATCAGGAGGCACTTTGCAGATAGCACTGGCGTCCATGACACGATTAAAGCATTGGTAATACATTGGAACAAGCCCGCGTTTTAGCGGGCTTTTTTTCGTCTGTGGCTGGCGCGTTGAGCAACCTACTGCGCAGCCCGCTCTCGACTCGGCGTTACTCGCCGTACTTCAGTACGGCTGCGTTACTCAAGCCGATATCGAGCTTGCTCGCTATGGTTGCTCAAGGCGCCGAGACTTTTACCGCTTCACGCGCCTTCGTTCCTTGCTTATAAAGCTCTGGCGATGAGTATCTTCTGAATATCGCTGGTGCCCTCGTAAATCTGGCACACGCGCACGTCGCGGTAGATGCGCTCGACGGGGAAGTCGGACACGTAACCGTAGCCGCCGTGCACCTGGATGGCGTCCGAGCACACTTTTTCCGCCATTTCCGACGCAAACAGCTTGGCCATCGCCGCTTCCTTTAAACACGGCAAGCCCGCATCCTTCATGGCTGCCGCATGGCGGATGAGCTGGCGTGCCGCTTCGATCTGCGTCGCCATGTCGGCCAGGCGGAATTGCACGGCCTGGTGTTCATAGATGGGCTTGCCAAAACTTTCCCGCTCGCGCGCATAGCTCAGGGCTGCTTCATACGCGGCGCGCGCCATGCCCACGGCTTGCGAAGCGATGCCGATGCGTCCCCCTTCCAGGCCGGACAGGGCGATCTTGTAGCCTTGGCCCTCTTCGCCGATCAGGTTTTGCGCCGGGGTGCGGCAGTTCTCGAAGAGGATCTGCGCCGTGTCCGACGAGTGTTGCCCCATCTTCTGTTCCAGGCCCGCGACGATGTAGCCGGGCGTGTTCGTCGGCACCCAGAAGGCGCTGATGCCGCGCTTGCCGGCCGCCTTGTCCGTGACGGCCATGACGATGGCCACGTCCGCATACTTGCCGCTGGTAATGAACTGCTTGGTGCCGCTGATCACGTACTCGTCACCCTCGCGGGTGGCCGTGGTGCGCAGGGCCGAGGCGTCGCTGCCCGTGTGCGGTTCCGTCAGGCAAAATGCGCCCAGCATGGTGCCCTGTGCCAGGGGGCGCAGCCATTGTTCCTTTTGCGCGTCGTTGGCGTACATCATGGCGATGCTGCAGACCGGGCAATTGTTGACGGAAATGATGGTCGACGTGCCGCCATCGCCAGCGGCGATTTCTTCCAGCACCAGGGCCAGCGACACGTAGTCGAGGCCTGCCCCGCCCAGCGCTTCCGGCACGGCCACGCCAAAGGCGCCCAGCGCGGCCAGTTCCTGCAACTCTTCTTTGGGGAAATGATGTTCCTTGTCCCAGCGGGCCGCGTTGGGCGCCAGGCGCTCGCGCGAAAAACTGCGCAGCGCTTCCTGGATCATCGTTTGTTCTTCATTGAGTATCATGGGACGTCGTCTCGTAATTTTTATAGTGTCTGGTGGAATTACCAGGCGATGGGCTTGCCATCGTAGTTGCGGAACACGGCCTTGTCCGTGGCCGGCAGGCTGGCCAGGGTGGCGCGGATGCCGGCGGCGCTTTCCTCCGGCGACAGGTCGGCGCCGGCGCCGCCCATGTCCGTGCGCACCCAGCCCGGGTGGAAGGCCACGCAGCTGACGCCTTGCGGGCCGTGCACGAGGGATGTGTCGATCAGCACGGAATTCAAGGCTGCCTTGCTGGCGCGGTACAGCGAACCGCTGGGGTTGCCCCGTTCGCTCAGGGAACCCATGTGCGAGGACAGTACGGCGAGTTTCCCTTTTGCATTTGCCACCAGCGGCGCCAGGATCGGCAGCAGGCGCATGGCGGCCAGCACGTTGGTGTGCATGACGGTATCGAAATCTTCCTGCGAGGGAAAACCGTCGTGGCGCGGGCCGTAGACGCCCGCGTTGAGGATGGCCACGTCGAGTTTTTCATCGTCGAGCTTCCAGCCCAGGCCGGCGCAGCCTTCCACGTCCGTCACGTCCAGCTGGTGCGCTTCGGCGCCCAGTTGCTTCAGTGTCTCGCAAGCGTCTTGTGTGCGGGCCGTGGCGATGACGCGCCAGCCATCGTGGCGGTATTGACGCACCATTTCGTGGCCGATGCCGCGCGAGGCGCCGATGATCAATGCGGTAGGCATATCTTTTCTCCCTGAAAATAAAATGAAGGCGCGCACCGTGAATGCGGTGCGCGCCCGTGCTCAGGAGTAGCTTATACCAGTTCGATTGCCATCGCCGTCGCTTCGCCGCCGCCGATGCACAGGGCGGCCACGCCGCGCTTGCCGCCGGTTTTTTTCAGGGCGCCCAGCAGGGTGACGATGATGCGCGCGCCCGAGGCGCCGATCGGATGGCCCAGCGCGCACGCGCCGCCATGGATGTTGATCTTGCTGTGCGGGATGTCCAGGTCGTGCATGGCCGCCATCGGCACGGCGGCGAACGCTTCATTGATCTCGAACAAGTCCACTGTGCTGCTGCTCCACCCCGTTTTTGCGTAGAGTTTTTTCACGGCGCCGATGGGGGCCGTGGTGAATTCGTTTGGCGCCTGCGCGTGCGTGGCGTGGCCATGGATTTTCGCGATGACGGTGCAACCCAGTTTTTTCGCCGTCGATTCGCGCATCAGCACGAGGGCGGCCGCGCCATCGTTGATGGACGAGGAGGAGGCGGCCGTGATGGTGCCATCCTTCTTGAAAGCCGCTTTCAAGGTGGGGATCTTTTCCAGGCGGGCCTTTTGCGGGCCTTCGTCGATGCTGACGACGGTGTCGCCGCCGCGCCCGGAGACGGTGACGGGCACGATTTCCCATGCGAAGCTGCCATCCTTGGTGGCGGCTTGCGCGCGTTTCACGGATTCGATGGCAAACGCGTCCTGCGCTTCGCGCGTGAACGCGTACTGGCTGGCGCACTCTTCGGCAAACGTGCCCATCGAGCGGGCATTGCCCTTTTCATCGCGGCTGTAGGCATCTTCCAGGCCATCCATCATCATGTGGTCATAGATCATGCCGTGGCCGATGCGGTAGCCGCCGCGTGCCTTCGGCACCAGGTAGGGGGCATTGGTCATCGATTCCATGCCGCCCGCCACCACCACGTCGGCGCTGCCGGCGAGCAAGGTGTCATGCGCGAACATGGTCGTCTGCATGGCCGAGCCGCACATTTTCGACAGGGTGACGGCGCCGGTGGAGTCCGGCAAGCCGGCCTTGCGCAAGGCTTGGCGGGCGGGTGCCTGCCCCTGGCCAGCCATCAGGCAATTGCCGAAATACACCTGCTCGACGGCATCCGGCGCGATGCCGGCGCGTTCGACGGCGGCGCGGATGGCCACGGCGCCCAGGTCGCTGGCGGTGACGTTGGCAAAATCGCCCTGGAAGGCGCCCATGGGGGTGCGCGCGGCACCGACGATTACGACTGGATCATTCATGGTGGATCTCCGGTAAGTGTGGGGAGGGATGACAGAAACGGATGTGCTGCGGATACGGAAAGACGTCCTCGATATGGCCGTCGAGGATGCGCTGCTTGCGCGCCTGCCAGTAGGCGGCCGTCAGCAGGTCGGCGTGGTGCTGCATGAAGTGCGTGCGGATGCGGGGATTGCCCAGCAGGAAGCTGCCGAATTGTTCGGGAAACACATCGTGCTTGCCGATGGGATACCACGGTTCGGCCGACATTTCTTCCTCCTCCGTACGCGCTTGCGGGATGACGCGGAACTGGCAATCGGT
The DNA here is from genome assembly GCF_978021625.1 of Janthinobacterium foliorum. Classification (NCBI taxonomy): domain Bacteria; kingdom Pseudomonadati; phylum Pseudomonadota; class Betaproteobacteria; order Burkholderiales; family Oxalobacteraceae; genus Janthinobacterium; species Janthinobacterium foliorum. The sequence continues at coordinate 234,458 of NZ_CDXDQE010000011.1, read as the reverse complement.
GATGTACTCGATTTCATCGTAATCGTAAAAAACGACACGCTGATGACGCGTCACGCCAAAGTTTTTGTACAGCATGTCGCCGGGAAAAATATTCGCGGCCACCAGCTCCTTGATGGCGTTGCCGTACTCGACGATCCCATGTTCCACCAGGTCGTCGCGGCCCGCTTTTTCGGCATTGCTCAGCCACATGTTCAGCGGCACCATGCGCCGCTCGATGTACAGGTGGCGGAGGATGATTTGCTCTTTATCTTCTTCGACCAGCGAGGGGGCGAAATGTTTCAGCTCGGCCAGTAGTTCATCGCTGAAGCGGGCGCGGGGAAAGGCCACGTTGGAATACTCGAGCGTGTCGGCCATGCGGCCCACCCGGTCGTGGTACTTCACCAGCAGGTACTTTTCCTTGATCTGCGCGCGCGTAGTCTCCTTCGGTGCTGGATAGAAATCCTTGATCACCTTGAACACGTACGGAAATGACGGCAGGGCGAATACCAGCATCACCAGGCCGCGGATGCCGGGGGCAATTTCAAAGTGGTCCGAGGAATGTTTTAAATGCTGCAGGTAGTCGCGGTAAAACAGCGTCTTGCCCTGTTTTTGCAGGCCCAGTATCGTATAAATTTCGCTGCGCGGTTTGCGCGGCAGCAAGCTGCGCAGGAATTGCACATAGGCCGACGGCACTTCCATATCGACCAGGAAATACGCGCGGGTAAACGAGAACAGCATGGCGATCTGCTGGTGTTCGAACAGCACCGTGTCGAGCACCAGCTTGCCATGGCGGTTGTGCAGGATGGGCACGACGAACGGATATTCACGGTTGCCATTGATGCCCTTGCCCACCAGGTAAGCTCCCTTGTTGCGGTAGAACAAACTGGTCAAGACCTGGAGCTGGTGGTTCGGCTCCAGCGGCTCGCCGCCGAACAGCTGCTGCAAGCGGGTCTCGACCTGGGCTACGTCGCGCTCGAGGTCGGCAAAGGCGCAGTCCAGCTGGCAATCGGTGACGATGCGCTGCAGGGTGATCCGCAAGCCATCCTGTCCCGGGTAATACACGCGGTAGGTGGGCACCAGTTCTTCCGTCTCGATGTATTCCGTGGAGACGACGGGGCGTACGAAAATGTAATCGTTGTGGAAATAGGTGCGGTGCAGGATGTTGCAGCAGACGGAATTGAAGAAGGTTTCCGCCAGTTCCGGCTGCTTGTGGCCGCTCAGCATGCCGATGTAATGGAGCTTCAGTTCGCGCCATACGTCGTCGCTTAACTCCGACTCTTCGTACTCATCTTCCAGCATCTGCACGCATTCCTGCACGCGCTGGTCATAAAATCCGATGCGTTCGCGGGCCGCCTGCTGCGCCGCGGCCCAGGCGCCCTGCTCGAAATACTGCCGCGCCTGCTGGCTGGTGGCGCGGAATAGCCGGTAATGCTTGTCAAAGCCTTCGCGGATGGTGCGCGCGATATCGAATGCAATCTGGGAAGAAAGCAATTTGGGGAAGGCAATGTGCGTCATGTGTCTGCTCGCATTGAAAGCTCATCACCAGTCGATATCCGCGCGCCCGTGCTTACTTGGTCTCGGCAAACAATTCACGGCCGATCAGCATGCGGCGGATTTCGCTGGTCCCGGCGCCGATTTCGTACAGCTTGGCATCGCGCCACAGGCGGCCGGCCGGATACTCGTTGATGTAGCCGTTGCCGCCCAGTGCCTGGATCGCTTCGCCTGCCATCCACGTCGCCTTCTCCGCACTATACAGAATGGCGCCGGCCGCATCCTTGCGCAGCTGGCGCACGGCTTCCGGCGTCGTGGCGCGGTCGCAGGCCTGGCCCACGGCATACACGTAGGCCTTGCACGCCATCATGGTCGAATACATGTCGGCCAGTTTGCCCTGCATCAACTGGAATTCACCGATGGCCTGGCCGAACTGCTTGCGTTCGTGCACGTAGGGCACGACCAGGTCCATGCAGGCCTGCATGATGCCCAGCGGACCGCCGGACAGCACGGTGCGTTCGAAGTCGAGGCCCGACATCAGCACATTGACGCCCTTGCCCAGGCCGCCCAGCACGTTTTCGGCCGGCACTTCGCAATCCTGGAACACCAGTTCGCCCGTGTGCGAGCCGCGCATGCCCAGCTTGTCGAGTTTTTGCGCGATGGAAAAGCCCTTGAAATTCTTTTCGATCAGGAAGGCTGTCATGCCGCGCGGGCCTGCTTCCAGGTCGTTCTTCGCATACACCACCAGCACGTCCGCGTCGGGGCCGTTGGTGATCCACATCTTGGTGCCGTTCAAGACCCAGCGGTCGCCCTTGAAGTCGGCGCGCAGCTTCATGCTGACGACGTCCGAACCGGCGTTCGGCTCGGACATGGCGAGGGCGCCGATGTGTTCGCCTGTAATCAGTTTCGGCAGATACTTGGCTTTTTGCTCGGCCGTGCCGTTGCGCTTGATCTGGTTGACGCACAGGTTCGAGTGGGCGCCGTAGGACAGGCCGACGGAGGCCGAGGCGCGCGAGATTTCTTCCATGGCGATGATGTGCGCCAGGTAGCCCATGCCGGCGCCGCCGTATTCTTCGCTGACGGTGATGCCGAGCAAGCCCATGTCGCCCATCTTGCGCCACAGGTCCATGGGGAACTGGTCGCTGCGGTCGATCTCGGCCGCGCGCGGCGCGATTTCGGCGGCGGCAAATTGTTGAATCGCTTCGCGCAGGGAGGCGATGTCTTCGCCGTGGTCAAAGGTCAAGCCTGGGAGATGGAGCATGTCGTCCTCGTCGTCGTTATAGTGTGGCGGTCATGGATGCCGGGTCAATAAAGCTATGATACTCAGTTGTGACGTTTACGTAAACGTAAAGTGAAACGCGTAAAACGAAGGGGGCGCGGCAGGCGCCCGCCGCGCCTGCCTAGTTTGTTTGCGCCTGATCAAGGTTCAAGTCCGCCAGCATGCGCGCGCACGCTTCTTCGTGCGAACTGATTTCCGCCAGTGCCATTTCGATATCGATGCGCTGCTGCTCCAGGGTCTGGCGGTGCTGCGCCAGCACGCCCAGGAAGCGGTCCATCTGCGCCCGCGTGTCCTTCGGCGACTCATACATGTCGACCAGGCTCTTGATTTCCGACAGCGCCAGGCCCAGCCGCTTGCCGCGCAGGGTGAGTTTCAAGCGGGTGCGGTCGCGCGGCGTGTAGACACGGTTGCGTCCGCCCGCGCCCTCGCGTTTCGGACTCAGCAAACCCTGGTCTTCATAAAAGCGGATGGCGCGTGCCGTGATGTCGAATTCCCGCGCCAGTTCGGTAATGGTATAGGTCGTCATGGGTGCGGGCGGTGTCGGTTGCATGGGTGGTCGGTAGAAAGATGGGGCGCTGCAAGGCAGGCTGGACGGCAAAGTGCCGTTTACGTCAACGTCAACTGTATTGTAGCGTGCCTGGCCTATGCTGCAATAAAGAAAAATGCGCTGAAAAAGCGGCAATTTGGCGATTCAGGCAACAGTTACTGAAAATAAATTGATTCTTCTGGCACAAACACGCTTAAGATCGAGAGTTGGTGGCCGACATGACACCAAAAAGAGCTTTCTTGGCGTAACGGCGACATTTTTTTCGCTACGATGGGAGTAAAATTTTTGCGGCCTGGTTTTTGCCATCGGGCACGCTCAAAAAACAACGTTTCACTATGAGAACATTGGCGTATTTGTTTCTATATTGAAAACAAAATGGCGCTTCTGAAAACTTTGTCTATAAGAAATTGTATGACATGAGCATTGCGCTATTCGGTAGAGGCGGGCATTATCCGATACCGTACGTTGTAATGCCAAACCGAGGCTTTGAATCGTGCTGCAGTGCGAAAATCAAGGCTAGCCGCGAATTTGACCCGAAGCCACGCAGGATAACAAGAGAAAATTCGGCCCAGCTTTTCGTCTGAAAAGCCCTGCCGGAGTGTTAATTGTTAATTAATGCATTTTTCAAATGTAACAATCTGTATGGTCATTCAAGAAACTGACTTTCATGTTACAACATGAAATAGTACACCTATGAATTCTTCTAACGAACGCGAAAGCTTCAGCCAGCGACTTCAGTTGGCTCTCAAAAACGCCCATTATTCTCCAGACAGCCCGACCAGACTGGCCCGGGAATTCAATATCCGTTTCGACGGGCGTCCGATTACCGTGCATGCTGCTAGGAAATGGTTAGTAGGTGAAGCAATTCCGACGCAAGAGAAATTGCGCATGATTGCCCAATGGTTGGGCGTGCCTGCGGAATGGCTGCGGTTTGGCGGTCCGGAAAGCGCCACGCCGAATGGTGAAGCGGGCAGCGCCTTGTCGCGTTTTGAGTCTGCCGATGTGAAATTAATTGCCGATTTGCAAAGATTAGATGAACATCATCGTCAAATCGCGCGTGAATTTATTCGCATGCTGGTCAGGGTCAACTACCAAAAGTAATCCATCAGGCCTCGCCAGGCCGGCGCTGTCCGCTTTTCGCTGGCGGCGTATCTCCTGTTCTTTTATTTGCGCAGAGTCATACTGGAGACATGATTTTGCCGCACAATAAGACCTCGCATGTTGCGCTGCAGCGGAATTATTTGACAATAATCCTGCCTGCAGCGGCGCAGCGGCCAATAGCAGCGCATAATCACATCAGAAGCAGCCAGTTCATCCACTACGGAGCCGAGCATTTGAGCCGTCTTATGAAAAGTAACTACAGCAATACCGCGCAGCTGAAGGACTTGATGACCGTGCCCCCCATGACTGCCGCGCAACATGCGGAAGTGATGCGCAAACGGATCGCCCACCGCAGGATGGTTGAAGAAGCCAGGGATCTGAAGCAGGCCAGTGCTCACCAGTTCGACAAGCGGTGAGGATGCCTGACCGAAGCTGCTGCGCGTCGGCATAGCTAGCCTGCAATGCTCACCGTACCAGAGTACGGTTGTGCTTCTCGGCCACAAATCGCTGCCGCTCGCTACGCTTTTGTCAGGCATCGTGACGCCAGTGCGTTGGTGAAGCCAACTACAGGGTAAGGGTGACAGCAGTCGTGGGCCTTGTTGTCAGGCATCGCAGCTCACATAGTCACGCAGCTCACGTCGTTATGCACGCAGTGACTTAGTTGGTTGCTGACTGGTCCGGATTTTTCAAACCATTCCACCGCGGTGCCAGGCCGTGCTCGATGCCGAGCAGGTCGATGACGCGCGCTACCGTATGGTCGACCATTTCCACGATGCTTTGGGGATGGTGATAAAAGCTGGGCAATGGCGGGAAGATGATGCCGCCCATTTCCGTCACGGCCGTCATATTGCGCAGGTGCGCCAGGTTGAACGGGGTTTCGCGCACCATCAGAATCAGGCGGCGTCGCTCCTTGAGCACCACGTCGGCGGCCCGCGTGATCAAGTTATCCGACAAGCCATGGGCCACGGCCGCCAGGGTCTTCATCGAGCACGGCGCCACGACCATCCCTTCCGACTGGAACGAACCGCTGGCGATCGACGCGCCGATGTCGCGCAGCTTGTGCACCACGTGCGCCTGCGCTTCGATATCCTTGCGCCCCACGCCCGTTTCCTGGTGCAGGGTCAGCACGGCCGCATCGGACAAGACCAGATGCGTCTCGACGCCGGGGATGGCGCCGAGCAATTGCAGCAGCCGCAAGCCATACACGGCGCCCGTGGCGCCCGTGATGGCCACGACGATACGCCGTGGCCGCTGCGCTGGGTGATCAGGCATCCAGCAGGGACTTCAGTTCGCCCGATTCAAACATTTCATTCATGATATCGGAACCACCGATGAACTCGCCTTTGACATACAGCTGTGGAATGGTTGGCCAGTTCGAGTAATCCTTGATGCCCTGGCGCACTTCCGGGTCGTCCAGCACGTTGACGGTGGCGATGTTTTCCACGCCGCACGCTTTCAGGATCTGGATGGCGCGGCCGGAAAAGCCGCACTGCGGGAACTGGGCCGTGCCCTTCATGAACAGCACGACGGGCGTGTTCGTCACGGTTTCTTTGATCCAGGTTTGTACGTCGCTCATAGCTGCCTCTGATGGGTAAATAAATAGATGGCGTCATTTTATAAGAAAACGCCGCCACGGGTATGCGCTCAGGTCATAAATCGGGCAAGCCAGCCACGCTGATGCCTACAAGAGCTTACCCAGGCAGGCCGATTGCGCGGCGCCCACGTATTTTCCCCAGGCGGCAACCGGGGCATAGCCATGCCTGGCATAAAACGCCAGTGCCCGGAGATTCGCCACGCGGGTCGACAGGTACAGCCGCGCATAGCCGTGACAGCGCGCCTGCGCCTCCACATGCGCCAGCAGCGCCGCGCCCGCGCCGGCGCTGCCGGGACGCGCATACATGCGCTTGAGTTCCGCCGTGGAACTGCCTGCCTCGCCATCGAGCGGGCGCAGGGCGGCGCAGCCCTGCAGTGCACCGGCGGCGTCGCGGGCAAGATAAAAGCCGCCGCGCGGCGTGGCCGCCTCCACGTCGAACGAGGAACGGCCACTGTCGCCATTGATGCGCAGCAGCACGCTTGACAATTCATCGAGCAGCAGCCGGGCATCCACGCCGGCCGCGTCCGCAGCCAGGATGGTGATGCCCCGCCCGGCGGCCATGCCGCTTAACCGCGCAGCTTGGCGAACGCGGCGGCCATGCTGCCCGCCGGTTCCGGCGCATTGCGCGACTGCGACTGGTGCTGCGCCATGCTGCGGCGGTCGTTGCGGTCGCCGCGCTGCTCGGGCTTGCTGCCCGCCTGCGGCGCGCTGTCCGTCAGGCGCATGGTCAGGGCGATGCGCTTGCGTTTCTCGTCCACTTCCAGCACCTTCACGCGCACGACTTGTCCCGCCTTCACCACCGTGTGCGGATCCTTCACGAAGGTGTTCGACAGGGCCGAGATATGCACCAGGCCATCCTGGTGCACGCCGATGTCGACGAAGGCGCCAAAGGCGGCCACGTTGGTGACCACGCCCTCTAAAATCATGTCCGGGCGCAGGTCGCGGATTTCTTCCACGCCTTCCTTGAAGGTGGCCGTCGTAAATTCCGGACGTGGGTCGCGGCCCGGCTTTTCCAGTTCCTTCAAGATGTCGGAGATGGTCGGCACGCCGAAGGTGTCATCCGCGTACTTGGCGGGGCTGAGGGTTTTCAGCAGCGCCGTTTCGCCGATGACGGCCTTGATGTCTTTCTTGATATCGGCCAGGATCTTTTCCACCAGCGGATACGATTCCGGGTGGACGGCCGAGGCGTCCAGCGGGTTTTCGCCGCCCATCACGCGCAGGAAGCCGGCCGCCTGTTCGTAGGTCTTGTCGCCCAGGCGCGGCACGGCTTTCAGGGCCGCGCGCGAAGTGAACGCGCCCTTCATGTCGCGGTAGGTGACGATGCTTTGCGCCACGCTGGCCGACAGGCCAGAGACACGCGCCAGCAGGGGCGCGGAGGCCGTGTTCACGTCCACGCCCACGGCGTTCACGCAATCTTCCACCACGGCATCGAGCGAGCGGGCCAGCTGGCTTTGGCTCACGTCGTGCTGGTACTGGCCCACGCCGATGGATTTCGGGTCGATTTTCACCAGTTCGGCCAGCGGGTCTTGCAGGCGGCGGGCGATCGAGACGGCGCCGCGCAGGGACACGTCCATGTCCGGCAACTCTTTCGAGGCGAATTCGGACGCCGAATACACCGACGCGCCCGCTTCCGAGACGACGATCTTCGTCATCTTCGCTTCCGGGTGCTGCTTGATCAAGTCTTGCGCCAATTTATCCGTCTCGCGCGAGGCGGTGCCGTTGCCGATGGAAATGAGCGACACATTGTGCTTGGCGGCCAAGCGGCCCAGCGTGTGCAGGGAACCGTCCCAGTCATTCTTCGGCTGGTGCGGGTAGATCACGGCCGTGTCGACCACCTTGCCGGTGGCATCGACGACGGCCACTTTCACGCCCGTGCGCAGGCCGGGATCGAGGCCCATGGTGGCGCGCTGGCCGGCCGGCGCGGCCAGCAGCAGCGCTTTCAGATTGGTGGCGAAGACGTTGATGGCGTCGAGTTCCGAGCGTTCGCGCAGCGCGCCCATCAGTTCCGTTTCCAGGTGCATGAAGCTTTTCACGCGCCAGGTCCAGCGCGCCGTGTCGCCCAGCCATTTGTCGGCCGGACGGCCTTGTTGCTTGATGCCGAAGCGGGCGGCGATGCGGCCTTCGCACGGGTTGTGCGGCGCATCCCATTTCGGTTTTTCCGCTTCCGTGTCCAGGCGCAGGGTGACGTCGAGGATGCCTTCGCGGCGGCCGCGCAGCAGCGCCAGCGCGCGGTGCGAGGGGACAGTGGAAATGGTTTCCGAGTAATCGAAATAATCGGCGAATTTTTCGCCTTCGTCCTGCTTGCCTTCCACCACTTTCGATTCCACGATGCCGTGTTCCTGCACGTATTCGCGCAGGGTTTGCAGCAAGGTCGCATCTTCGGCGAAACGCTCCATCAGGATCTGGCGGGCGCCGTCGAGGGCCGCCTTGGTGTCGGCCACGCCCGGGTTGTTGCCGTCGGCACTCGTAAACGCTTCGCGCAGGAACTTGCCCGCTTCCATTTCCGGCGTCAGCTCGGGATTGTCCAGCAAGCCGTCGGCCAGCGGCATCAGGCCCGCTTCGATGGCGATCTGCGCCTTCGTGCGGCGCTTTTGCTTGTAGGGCAGATACAAGTCTTCCAGGCGCGTCTTGTCTTCCGCGTGCATGACGGCGTCGAGCAGCTCGGGCGTCATCTTGTTCTGTTCCGTGATCGAGGCCACGATGGCGGCGCGCCGCTCTTCCAGCTCGCGCAGGTAGCGCAAGCGCTCTTCCAGCAGGCGCAGCTGGATATCGTCGAGGCCGCCGGTCGCTTCCTTGCGGTAACGGGCGATGAAGGGCACGGTGGCGCCTTCGTCGAGCAGTTCGATGGCGGCGGCAACCTGCACCGGTTTGGCGGCAAGTTCAAGGGCAAGGCGTTGTTCGATAGTGGGCAGCATGGTTGTTTCCAGAGCGATCAAGCCTGGAATGATACGCAATCGGCGCGATTGCGCAATCTTGACAGCGCAAATGGACTGTGCGTTGACAACCGCGTCAACGGGGCGGCAGCAGCGGGCTGGCGGGCGCCGTCGGCGGCGGGCGCTGCGGCGTGACGGATTTGCCAAAGGCATTGCCCATGCGGTGTTCCAGCGCGGCGCGGTTGTACAAGCCCATCTGGTTCGACGGCCGCCGCAGATTCGTTTCCGCCGTCGACAGGGCGGGCGGCGGCCGGGTGGCGAGGTCGCCCGCCGGCAGTAATTTTTCATTCAGACAAGACATCGATTGCACGCGCCGGCCCGCGCTGTCGACGGCCGTGCAGCCGCTATCCGTTTTCTCCGGCGTGACGATGACGACATGCTCGTCCGCCTGCGCGGGCAGGGCGGCGCAAGCGCAAAACAAGACAGTCAAGAACAGGCGCGCCATGCTGGCTCCCGCGGCGGTTAAATGAAGGGCCAGCATAGCAGGCGCATGTGTCGCGGCGATGACACACGCCGGCCGGCCAGCTGGCCGCATGTCATGCAGTTGTCATTTTGCGAAGCTACTATCTTGCCATTCTGCAGGCAACATTGCAGACAAGACACTTCCTATGCAGGCTCTCGTTGATTTCCCTGGAAAATGACACGAACCCACCGCCGCACCGCAACGGGCAATGCCCTGGCCTTGTCCGCCTGTTTGCTGATGACATTGATGACGTTCGTGCGTCCGGCCGCCAGCGCGGATGCCGGCGATGCCGGCGCGCCAGCGACCGTGCGCTTCGACTTGCCCGCGCAGCCGCTCGATGCGGCGCTGGTGGTGTTTGGCGAAATGACGGGCTATTCCGTGCTGGTCAGCAGCCAGCTGGCTGCGGGCCGCATGGCCTCGCCCGTGCGCGGCGAGTACACGCCGGCCGAAGCGCTGCAGCATTTGCTGGCCGGCACGCAGCTGGGCGCGCGCTTCAGCGGCAGCAATGCGTTTACTTTGCTGGCGCTGGCCGCCGAGCCGTCAGCAGCGGCCGCCGCGCCAAGCGTGCCCGTGGCCGCCGCGCCCGCGCTGCAAGCGTACGCGGCCGTGTTGCAGCGGTCGCTCACGCGCGCCCTGTGCCGCTTGCATCCCGACGCTTTCGGCCGCTACCGCCTGGCCTTCCAGCTGTGGCTCGATGAACGGGGCAAGGTGCGCGACGTGCACGTGCTCGAACCGAGCGGCGTGGCGCAGCGCGACCGCGCCGTGCAGCAGCGCCTGCGCAGCCTGCTGATGGATGGCGCGCCGCCCGCGGGCTTGCCGCAGCCGCTGACGATCCTGCTGACGCCGCGGCCCGATCCGGGCGCCGATTGCGCGCCGTATCTCGCTCTGGCCGGGGCGCCTTGAGCATGCCGGAATTGCTGAAATCCACCTTGCGCAAGCTGTTCCTGGAACGCTACGGACAGTTTCGCCGCCACCTGCAGCGCCGCCTGGGCTCGGAAGACCTGGCGAATGACGCCTTGCATGAAACGTATCTGCGCGTGGAAAAAATGACTGCGCCCGAAGCCATCAGCTACCCGTCCGCCTACCTGATGCGCATCGCCATCAACATCGCGGAAGACCAGCGGCGCGACAATGCGCGTTTGCTCAGCCTGCCGGATATCGACGATCTTTACGAGATGGCCGACGAGCTGGCCGACCCGGCCCGCACCTTCAGCGCGCGCGCGGAGATCGAGGAGCTGGAACGGGCCCTGCAGGAATTGCCGAAGCGCCGGCGCGCCATCGTCATCGCCGCCCGCGTCGATCAATTGCCGCACCGCGACATCGCCGAGCGTTTCGGCATTTCCGCCCGCACGGTCGAGAAGGAATTGCGCGCCGGACTGGAACACTGCTGCGAGCGCATGGGCCGCGATTTCATCCAGCGCTTCGGTCCCGGGGCGGGAAAAACGTCTAAACATCATGATTGAACAAGCGGAAGACGACATGGGTGTCATCCAGAAGGAAGCGCAGGCGTGGGTCGTGCGCCTGGCCTCGGGCCAGGTCAGCGAACGCGACGCGCAAGTGTTTCGCCACTGGTGCGCGCGCAGCCGCGCGCACGCGACGGCATTTGCCGAGGCGCGCGCCGTGTGGGGCGCCATGGCGCCGGCCGCGCGCGCCGTCAAGCGGGCGCAGCAGCCCGTGAACAGGGCGCGGCGCGCCTGGCTGGGCGGCGCCGTGGCCGCCTCGCTGGGCTTGCTGGTGCTGCGTCCGCCCACGGACTTGTGGCCGGACGTGGCGGGCCTGGGCGCCGACTACGCCACCGGCACGGGCGAGCAGCGCGAAGTGGCGCTCGATGGCGGCGTGCTGGTGCAGATGAACACGCAGACGCGCCTCGACGCGGCGCCCGTGCAGGACGGCACGGCGGCGCTGGTGCTGCTGGCCGGCGAGGCGGAATTCCAGGCGGGCCTGCGCGGTGCGGCGCGCCTGCGCGTGCAGGCCGGCGACGGCAGCGTCTCGGCCGGCAGCGCGCGTTTCAATATCCGGCTGTTCGGCCAGGAAGTGTGCGTGACGTGCCTGGCGGGACGCCTGCGCGTGGCGCAGAACGGCAATGACGCGGAACTGGCCGCCGGCGAGCAGCTGCGCTACCGGCCCGCGCATTTTGGCATCACGCGCGCGGTGCGGGCGGGCGAGGTCAGCGCCTGGCGCCAGCGCCTGCTGGTGTTCAAGCAAAGCACCCTGGCCGAGGTGGTGGATGAGGTGAACCGCTACCGTCCCGGCAAGCTGATCTTGAACAGCGACGCGCTGGGCAAGACCCGCGTGCAGGCCAGCTTTTCGCTGGACCGCCTCGATGACGTGATCGCCCTGATCCAGGATGCGTATGGCGCGCGCGTGACGCGCCTGCCGGGCGGCATCGTGCTGTTCGGCTAGCGATGCACGCCGACGGCGTGCCGCCAATTATGACATTTTCATGACCTTTTGCAGTCCCGGCCCTCGTTCCCTGTCAATGCTGCTGGAAGCCGCGAATCAGTGCCTGCCGCCCGCCCCCGTGCGTGCCGCGCGCCGCCTCGCGATATCGGTCAGCAACGGAACATGAAAAGGGAATGTCGCCATGCAGCGAAGCAAGTCGGTCACGAAACACGCATCCTCCTCCGCCATGGCGGGCAACCGGACCGGTCGCCCGGTGCGCCTGAAACCGCTGGCGCTGGCCATCGCCATGCTGCTGCAGGCGGGCGGTACGCAGGCGCAGCAGCCGTTCAGCGGCGCCTGGTTCGCGGGCAAGGGCGCGCAGCAGGGCACGGCTGCCGCCACGGGACGCTTGCCGAATGGCCAGCCCGCCACATCGCTGAACAATCCCTTGCTGCAGCAGCAAAAGGCCGAAGGCAAGCTGCAGCAATCGCTGAACAACCTGCTGCTGGCCGCGCGCGGCATCGCCGCCGAGCAAGCGGTACAGGCGGCCGCGCGCCAGGCGGCGCTGGCCGCCGGCGGCGCACCGGACGGCCTGGTCAAGGGCGGTTTGCAGGTCGACAGCAACAGCCTGACGGCGGGCTGGCTCAACGCCCAGGCGCCCGTGCAGACCCAGGCCGACGGCAAGACTGTCGTGCAGGTCGTGCAGACGGATGACAAGGCGATCCTGAACTGGGAAAGCTTTAATATCGGCAAGAACACCACCTTGCAGTTCGACCAGAAATCGAACTGGGCCGTGTTGAACCGCGTGAATGATCCGTTGGCGCGCCCCAGCCAGATTCAGGGACAGATCAAGGCCGACGGCACGGTGATGATCGTCAACCGCAACGGCATCGTGTTTACGGGCAGCAGCCAGGTCGATACGCGCAATCTGGCCGCCGCCGCCATGGGCATGAGCGACAGCCAGTTCAAGAGCGGCCTGTACGGCAAGGCGCAAGGCACGGGCGCCGTGCCGACCTTCGCCAATGACTTGCTGCTGGGTCAGAACACCTACACGCATGGCGCGGCCGAGGCGGACGTCGTCGTCGCCGCCGGCGCGCGCATCGACACGCGCAAGCCGCAGACGGTGACCGAGGGCGGCGGCTACGTGCTGCTGGCCGGCCGCAGCGTCGAGAATGCGGGCGCCATCACCACGCCGAACGGCCAGACGACGCTGGCGGCCGGCGATGCCATCATCGTGCGCCAGGGCATGGGCACGGACAAGAACCAATATTCGAGCACGCGCGGCAATGAAGTCGGGATGCTGCGCGTGGCCGGCAGCAGCGCCGGCAGCGTCGTCAACAGCGGCCTGATCCAGGCGGCAACGGGCGACATCACGCTCAGCGGCAATAGCGTGCGCCAGGATGGCGTGCTGTTGTCGAGCACGACCGTCAATGGCCGCGGCACGATCCACCTGACGGCGGCGGACGAGAACGCCGGCGTCACCCTGGCGCGCGGCAGCGTCAGCGCCATCCTCATCGATGACAATGGCGCCACGGCGCTGGACGTGCAGCGCGATACCTTGCTGAAAGACACGGGCAAGGGCACGGACACGCCGCAGGACCGGCGCGACCAGTCGCTGGTGCGCATCGTGTCCGCTGGCAATATCGAGTTCGAGGGCGATTCGCTGACCCTGGCCACGGGCGGCCAGGTGCTGGCCGATGCGGCCCGCCGCAGCCACGTGGCGCGCGGCGCCGCCATCGACGTCTCCGGCGCCGTCGGCGTGAAGGTCGACATGAGCAGCAACAATGTGCTGATCAATGTGCAGGGCAACGAGCAGCGCGACGCGCCGGGCAGCCGCGACGCCAAATACCTGAACAACAGCGATGTGTGGGTCGACCGCCGCGACCTGGTGCTGGTGCCGGCCGGCACCAACGGCTATGCCACGGACCGCTGGTACACGGCGGGCGGCTTGCTGGAAGTGAGCGGCTACCTCAATACCAGCGGCCATGGCGTCGGCGAGTGGGCGGCCCAGGGCGGCACCGTCGGCTTTGGCGGCGGCGAAGTGGTGACGCAGGCCGGTTCGCGCATCAACATCGCCGGCGGTTCGCTGGACGTACAGACGGGCATGGTCAAGCAGACGTGGCTGAAGGGCGCCGATGGCGCGATGTACAAGCTCAGCACGGCCCCTGGCGACAATCTGTACACGGGCCTGTACCGTGGCTATGAAAGCACGCATGCGCGCTGGGGCGCGAACACGACGGAAACTTTTGCCAATGCCTTGATCGGTCCCCGCGAGCGCCTGGAAAACGGCTACACGGTGGGCCGCGATGCGGGCCGCCTGATCGTTTCCACGGGCGCGGCCGTGCTGGAAGGCGACATCGACACCTCCGTGTTCCAGGGCGAACGCCAGCAGCGCAAGCGCGACGACGGCGTGGACAGCTACAAGCAGGCCCAGACGTCGGCGGCGCGCGCCGGTCAATTGATCGTCGGCAAAATGACGCCCGTCTTCGATCCGAAGTCGGGCCAGTTGCGCGACAGCCCGCAAGCCGTGCTGGAAAAGGTCGAGATCGGCAAGGTGGCAGCCATCGCCGATGGCCAGCTGCTCACTGCGGCCTTGCCGGCCACGCGCAGCAACACCTTGCAGCTCGATGCGGACTGGCTCAATGGCCTGGAATTGGGCGCACTGAACATCTACGCCTACGACAAGCTCGACGTCAATGCCGACGTGCGCGTGGCCGATGGCGGCGACATCGCCCTGCACGCCACCGATGTGGCGATCAAGGCGAACGTGAGTGCGCGCAGCGGCAGCATTGCCGCCGGCAACATGATTTCGCGCTACCTTGCCACCGGGGGCGCCGTGTGGGCGGACTTGCCCGTGTCGCCGGAAGGGCGTCCCGCGGGCCCGGCCGGCGTGCGCGTGGCACCCGGCGTGCGTCTCGACGCGCGCGGCCTGTGGAGCAACCTGGAACTGGACCCGGGCGCCAGCGCCGGGTTGCCGTATTTCAATGGCGGCAAGGTCAGCCTGAGGAGCTCCGGCGGCATCGAGCTGGCCGGCGGCAGCGTCATCGACGTCTCGTCCGGCGCCGCGCTGATGAGCAATGGCAGCCTGCAGGGCGGCCGCGGCGGCGACATCACCCTGGCCGTCGATTTGCCGCGCGAAAAAGCGCCGACGGGTGCCTTGCTCAAGCTCGACGGCGAGCTGCGCGGCCATGGCGTGAAGGGCGGCGGCCGCCTGACGATCGATAGCGGCACGGCCGTCAGCATCGGCGGCAAGCTGCTCGACGGCGACGTGTTGCCTGCGGGAAGCAGCGCCCCCGTCGGCTTGCGCCTTGCCGATGAATTCCTGATTGCCAAGGGCGAGAAGATCCCCTTCGATTTCGCCCTTAGCACCAGCCTGATCAAGCCGGGCCAGACCCTGAGCCAAGCCGTGACGGTGGATGTATCGGCGCAGAAACCGCTGGTCCTGGGGGCCAGCATGGTGGTGCCGCAGGGCGCGCAGGTGGTCGTCAACGGTGCGATCTATCTGGGCAGCGGCGCCATCGTTCCCGCCGGTAGCGTATTGACCTCGATTAACGGCTTGAATGCGGGCTTCGTGGTTTCGGCGGCGGCCTTTCCGAACGGCTTGCCCATCCAGCCGATGACGACGCAGTATGCGGCTGGCAGCATCGCTGCCGAAGCGCTGGCCGCGCCCCGTGGCCAGCTGCTGCCGACCGGTGTCGCGCTGGGGCGCGACGTTGCCGTGCAGCCCATGCTGGCGCTGGACGCCAGCCTGTTCCAGAGCGGCTTTGCCGACTACGCCGTCACGGGCCGCGACGGCGTCGTGGTGGCCAAGAATGCGCAGATCGATGTGCGCATGCCCGTGCTGCGCTTTAATCCCGCCACCGGCCACACGGTGGCTGGCGGCACGGAAGCAGGCGCCGCGCTGGAAGTGTGGACGCCGCCGCTGTACCAGGAAGATGCGCGCAAGGGCCGCCTGACGCAGCGCGCCGGCGCCGACCTGACGCTGACGGCCGGCAGCCCGTACGTGAAGGGCGGCCTGGCGGTGGCCGAGGGCGCCGTCGTGACGGTCGATCCGGGCCGCCAGATCAGCTTGACTGGCAACGGCCAGGTCAGCATCGATGGCCGCCTCGAGGCCTGGGGCGGCAAGATCGCCGTGCTGCCGGGCACGTTTGGCACGGGCAGCGATGCGGATGTACCGAACGGCAAAGGACAGGCCACGTCGATCTGGATCGGCGAACACGCCGTGCTCGACGTTGCGGGCCGCGCCACCGTCGCCACCGACATGCGCGGCGGCCGCTATGGCCGTGCCGACAAGGGGGGCAGCATCGAAATCGGCGCCCGCTACAAGGCCGACGCCGCCAGCGTCGATGCGGCCGATGCCTTTGTCGTCGTGCGCCCGGGCGCACTGCTCGACGCCAGCGGCGCGGCAGCCACGCTGGACTTGCCGAACCAGGGCGCCGTCAACGTGGCCGGCGGCGGCGGCTTGATTTCGCTCAGTTCGTACAACGGCATCTTTGCCGATGGCACCATGCGCGCGGCGGCCGGTGGCGCGGGGGCGGCCGGCGGCACCCTGGCGCTGGCGCTGGACACGCCCAACTACGGCCAGGTGGACCGCCAGACGCTGGAAGGCGCCGGCGTCGACAATGCGGTGCGGGTGCCGCGTGAATTCGTGCTGGCGCAAGTGCAGGGCGACAGCGCGCTGCCGGCCGATTTGCGCGCCGGCCAGAAGGATGAGGCCTTGCGTTACGGCAGTGCACGCCTGGGCGCCGACCGCGTGCAGGCCGGCGGCTTCGATAACCTGGCCATGCACGTGAACGGCATGCTCAGCGTCGATGGCGACGTCAACCTGGCGCTGGGCCAGAGCCTGCGCCTGAGCGCCACGTCGCTGGGCCTGGCGCAGCCGCCGCAGCAGCCGGATATGGATGGCCAGGAAAAGCTGCCTGGCCTTGCCAGCCAGGTGCACCTGGCGGCGCCGTATGTGCGACTGGGAACGGCAGCGCGCGCGCAGAAGGACAATTTCATCGTGCCCAATGCCGTGAAAGGGTCGAAAAACTCGGGCAAGGGGCGCGGCATGCTGGGCGTGCCGCTGGTGGCCGACGGCTCCCTGCTGCAGATCGATGCGGGCATGCTCGATCTCGCGGGCGAGGTCAACATGGGCACGCGGGGCGAGATCGTGCAAAGCAGCGGCAAGCCGCTGGCCGTGGAACGCGATGCCTTCGAACAGCTGACCCTCAACAGCCGTGGCGACTTGCGCATGTCGAACAACGCGGCCTTGTACCAGCCAGGCAATGCCACCCTGGTGGCCGCGCAAATCTACCCGGCCACGGGCGACAGCGGCATGGTCACCGTGGGCCAGAGCAGCCGGGTCGACGAATACGGCATCGTGCGCGTCACGCTCGATCCCTTGCGCACGCTCAATATCGAGCGCAGCCCCGGCAGCGCCACGCCGGATCAGCCGTTTTCCGTCTTTGGCAGCCTGAGCCTGGTGGCGCCCACGATCAACCAGCGCGGCGTGCTGCGCGCGCCGCTGGGGCAGATCACCCTGGGCGCCGAAGGCTATGAAGCCTATACGGACCGTGTGAACCTGTTGCCGGGCAGCGTGACCTCCGTCAGCGCGAAAGGCTTGACGATGCCGTACGGCGGCACGCTCGATGGCCTCAGCTACCTGTATGACGGCAACGACGTCGTGTTCAAGGGCGTGGGCAACGGCCCCGAGATCGCCTTGACGGGCGCCGCCGTCGACGTGCAGGCCGGCGCCGTGCTCGACCTGTCGGGCGGCGGCACCTTGACGGGCGCGGGCTTCCTGGCCGGACGGGGCGGCTCCACCGATGCGCGCCTCAATCCGCTGGTACAGATGAAGCCGAATGGCGGCTTCACCTTGCCCGACCTGAATACCAACCCCGTGTACGCCATCATTCCCGGCGTCCAGCCGGACGTGGCGCCTTTGATGGCCGAGCAGGGCGCGGGCAGGCCCGCCGTGGGACGCCAGATCACCATCGGCGCGGGCGTGCCCGGCCTGGCGGCCGGCACCTACACCTTGCTGCCATCGAATTTCGCGCTGTTGCCCGGTGCCTTCCGCGTGGAATTGAATGGCCTGGCCGGCGCCGTCGAGACAGGCGGCACGGTCGCCATGCGCAATGGCTCGTATGCCACGGCGGCGCAGACGGGCGTGGCGGGCACGGCGTTCCGCGACGTGGTGGCGCAGCAAGCCATCCTGACGCCGGCCGATGTGCTGCGCAGCTATTCGCAATACAATGAAACGGGCTATGCCGCCTTCGCCGTGGCGCAGGCCACGCGCGACGGCGTGCCGCGCGCCATGCTCGAACGCGACGCCAAGGCCGTGCGGCTGCAGCTGATCGCCCCGTCCCTGCACAGCGTCGAGAATAACCAGACGCCATTGATGATGGATGGCAGCGCCCTGTACACGCCGGCCGAGGGCGGCTTTGGCGGTTCCCTGCTGCTGGGGACGGGGACGCATGCGTCGACCCGCTACGAAGTGCTGGCCGACGGCACGGCGCCGCTGGCGGACTTCGATGGCGTGTCCGTGCACGCCTCGCAAATCAATGCCTTTGGCGCCCAGCGCGTGGGCATCGGCGGCTTGCCGCGCGTCACCTACAGCGATTTCGCCACGGGCAGCAACCAGCGCGCCAACATCGCCGCCATCAATGAATCGGCGGGCGGCATCGTGCTGCGCGACGGCGCCGTGCTGAAGGCGGCCGAAGTGTTCCTGGTGACGTCGAAAAAAGACGACGGCATCATCCTCGAGCAGGGTTCCGGCATCAATACGCTGGGCCGCGGCAAGGCGGCCTGGGACTCGCGCGACGGCTATGTGTACCAGCCGATGGGCAGCGTGCTGGCTGTCTCGAACGGCTGGCTGGACATGCTGCCGGCCGCAGCGCCGCCGTCCGAATCGTATGGCCCCGGCATCATCGATATCGGCGCCTGCAGGAAGGCGGGCGGCGCCTGCGGCGGCAGCACCGCGCTGTACTCCGAGGGCACCATCGCGGCCGTGACGGAGCGCGCGTTTACCCTGCGCGACAACGTACGCTACGGCACGCGCAACCTGCAGCTGGCGATGGGCGCGATCAATATCGGCAGCGAAGCTGCGCTGGCGGACGCCAGCGCCCGCGGTGCCTTGCCCGATGGCCTGGCGCTGAACCAGGGCGTGCTCGACCGCCTGCTGCGCGGCGATACCAGCACGGGCGCGCCGGCATTGGAAAGCCTGGGTTTGACGGCGCGCAATTCCTTCAATTTCTATGACTCGACGCAGCTGTCGACCATCGATGCGGCCACGGGCAAGTCGTCGCTGTCGCGCCTGGTGCTCAATACGCCCGCCATCTATGGCTATGGCGGCGCGGACGCGCTGGCGCGCATCCACACGGACACCCTGGTGTGGCAAGGCGCGACGAACGCGCCCGGCGCCGTGGTTGCCGATGGCCCCGGCACCGGCAGCGGCCGCCTGCAGGTCGATGCCAAGCGCATCGAGTTCGGCTTTACGCCGGACAGCCGTCCCGACACCATCCATAAGCTGGACCGTTTGATACTGGGTTTCGGCCAGGTGGCGCTTAATGCCAGCGAGCAAGTCACCGCCAACAACAAGGGCAGCCTGTCGGTCTACCAGTCGCAGGGCGCGTGGGATACGGCCATCAATGGCTACCGCTACAGCGGTGGCGACGTCGTGATCAACACGCCCCTGCTGACGGGCGCGGCCGGTTCCGTCAGCCGCATCACGGCGGGCGGCAACCTGACGGTGAGCGCGCCGGCAGGTGCGGCCGCCGCCACGCCGACGAATGCGGCGCTGGCCGGCGCCCTGGGCGCCGAAGTGGCGCTGAGCGGCAACAATGTCAGCGTGGATACGTCGGTGGTCTTGCCAAGCGGAAAATTAACCCTGTCCGCCGAGCGCGATGTGCTGCTGGGCGACAAGGCCAAGCTGGACCTGGCGGGACGCAAGATCGATTTCTACGACACCAGCAAGTACAGCTGGGGCGGCGACGTGATCCTCGACAGCCGCGAGGGCGATGTGCGCCAGGCAGCGGCCTCGGTGATCGACCTGTCGGCCGTGAACAACCGCGCCGGCAAGCTGAGCGTAATCGCCACGGGCGACGCGGCCGGCACGGCCGACTTGCGCGGCACGCTGCTGGGAGGCGCCAGCGGCAGCTATGACGCGGGCGGCACCCAGGTAGCCTACGCGGCCGGCGGCGCGGACATCCGCGCCCAGCGGATCGGCGACTTCGCCGGCCTGAACCAGCGCCTGAACACGGGCAAGGTGTTCGGCAGCCGCAGCTTCCAGCTCAAGCAGGGCGACCTGCTCATCGGCGACGAGGTCAAGGCGCGCGAAGTGAGCGTGTCCGTCGATGGCGGCGCGCTGACGGTGAACGGCCGCATCGACGCCAGCGGCGAACAGGTGGGCAGCATCCGCCTGGCCGGCCGCGACGGCGTCACCATCCAGTCCGGCGCCGTGCTCGACGCGCATGGCACGGTGCTGCGCACGGACAGCTACGGCCAGGTGATCGAGGCGCCGAACCGCGCCGTGATCGAACTGGCGTCGCCCGGCGGACGCCTGACCCTGGAAAACGGCGCGCGGCTCGACCTGCGCAGCGGAGACAAGGGCGGCAACTACGGCAGCATCGACCTGAACGCGCGCCGCCTGGGCGGCGCCACGGGCGACGATATCGACATCGATGCGGCCGGCGCGCTGAACATCGCGGGCGCGCGCACCATCAACGTCAACGCCTTCTGGCAATACAAGGATGCCCCGGCGGGTACCGACAAGGATGCGGACGGCCGCACCTACCAGAGCATCACCCAGGCTTACCTGGACGGGAAGCACGCGGACAGCCAGGATTTCATGCGGCACGCGCTGGCGAACGGCAACTTGATGAACAGCAAACTGCGCGGCTTGCGCGGCGATGCGAACGCCTTCCACCTGCGCCCCGGCGTCGAAATCGTCAGCGCCACGCCGGGCGGCGACCTGCATATCGATGGCGATATCGACCTGTCCGGCCAGCGCTACGACGGCGTCAATCCGCTGGCGCGCCTGAGCGGCGTGTACGGCTCGGGCGAGGCGGGCGCGCTGGTCGTGCGCGCCGGTGGCAAGCTCAGCGTCTTTGGCAGTATCACGGATGGTTTCGATACCCGCACCTTGCCCGTCACCTCGGACGACCAGGGCTGGCAACTGGTGAAGGGCCGTTTGCCGTGGGGCGGCGATGTCGTCGTGCCGCAAGGGGGCCTGGTGACCCTGGCCGAAGACACGTATTTCAAATCGGGCACGAGCCTCAATTTCGCCGTGCCGATGAAGCCGATGCAGTTGCGCGGCGGCACCTTGCTGGCGGCGCGCGCCACCTTGACGGCGGAGTTGAACTTGCCGGCCGGTAGCGTGCTGGGCGGTGCCGTGCGCAACGCCGACGGCAGCGTGCTGTACGCGGCCGGCACGGTCTTGCAGAAGGCGCTGACCTTATCGAGCGGCATGCAGCTCGATCCCGGCCTGCGCCTGCCTGGCGCGGCCAAGGTGGCGGCCATGGTGTGGCCCGCGAATGTGGCCTTGCCCTTCCCGGAAGGCAAGCCGTGGGACCTGGGCGATGCATGGAATCCCGTCAACGGCGTGGTGCTGGCCACCGCGCTGGCGCTGGACAAGGGCAGCGTGCTGCCCGCCGGCACCATGGTCAAGCTGCCTGATGACGCGGCCATGGTGGCGCTGCGCCCGGTGGACGGTACGGGCAGCCAGGGCCGCAACCTGGCGCTGGCGCCCATGCTGGCCCAGGGTTCGCAAGCGTGGTCGCTGCGCCTGGTGGGCGGCGCCGATACGGCCGCGGCCGACACGCGCGCGCTGCGGCCGCATGCGAAGGACGCCCATCTGATGCTGGCCGATACGCATTACGGCATGGGGGAAAGGACGTCGACCAAGCCGGGCACGGGCTTGCCGGGCAAATATATCTACAGCCCAGAAGCCATCGAGATGGGATTTCCGGAAGGCGAGGTCAACGTCGATGACTGGGGCGGCGAGCAATTTATGCTGGAATACTATGCCAATCTGGTGGTCAAGATTGCCGACGGCACGCCACCCGAGACGGTGACCTCCGTGGAGCCGGCGCGCCAGCCCCTGTTCAGCGTGCTGCGCACGGGCACGGGCGACCTCGACCTGCTGGCCGCCGGCGATTTCGACATGCGTTCGCTGTACGGCGTCTACACGGCGGGCACGCAGTCGGCTTCGCCGCTGGTCGATGGCAAGGATCTGTTCAACCTGCCCCGCGGCGTCAATGCCAAGGGCCAGTTGCTCGGCGCCCTGGACAACCAGCTGACGCGCTTCGTCGATGGCGGCAGCGAGAGCCTGTACCGCGCCTGGTATCCGGAGCACGGCGGCAACCTGCTGCTGCGCGCCCAGGGCGACGTCAAGGGCGACACCGTGGGCACCGCCACGCAGCGCCGCGAGGACGCCATCGGCACCCTGAGCCGTCAGCAGGATACCAGCGACATCGGCACCTGGCTGTGGCGCCAGGGCAGCGGCAGCACGGGCGCGGGCGTGCCGACGGCATGGTGGATCAATTTCGGCACCTATGTCGCGCGTCCCGACGGCAGCGAGCTGTATGCCGGCCAGCCGGCCGTATCGGGCTTTACGGGCATCGGCACTCTGGGGGGCGGCAATGTGCTGCTGCAGGCGGGCGGCGATGCCGGCATGCTGACCTCGCGCACCGATCCGGGCGGCGAGTACGCGCCGCGCAGCCAGGGCCTGAACGTGGCCGTGGGCAGCACGGGCAGGGTGACGCCGGACGGCAAGCTGCTGCTGACGGGCGGCGGCGACCTCGACATCCGCATCGGCGGCGGGCTCAACCCTGTTGCCGAGGTGCGCAGTTTCGACCGCAACAGCGATGCCTCGAATGCCGACGTGCGCTACGAGCGCCAGTCTCCCACGCTCAACAGCACTTTCACGAACCTGCGCGGCGCGCTGCGCATGGAGGCGGGCGCGGTGGGCGGCGTCGAGCTGCGTTTCGACCGCGCCGATCCGAAGGAATCGCGGCCGTATGAAACCTATACGGCGGGCACGGCGATTGCCAGCGGCGGACCGATCCTGGTGCCGGGCGACAGCGGCGTGCGCATCGATGCGCGCGGCGACCTGGTGCTGGGCGGCACGGCCGATGCGGGCCGCGTGAAGCAGCTGGGCAATGGTTCGCCGTTCAACTACCAGGGCGTCGAGCGCGCCGGCGAGGGCTGGAGCTGGTTCTCGCTGTGGACGCCGGCCACCGCCATCGACCTGTTCAGCGCCGGCGGCAACCTGACGCCGACGTCCGCCTGGATCCAGTCGGCGACGGGCGACAACCATGCGCCCTCGGACGGACGTTTCGTCATGCCGTCCGTGCTGCGCGCCGTGGCTGCCAGCGGCAGCTTGTACTACGGCAATGCCAGCCTGGGCAGGTTGGGCGAGGGCGGCAAGGTCGACATGCCGCAAAACGGCGTGATCCTGGCGCCGTCGCCGGTGGCGCCGCAATTCGTCAAGACGGGCACGGGCCAGCTGGAAATGCTGGCCGCCGATTCCATCCATGCGGCCGGCTATCCGATCACGCCATCGGGCGCCGATCCGCGCCTCTTGCCGAACCCGTTCAATCCGGGCTTCGTCGGGGCGCTGGACAAGGTCTGGTTCGGCCTGCTGCCCCTGCATAACGTCAGCACGAATGCGCTGGCGCCTTCGCCGCTGAAGTCGTTTGCGGGGAATGCCAATGGCGCCGGCGTGGAGGCACAGACCTATCCGTTGTTCAGCATGACGGCGCCGACGGTGTCGGACTATGTGCCCGTGGGCCAGCTGCCTGCGCATTTCTATGCCAACAGCGGCGACATCGTCGGCCTGCGCACGGGCGGCATCGTGTACCGGGCCACGCTGAGGGGAGACGTGGGTCCGCTGGGCGTGTGGTACGAGGGCGGCGGCGCCGTGGCCGTGCGCGCCGGGCGCGACATCGTCAATTCGGGCACGCCGCTCGGCAGCGTCGAAGACGTGCCGGACGGCGCGGCCGGATGGACCAGCCAGGGCTTTGTCGGCCGGCCGGACTATCCGGACAAGCCGGTCGTCACCGGCAGCTCGTCGGCGCGCGGCAATCTGTTCGTGCACCGCCATGCCGATGACATCTCCGTCGTCAGCGCCGGGCGCGATATCCGCTACAGCACCTTCTATGTGGCGGGTCCCGGCCAGCTGAGCGTGAGCGCCGGGCGCGACCTGTACATGGCCGACAAGGCGGAATTGCGCAGTCTCGGTTCCATCGTCGGCACCGGTCCCGGCGAGCGCGGCAATGGCGCCGGCATCAGCGTGGCCGCCGGCGTGGGCCGCAATGGCCCCGACTACGCGGCCTTCGCGGCGCGTTACCTGGACCCGGCCAAGCTGGCCGACCCGGGCCGCCCGCTTGCCGACCAGGCCGGCAGCGCCGTGTACGTCTACGGCGGCAAGCTGACCCTGGCAGACTGGCTGCGCGGCCAGTTCGGCTACGGCGGCGACGAGGCGGGCGCTTCCGCCTTCCTCGGCACGAAACAGGCGGAACTGGAAAAGGCCGGCGCGCAAACGGGCGGCGTGCGGCGCGACCTGGCGCGCGAATACGCGCTGGTCAGCCAGTTGCACCTGGTGAACTGGCTGACGACGCGCTTTGGCGGCGACAGCGGCCTGGGCATCCGCTACGACCCGGCCACCGATGCGCGCAGCTTCTTTGCCGCCTTGCCGAAGGAACAGCAGCAGGTGTACCTGAGCAATGTCTACTTTGCCGAACTGAAGGCGGCTGGGCGCGAATACAACGATCCGGACGGCATGCGCCGCGGCAGCTACCTGCGCGGCCGCGAAGCCATCGCCACCCTGTTCCCCTCCCAGGACAAGGCGGGCAAGAAGATCGAGTACAAGGGCGACCTGACGATGTTCAGCAGCGCGCTGTACACGGTCAACGACTACGCAGGCATCTATACCAAGCGGCCGGTCGCGGGCGTGCGCTACCTGAGTCCGCAGGAGTGGGCCGAGGCGGGCCGTCCGACCGTCAACGTGCCGCACGTGATCGTCAACGATGCCGGCATCCACACGGATTTCGGCGGCGATATCGGCATCATGGTGCCGGGCGGCCGCGCGCTGATCGGCGTCGATGGCGGCTATGCGCCGGGCGAAGGCTCGGGCGTGCTGACGCAGGGGGCGGGCGAGATCCAGATGTATGCGAAGGACAGCATCCTGCTGGGCCAGAGCCGCATCTTCACCACCTTCGGCGGCAACATCCTGGCCTGGTCGGCCACGGGCGACATCAATGCGGGCCGCGGCACCAAGTCCACCGTCGTCTACACGCCGCAGCGCCGCACCTACGACAGCATCGGCCTGGTCAGCCTGTCGCCGAGCACGCCAAGCACGGGCGCCGGCATCGCCACCCTGAACCCGATCCCGGAGGTGCCGCCCGGCGACATCGACCTGATCGCCCCGCTGGGCAGCATCGACGCGGGCGAGGCGGGCATCCGCGTCTCGGGCAACGTCAACCTGGCGGCCTTGCAGGTGGTGAACGCGGAAAACATCCAGGTGCAGGGCAAGTCCACGGGCATGCCCGTGATCGCCTCGGTGAACGTGGGGGCGCTCAGCAATGCCAGCGCGGCCGCTGCGCAGGCCGTGACGGCGGCGCAGGATGTGCTGCAGCGCGAACGGGCCGCCACGCGCCAGGCGCAGCCGTCGCTGTTCACCGTGAAGGTGCTGGGCTTTGGCAATGAGTCGGCCGATGACGGTGGCGCCGGCAAGGGACGTGATCCGCAGGCATCGCTGTACCAGCCCGCTGGCGTGGTGCAGGTGCTGGGAGCGGGGCCATTGACGGCGCCGCAGCTGCAGGCGCTCACGCCCAACGAGCGGCGCGGTTTGCAGCCTTGAGCGGAGTTTTATGAACATTTGATGACATTCGGCAGTCGCCGCGCGCGGCGACTGTCTAGGCATCAGTAGATCAGCATTGGCAACAAAAAAACGCCGGCCCAGCGCCGCAACACAGGGCAACCGTTTGATTTTAAGGTGAATGGAAGATGCGTGAAATGACAACCAAGGGCAGGGGCATGCCGCCAGCGGCACCCGCGACGGCCCTGACGATGCTGTGCCTGGCCATGCTGGCCTTGCCCGGCATGGCGCGCGCGCAGGAAGCGGCCGCCGCGCCGGCCGCGCCGGAACGCCAGGTAAACATCGAGGAATACCTGGTGCGCGGCAATACCGTGCTCGACGCCCGCGCCATCGAGGCGGCCGTGACGCCCTTCCTGGGGCCGGGCCGCACCCTGAAGGACGTGGAAGGGGCGCGCGACGCCCTCGTTGCGGCATATCAAGCCCGGGGCTACCAGTCCGTCTACGTGGACTTGCCCGAGCAGCAGGTGGAGCAGGGCGTGGTGGTGCTGCAGGTGAGCGAAACCAAGGTGGGCCGGCTGCGCGTGGTCGGCGCGCAATACAACTCGCCGCTCGACGTGCGCCAGCAGGTGCCGGCCCTGACGGAAGGCACGGTCCCCGATTTTACCCAGGCGCAAGTGGAGCTGACGGCGCTGAACCGCGGCGCCAAGCGCCAGGTGATGCCGCTGGTGCGCCAGGGTACGCTGCCTGGCACCATGGACGTGGACTTGAAGGTCGAGGACAGCAGCCCGTGGCGCGCCAGCGTGGGCCTGAACAACGATTACAGCGCCGACACCAAAAAGCTGCGCACCAGCATGTCGGTCGGCCACGACAATCTGTGGCAGCTGGGACATAGCGCCACCATCAGTTTTTTCGGCACGCCGGGCGACCTGAACCAGACCAAGGTGTGGTCCGCCTCGTACGTGGCGCCCATCGGCACGCAGGGCTGGAGCGTGGAAGCGACGGGCTACCAGTCGAACAGCAACGTGGCCAGCGCGGGCGGCACCAGCGTGCTGGGCAAGGGCCATGCGCTGGGGATGAAAGTCAACTACACGGTGCCCAACAGCGGCATCTGGTGGCACAGCTTTAGCGCCGGCATCGATTTCAAGGATAACCAGGAAGCGCTGAAACTGAACGGCACCGGTTCCAGCATTCCCTTGAAATATGTGCCGCTCAACGTGGCCTACAACGGCTTTGCGCAGACGGAGTCGGCGACGTATGGCCTGGGCCTGTCGCTGGTGGCCGGCACGCGCGCCTCGTTCGGCTATGGCAGCGACAGCGCCGCGTATGACAACAAGCGCTACAAGGCCTCGCCCAGCTTCCTCGTGCTGAAGGGCGACGCGAATGCCACCTATAGCCTGGACAGCGGCGCGCAGCTGCACGGACGCATGTCGGGCCAGCTGGCCGACGCGGCGCTCGTGTCGGGCGAACAGATGGCCGCTGGCGGCGCCAACTCCGTGCGCGGATACCTGTCGGCGGAAGCGACGGGCGACTACGGCATCTCGGGCACCGTCGAATGGCGCACGCCGCAGCTGACGTATTTCAGCCGGCTGGAAAACTGGCGCCTGTTCGCCTTTGCCGATGGCGCGCGCCTGCGCCTGCGCGATCCGATGCTGGAACAGAAAGACCTGTTCGGCCTGGCCTCGGTGGGCGTCGGCAGCAGCTTCCAGTTCCTGCGCTACCTGACGGGCCGCGTGGATTTTTCCTACCCGCTGCGCGAAGGACCGCGCACGCACAAGCACGTGCGGCGCATCAATTTCAACCTGTCGGCCAGCTACTGACGGCCCAGCTCACCAGCACTGCACTTTTCTAGACTTTTCTTCGGAGAATCACTGTCATGCAACGTTTTCTTTTTCTGCTCACGATCCTGGGCACGCTCGTACCCGGCCTGGCGCATGCCTGGTGGCAGCCCGACTGGGCATACCGCAAACCCGTCACCGTCGATGCCGGTCCCAAGGCGGGCGCCGTGGGCGGCGACCCGGGCCGCGACCCGGGCCGCATTCCCGTCCTGCTGCGCTTGCATTCGGGTAATTTCAACTTTGAGGGCGTCAGCGACAGCGGCGCCGACCTGCGCTTCGTCGCGGGCGACGACAAGACGGTGCTGAACCACCAGATCGAGCAATTCAACCCGCTGCTCGGCATCGCCCTGATCTGGGTCGACGTGCCGGCCCTGACGGCAGGCACGCCGCAGCAACTGTGGATGTACTACGGCAATCCGAAGGCACCCGCTTCGGGCAACGGCCAGCGCACGTTTGACCCCGACTACAGCCTCGTGTACCACTTCGCGGAACCGGGCGTGCCGTCGCGCGACAGCACGGCGTATGGCAACCATGCGCAGACGGCCGTGCCGGCACTCGACGGCTCCGTCATCGGCACCGGCGCCCGCCTGGGCACGGCGCCGCTGATGCTGCCCGCCTCGCCGTCGCTGGCGCTGGCCGCCGGCGCGCCGTTCACGTTTTCCGCCTGGGTGCGTCCGGACAGCCTGGGCGCGCAGCAAGTGCTGTATGCGCGCCGCGACGGCGCCAGTGAGTTGCTGATCGGCGTGGACCAGGGCGTGCCCTTCGTGCAGGTGAATGGCCAGCGCAGCAAGCCGGGCCAGCCTATCCAGGCGAATCAATGGTCGCACCTGGCTGTCAAGGCCGACAAGAACAACGTGGCCCTGTACGTGGGTGGCCGTCCGGCCGTCTCGCTGGCCACCGCCCTGCCGGCCTTCGCTACCGCCGCCGCCGTGGGCGCAGACGTCAACGCTGCCGCCGGCCTGGCCAACTTCACGGGCGCCATCGACGAGCTGCGCCTGTCGCGCACGGCCCGTCCCGACGCGCTGCTGCTGGCCGATGCCGTCTCGCAAGGTTCCGAATCGCGCCTGGCCGTGTTTGGCGCCGATGAACAGCAGGCGGGCAAGAGCCATTTCGGCTTCATCATCGCCGCCATGCCGCTCGACGCGTGGATCGTCGTGGGCGTGCTGGGCCTGATGATGGTCCTGTCATGGATCATCATGATCGGCAAGGGCCGCAGCTATGGCGCCATCTCGCGCGCCAATGCGCAATTCATGCAGTCGTTCCACGAAGCGGCCGGCGCGCCGCTGGACCACCTGGCGCGCAACGGCAAGCTGAGTACTGCCGTGAAGACGGATTCCTCGCTGTGGCGTCTGTACGACGTGGCCATCGACGAAATGCGCCGCCGCCACGACCGCGGCTACGACCTGAACGCCGTCTCGAACGCGACCATCGGCGCCATCCGCGCCGCCATGGATGGCGTGATGGTGCGCGAAAGCGAGCGCATGTCCAAGCGCATGATCTGGCTCTCCACCACCATCGAAGGCGCGCCATATGTCGGCCTGTTCGGCACCGTGATCGGCATCATGCTGGTGTTCGTCGTGGCGGCCATGGCCGGCGCCGTGGACATCAATTCGGTGGCGCCGGGCATGGCCGCCGCGCTGCTGTGTACGGCGGCCGGCCTGGGCGTGGCGATTCCCGCCCTGTTCGGCTACAACTGGCTGTCCTCGCGTTCGGACGCCATCGTTGCCGACATGGCCGTCTTCGTCGACGAATTCGCCACGCGCCTGGCTGAAGAGCAGGGCGACGGACGCCAGATGCGTCCCGTGCTGCAACAGGCGTGAGGGGCGCATAACCATGGCCACCTCCGCCAAGTTTACCCCCCGCAAGCGTAGCGGCGGCATCAATATCACGCCCTTCGTCGACGTGCTGCTGGTGGTGCTGGTGATCTTTATTTTGACCAGCAACGCGAGCATTCCCGGCATCAAGGTCGACCTGCCCAAGGCCAGCTCGGCCATGGCGCTGGAGAAGCCGAAGACCAAGGCCATCACCATCGATAACGCGGGCCAGGTCTTCCTCGACGCGTATCCCGTTACCTTGCCCGAGCTGGAAGAGCGCCTGCGCACGGAAAAGGCGCTCACGCCCGACTTCCCCGTGATCGTGCGCGGCGATGCCGCCGTGCAATACGCGAAGGTGGTCGAAGTGCTTGACTTGCTGCGCCGCATCGACCTGAACCAGGTGGGTCTGGTGACCGGCAAGCCCGCATGAGGAGCGCAAGGTGAAGCGTGACGACATGACAAGGATGGCGGCTGCGGAACCGTCGGGCGCCGCGCAGTGGTGGCGCCGCTGGGGCGGCGTGGCCGGCGGCGCGCTGCTGGCCGCTGCGTTGGCCGCGCTGGTCTGGTATCTGCTGTCCGACACGGCGGCCACCAAGCGCGAAGTGGCGGCCACGCCGATGCTGATGCTGCCGCCGCCGCCCCCGCCGCCGCCGGAACCGGAAAAATTGCCGGAACCGACGCCCGACAAGGTGGTGCCGGAAGTGTCGGAACCGGAACCGACGCCGGCCGACAAGCCCATGGATGACGCGCCGGAAAGCCCGTCGCCGGACAAGGGCGACCCCGTCACCATCGATGGCGCGGCGCAGGCCGGCAGCGATGCGTTTGGCATCCAGGCCGGGCGCGGCGGCGGCATGACGGGCGGCGGCGGTGGCGGCGGACTCGGCGCGGGATCGTATGGCCGCTATGTCGCCAACGCGCTGCAGCTGGCCTTCGCCCGCGACCCGCGCACGCGCCAGCTGGCATTCAGCGATATCCGCGTCGACCTGTGGCTCGATACGGAAGGCAGGACAACGAAGGTGCAGCTGGTGCAGGGCACGGGCAATGCGCAGACGGACGAGCAGGTGCTGGCCATGGTGCGCGACTTCCGCGCCGACGAGCGTCCACCGGCGTCCTTGCGTTTCCCCGCCCGCGTGTCCATCAAAGGCCGGCGGCCGTGAACACCCGGCCCAGCCTGCTGCGCGTCGTGATGGGCGGCCAGCAATGCTCGCTGACTCGGCGTCCCTGTGCATGCGCACAGCAGCGCTTTCTCAGCGACAACTCACTGCCGTGCACGCCGGTTTTGCCAGGCGTTCTTTACGACATTCATTTTAATTTTTACCGAAAGAAACAATGAATTCCTTATTTTCTCCCTCACAGCGCGTGCGCCGCCTTCCGCTGGCGCTGGCGGCCCTGGCCCTGAGCGTGGCGGCGGGCGCGGTGCAAGCGCAAGCTGCACCGGCCGACAGCACCATGGTCAAGCTGATCCGTGGCCTGATCCAGAGCGGCGCCCTGAACAAGGATGCCGGCGAAGCGCTGCTGGCGCAGGCGCAGAGCGAAGCGCTGGCCGCTGCGCAAGCCCGTCCTGCCGCCGCGCCCGTGGCCCTGGCGCAAGTGCAGCCGGGCGACGTGCGCGTGCCCTACATTTCGCAAACCGTGCGCGAGCAGATCCGTGACGAGATCAAGGGACAAGTCATGGCCGAAGCGCAGGCGGGCGGCTGGGCCGCGCCGAATGAAGTGCCGGCATGGACCAAGCGCATCCGCGTGGAAGGCGACGTGCGCGCCCGCTACGAATCGCGCTACTACGACATGGCCAACAGCAACATCGAGATCGACTGGCGCTCGCTTAACAGCGGCAGCGGCTACGACGTCAATTCGAATACCAACCTGGCCCTGCCGGCGCTGCTGAACACGCGCCAGGACCGCAAGCATTTGCTGCGCGCGCGTGCCCGCCTGGGCATCCTGGCCGATATTTCCGAGAACACGCAGGCAGGCATCCGCCTGGCCAGCGGCAACGACGACAGCCCGGTGTCCACCACGCAAACCCTCGGTGGCGGCCTGGGCAAGAAAAACATCTGGCTGGACCAGGCCTGGCTGTCGTACAAGCCCGCGTCCTGGCTGACGGTGACGGCGGGCCGCTTCGACAATCCGTTTGTTTCCGGCGATGAACTGTTTTCCAGCGAACTCAATTTCGACGGCATCGCCGCCAAGGTGCAGCAGCCCGTCGGCGCTGCCCGGGACGTGACCGTCTTCGGCACCCTCGGTCTGATTCCGCTCGAATATTCGTCCGACAATGCGCCGAGCCGCAGCCAGGCAAAAATGTCCAGCGAAAACAAATGGCTGCTGGGCGCGCAAGTGGGGGCTTCGTGGAAGGTCAACAGCGACAACCAGCTGCGCGGCGCGCTGGCCTACTACAACTTCCGCAACATCAGCGGCGAATATTCGCAGCCGTGCGCGCTGTACGCGGGCGCCGATGGCTGCAGCACGGACTGGTCGCGTCCGTCGAGCATGCAAAAGGGCAACAGCTTGATGTTGCTGCGCAATATAGCCCTGAACCCGCTCGATCCGGCCAACACGGCGCAGCCGCAATACGTGGGCCTGGCCTCGAAATTCCGCCTGGCCAACCTGAACGCGCGCTGGGATAGCAAGGTTGCGGGTGGCACGGACTTGCGCGTCGAAGGCGATTATGTGCGCAACATGGCCTACGACAAGAACGAGATGTGGGCGCGCGCCAAGGGCGGCATCATGAACAACTTCGGTGGCACGGGCGGCGTCTCGCAAGCCGATTTCCGCAGCGGCGGCAACGCCTACATGCTGCAGGCGACCCTGGGCAAGGCGAACACGGCGGCGCGCGGCGACTGGAACGTGTTGCTGGGCTACAAGCGCATCGAACCGGATGCCTTGCCTGACGCCTACAACGATTCGACCTTCCACCTGGGCGGCACGAATGCGCGCGGCTATTACCTGGGTGGCGCGTATGCGATCGACAAGAACACCTGGTTCAGCGGACGCTGGACATCGAGCCGCGAAGTGTTCGGTTCGGCGCTGTCGATCGATACCCTGCAGATCGAATTGAACGCGCGTTTTTAAGGAGCCATGATGTCGATTTTGAACGCCAATACGGCACGCATGTCCGCCGTCCTGCTCTTGCTGCTGGCGGGCAATGCCGCCCAGGCGCAGGGACAAAAGGGCCAGAGCATGGAAGAGCGCCTGCGGGCCGAGTTGCGCAATGTCACGGCGCAGCTGCAGCAGACGCGGGGCGAACTGGAGCAGCTGAAAGCCAAGGGCGCTCCGGTGGCCAAGGCGGCGCCCGCCGCCGCGCCGGCCAGCGATGCCTTGAAAAAAGACCTGGCGCGCAGCCAGTCGCAGCTGGCGCAAGAGCGCGCGCAGCGGGAAAAGCTGGTGGAAGAGCAGCGGCGCGGCGCGGCGGCAGCGCAGGAAGCGGCCGCCAGCCTGGCGCAGTACCGCCAGGCCAGCGACAGTCTGGCGGCCAGCGGCAAGCAGCTGGAAGCGGAACGCCTGCGCCTGGACGGCGAAGTGACGGCGCAGCGCGGCGCGCTGGCCCGTTGCGAAAGCAAGAATGCCCAGTTGTATGCGACGGGACAAGAAATCCTGCAAGCGTATGAAGGGCTCGACGTGCTGGGCGTCATGCAGGCGCGCCAGCCGTTCGCCGCGCAAAGCCGCGTCAAGCTGGAGCAAGTGGCGCAGCAGTATGGCGACCAGTTGTACCAGGGACGCTTTGATGCGCGTCAATCCGAAGCGGCAGCAACGCCGGCCGCCTCCGCGCCGGCGCCCCAATAATTTTATTTTCTGAAATGGAATGACGATGGAAAACACCACCAACACTTTGCTGACCACCCTGAACGCCGAACAAATGGCCGACGCCATCAAGGCAGCCGGCTGCGCCGTCACCAGCATCGAGCACGATGGCGTGGTACGCCTGCACAGCGCCAGCCACGGCATCGGTTTCCAGGTACTGTGGGGTAACGAAGCATCGCCTGGCCAGTATGCGGACCTGACCCTGAGCTGCCCGCTGCGCGTGCAGGGCGGCGACTTGCCGGTCGGCTTGCTGGCCGAATGGCACCGCAGCAAGCGCTTTGCCCGCGTGGCCCAGCATGGCGATTTCGTCGTGCTGGAAATGGATGTGCTGGTTGCCGGCGGCGTCAGCGCCACGCACCTGAATATCAATCTGCAATTGTGGACGCAGATGATGGGGCAGTTTTTCTTGTTTTTACGCAACTTTACGCCCGCCAATGACGGCGCCGCAGCCGCCACCGAGGCACCGGCCGTGGTTGAAGAAGAAAGCGTGCCAGCCTGATAAGTCGTCCAAAAATGGCGAAAATGGCCCATTGCGGGCCATTTTTGCCGTCTGCACGGTCCAAGTGTCGTATTAAATACTTATTTTTTAGGCATCGCGCATTAAAACTGCTTAAAGAGCGTGTGTGAATCAAGCCAGCAACGGCCGTATGGCGGATAATATTGCCTGTTGCCGATTTGGATACGACCTTTACACACTAATGCGCCCCATGGATTTTACCCGCGACGAAACCAGTGAAACCCCAGTTGCCCCGGCAAGTAGCCCGGGAGCGCCTTTGCCGTATGCCGTCGCCACCTGGCTGCAGCGGGTGGAGGCTGCAGCCCATCCGAAGGCCGTGCTGAGCATTGCCGAACCCGATCCCAAACTCAACCAGCATCGCTTGATCTACGTGCTGGCGCCCACCAGCGGCGGCCGCCACGTGGCCCTGTGCCTGTACAAGGCGCGGCTGCGGCCGAATGGCGACGTGGCGGCGGCATCGCCCATCAGCGAAATCTTCTCGCTGCTGTCGGCGCCGCCCAGTTTTCTGACGCCGGCCGACGAAGACCTCGTGCGTTTCTTCGTGGCCATGCGCAGCGGGCAGAATTCGCAGACGGGCAGCGCCACGGAGCCGAAGGGCAAGGTGGGCGCGGCCCTGCTGAAAATGCTGGCCGAGCAGGACAAGCTGCTGTGGGCCAATTCCTGGGCCGACGTCGGCAACGGTCTCGTGTATCCCCTGAAGGAAGGTCCCGTGCGCCCGGCGCGCCTGTTCTGGCGCGACGAGGGCAAGACCATGCGCCTGGGCTGGCAAGTCGATCCGCCGGAGGGCGCGAAGCACCATGGCGCCGACCAGATCGACTACATGCTGCCCACCGATCCGCCGTGGTACATCGACAACCTGTCGTGCGGCGTGCTGGAACTGAACCAGGGCGGCTCCGACATTTCCCTGGCCGACTTGCAGGCGCTGGTGGCGCAGGCGCCGCCGCTGAATGCCAACGACAAGGTGCGCGTGTCGCAGCTGCTGCTGGCGCAAGGCTTGCAGCATTTGATGCCGCTGCCGCAACCGTTGCCGCAGCGCCTGCGCAAGGATGTGCCCGCGCAACCCGTGTTGCTGATGGACAGCGCCATGCTGGCCGACGGCAGCATCCAGCGCTGGCACGATTTCGCCGTGCTGTCCTATGACTACGATGGCGAGCGCGTCTCGTTCGACCCGTCGCAGCGCGTGGTGCGGCAAGTGGGCGATGTGACGGAAATTATCCAGAGGAACACGGTCGACGAAGCGCGCGCGCTGGCGACCCTGGCCGAGCTGCAATTCAAGAAGCCGGGCTCGGCCCCCTTGAGCGGCTTGAAGGGCGCCTTGCTGCTGCCGTCCCAGGCGGAATGGCTGCGCTTTGCCGAGTCCGGCATCGATACCTTGCTGGACCAGGGCTGGATCGTGGAAAAGACGGCCAAGTACCGCTACGACGTCAGCGACGTGGACGACTGGTATGCGGAGATCGATGACCAGGACCCGGACAGCGGCAACGCGTGGTTCGAGCTGGAACTGGGCATCGTCGTCAACCACGAGCGCGTGCCGCTGCTGCCCGTGCTGGTGCAGTTGATCCGCAACGCGCCCAACGATTTCAATCCGAAAGTCATCGAGGCGCATGCCGACGACGACCAGATGCTGGCAACCTTGCCCGACGGCACGCGCGTGGCCCTGCCATGGGGCCGCGTGCGCCCGATCCTGAACACCCTGGGGGAACTCTACTTCAGCGACAAGATCAAACATGCCGTGCGCATGTCGACCCTGGATGCGGCGCGCCTGGAAGACCTGGCGCGCGGGCTGGAATTGCACTGGTCGGGCGGCGAGCAGCTGCGCGCCATGGGCCGCAAGCTGAGCCAGTTCGGCGCCGTGCAAAAAGTGGCGGCGCCCGCGGGCCTGCAAGCCACCCTGCGCGATTACCAGGCCGATGGCCTGGCATGGATGCAATTCCTGCGCGACCACGACCTGGCGGGCATCCTGGCCGATGACATGGGCCTGGGTAAAACCGTGCAAACCCTGGCGCATATCCTGGTGGAAAAGGAAGCGGGCCGCCTCACGCATCCGGCGCTGGTCATCGCGCCGACTAGCTTGATGGGCAACTGGCAGGACGAGGCGGCCAAGTTCGCGCCCAGCCTGAAAGTGCTGCTGCTGCAAGGCAAGGACCGCGCGCAGCAGTTCGACCAGATCGACCAATGCGACCTGGTGCTGACGACGTATGCGCTGTTGCCGCGCGACGAGGAAACCCTGCGCGAGCACGATTTCCACCTGGTCATCCTCGACGAATCGCATTACATCAAGAATACGCGCAGCAAGGCGGCGCAAAGCGCGGGCCTGCTGCGCGCGCGCCACCGCCTGTGCCTGTCCGGCACGCCGCTGGAAAACCATCTGGGCGAATTGTGGTCGCAATTCCACTTCTTGCTGCCGGGCTTGCTGGGCGACGAGAAGACCTTCAATACGCAGTTCCGCCACCCGATCGAGCGCCAGGACGACCCGCTGCGCCGCATGCTGCTGAACCGCCGCATCAAGCCGTTCCTGCTGCGCCGCACGAAGGACAATGTGGCCAAGGAGCTCCCGCCGAAGACGGAAATGGTGCGCAAGGTGGAACTGACGGGGCCGCAACGCGACCTGTACGAAACCGTGCGCCTGGCGATGGATCAAAAGGTGCGCGAGGAAATCGACAAGAAAGGCGTGGCGCGCAGCCAGATCGTCATCCTCGAAGCGCTGCTGAAGCTGCGCCAGGTGTGCTGCGATCCGCGCCTGGTGAAATCCCTGCCGGCAAAAAAACAGTCGGCCGGTTCGGCCAAGCTGCTCGACCTGATGCAGATGGTGGAAGACTTGCTTGACGAAGGGCGCAAGATCCTCGTCTTCTCGCAATTTACCAGCATGCTGGAATTGATCGAGGAGGAACTGGAATCGCGCGACATCCCGTATGCGCTGCTGACGGGCGAAACGAAGGACCGCGGCGCGCAAGTGGCGGCCTTCCAGCAGGGCGCCGTGCCCATCTTCCTGATTAGCCTGAAAGCGGGCGGCGTGGGCCTGAACCTGACGGCGGCCGACACGGTGATCCACTACGATCCTTGGTGGAATCCGGCGGCGGAAAACCAGGCCACGGACCGCGCCTGGCGCATCGGGCAGGACAAGCCCGTATTCGTGTATAAACTGATCGCCAAGGGCACGCTGGAAGAAAAAATCCAGCTGCTGCAGCAAAAGAAATCGGAACTGGCGCAATCCATCCTGGCCGAAGGCGAATCGCAAAAGATGGCCCTCACGCAGGAAGACTTGCAGCAGATTTTCGCCCCGCTGGAAGATTAAAGGGCGCTGCACGCTCTATACTTGGCGATTATTTCTCGCCAGGTATAAAGCATGCTGCCTTTTCTCCTTTTGCTGCTGGCCGGCGCCATCCTGATGGCGCTGCGTTTCGTCCAGTTGCGCCGCGCCCTGCTGCGCGCGCGCGCCGGCGAACACCAGTTCCGCCTGCTGCTTGAACACAGCCGTGACGCGGCCTTCCTGCTCGATGGCACCACCCTTGAACTGCTCTACCTCAGTCCTGCCGCGCAGCGCCTGACGGGCCACGACATGCCCGCCTTGCGTGCGCACGCGGCGCGCCTGGCGGCCGACGTGCCGACCCGCCTGCAGCGCTGGCGCGACGGCGATGCCAGCCGCCAGACGGTGCTGCGCGAAGTGGCATTGCCGCATGCGGACGGGCAAATGCTGGCGCTGGAAATTACTTCCACCATCGTGCCCGCGGCGGCGGGACGGGGCGTGACCCTGGCGGGCACCGTGCGCGACGTGACGGCACTCCAGGCGCAGGAAGCGGCACGGGAAAAAGAGCAGAAGCGTTTCGCCTCCATGCTGTCGCATGAATTCCGCACGCCATTGGCCACCATCGATGGCGCCATCCAGCGCCTCGTCTCGACGTCGCAGGACGCCGACGAGGCCACGCGCAAGCGCTACGTGAAAATCCAGACGGCCGTCGACCGCCTGCTGGGCATGATCGACGACTACCTGTCGCCCGAGCGCATGGCGGCCATCGGGCGCGAGCGGGCCGCCGACGGCATTGCGCCGCTGGCCCTGCTGCAGCAGGCAGGGGCCACCGTGCCGGCCAGCCACACGGTGCAGCTGGAACTGGACGACGACTTGCCGGTCAAACTGCGGTGCGACGTGCCCGGCATGGCCCTGTGCCTGAACATCCTGCTGGACAACGCCGTCAAGTTCAGTCCGCCGGGCAGCGTGATTACCTTGTCGGGCAGCCTGGCACCCGAGGGCGGGGTGGCGTTGTGCGTGCGCGATGCGGGGCCAGGCCTGCGGGAGGAGGAGCTGCCCCACCTGTTTGAAAAAGGAAGCCGTGGCACCCATGCGACGCATCCGGGGGCGGGCCTGGGCCTGTACATGGCACGTGCCGTGGTCGAGGTGCATGGCGGGAGTTTGCACGGGCATAATCTGCCCGAAGGCGGGGCGATTTTCCGGATTTGGCTGCCGCTTCCTGTCTAGACAAGGAAAAGCCTTGCTTCCGCTGAAGGCAACCGTGATAATTCCTTGACGTAAACCTATTGTGCCGTCCATCATGGTGCAGAAGTCAATGACACGGTTTGCCCACGGCAGCTCACTAACGGAAGAATGGCGTAGCAATGACGAAAATACTGATCGTCGAAGACAATCTCGACTACGCCGAAGACATGGCGGAGTTCCTCGTTGAGCTCGAGCATGAAGTGCATATCACCAGCTCCGCTGGCGGCATGTGGACTGCGCTCAGCCATGGCAATGTCGGCGTGGTCGTCCTCGACCTGGGCTTGCCCGATGAGGATGGCTTCAACGTCATCCCCCGCATGCGCCAGTTGTATCCGCAAATCGGCGTGCTGGTGCTGACGGGGCGCGTCGCCTTCGACAGCCGCATTCTGGGCCTGCGCCTGGGGGCCGACCATTATTTGACCAAGCCGATCAAATTTCCCGAACTGGCCGCCCACATCGAGGCGCTCGACCGCCGCGTCGGTCCGCAGGACCCCGTGCCCGAACCGGGCAAGTGGACCTTGAAAGTAAGCGCTCGCCAACTTGAGCTGATGGGTTCTGTCATCGCCCTGACGGAAAAAGAATTCAACTTCCTGCACCTGCTGACCATCAACACCCGCCCCGTGCCGCGCGACGTCATCGTGGCCGGCATGGGCGGCGAAGATCCCGATGCGGGCCGCAGGGTCGACATGCTGGTGTACCGCCTGCGCAAGAAAGCCAAGACGGGCCTGGGCCAGGACTTGCCGCTGCGCAGCGCGTATGGCGAAGGCTACAGCCTGTCGGCCAGTTTCAACCTGTCCTGACGCACCTTGCTGGCCACCCACGGGCGGCTGGCAAAAAAAGGGACGGAGTCAATCGCATTTTCCAGGACGTCGAATAAAACAGGGTCAGAGTCGCGTCCGGCGCGCATACTGTGTAAAATCAAGGCCTTAGCCTTCTTTTTGCGATTGCGCCATGGCCCGTTTGCCCCGTCTTATCATTCCCGCACTGCCCCATTACATCATTCAGCGCGGCAGCAACCGCCAGAGCGTGTTCCAGGATGCGGCGGACTACGCGCAATTCCTGTCCTGGCTGAAAACAGGCGCGAAAATGTTCAAGGTGGCCATCCATGCCTACGTTTTATTGCCTGATCAGCTACATTTACTGGCCACGCCGGCCGATGCCACGGGCCTGGGGCAGCTGATGCAGTGGCTGGGGCGTTATTACGTGCCGTATTTCAACCAGAAATATGGCCGCGAAGGTGCCTTGTGGCAGGGACGCTACAAAACTTCCGTCATCGATCCCGAGAATTTCTTCCTCACCTGCTGCCGCTACCTGGAATACGTGCCCGTGCAGGCTGGCGTGGCAGGCCAGGCGCCCGAATATGCCTGGTCCAGCTATGCGCACCATGCGGGCCTGCGTCCCGACCCCGTCATCACCGACCACGCGCTGTACTGGGCACTGGGCAATACGCCGTTCGACCGCGAGGCGGCCTATCTGCGCCTGTTCGAGCAGGGCCTGGGCAGCAGTCAGGTGAAAGTGCTGGAACAGGCCGTGCTGAAGGGCTGGCCACTGGGTGCCGAGGCATTCAAGCAGGCGCTGGAGCTGAAAATGCAGCGGCAAGTGCTGCCTGCCAAGCGGGGACGGCCCCGCAAAATCGCCTCCGTCACGGACATCAATTGAAAATCATTCGTATTTAAAACAAAAATCGGTTTCTTTCTCATCATTTATTGAAATCGCATTGACTATGTCCCTATTAAATTTTTAGGGCGACAAAATAGAATTTAATTCGACTCCGACCCTAATTGTTCTGGTTGAGTTTTTTGTTGCGTTGCACTACTCTAGTTTTTCGATAGTCATATGCAGCGGAGAAGCCCATGAAAGCGCAAGGCCTGTACGACCCAGCCAATGAACACGATGCCTGCGGCGTCGGTTTCGTCGCCCATATCAAGGGCAACAAGACCCATTCGATCGTTGAACAGGGCTTGCTGATTCTGAAGAACCTCGATCACCGGGGCGCCGTGGGCGCCGATGCGCTGATGGGCGATGGCGCCGGCATCCTGATCCAGATTCCCGACCAGTACTACCGTGAGGAAATGGCCAAGCAGGGCGTGGAATTGCCGCCGCCTGGCGAATACGGCGTGGGCATGGTCTTCCTGCCGAAGGAGCATGCCTCGCGCATCGCTTGCGAACAGGAAATCGAACGGGCCGTGCGCATCGAGGGCCAGGTCGTGCTGGGCTGGCGCAACGTGCCCATCGATACGGACATGCCGATGTCGCCCACCGTGCGCGCCAAGGAACCCGTGATCCGCCAGATTTTCATCGGCCGCGGCCCGGACATCATGGTCACCGACGCGCTCGAGCGCAAGCTGTATGTGATCCGCAAATCGTCGGGCCATGCCATCCAGGCCTTGAAGCTGCTGCACGGCAAGGAATTCTTCGTGCCGTCCATGTCGGCCCGTACCATCGTGTATAAAGGCTTGCTGCTGGCCGACCAGGTGGGCGTGTATTACAAGGACTTGCAGGACGCGCGCTGCATCTCGGCGCTGGCCCTGGTGCATCAGCGCTTCTCGACGAATACCTTCCCCGAATGGCCGCTGGCCCACCCGTACCGCCTGATCGCCCACAATGGCGAGATCAACACGGTGAAAGGCAACTTCAACTGGATGCGCGCGCGCGAAGGCGTCATGAAGTCGGCCGTGCTGGGCGACGACCTGCAGAAACTCTTCCCCCTGATCTATGAAGGCCAGTCCGACACGGCGTGCTTCGACAATGCGCTGGAACTGCTGCTGATGGCCGGCTACCCGATCGCCCAGGCGATGATGATGATGATCCCGGAAGCGTGGGAAAACCACACGACGATGGATGACAACCGCCGCGCCTTCTATGAATACCACGCGGCCATGATGGAACCGTGGGACGGCCCCGCCGCCATGGCGTTCACGGATGGCCGCCACATCGGCGGCACCTTGGACCGCAATGGCTTGCGTCCGGCCCGCTACATCGTCACGGACGACGACCTGGTGGTGATGGCATCGGAATCGGGCGTGCTGCCGATCCCGGAATCGAAGATCATCCAGAAGTGGCGCTTGCAGCCTGGCAAAATGTTCCTGATCGACCTGGAAGCGGGCCGCATCATCGACGACCAGGAATTGAAAAACACCTACGCCAACGCCAAGCCGTACAAGGCATGGATCAACTCGGTGCGCATCAAGCTCGACGAGATCAAGATGGCCGAAGGCCAAGTAAAACAGGACCGTGCCCAAGGCGAAAAAGAGCAGCCATCCTTGCTCGACCGCCAGCAGGCGTTCGGCTACACCCAGGAAGACTTGAAATTCCTCATGGCGCCGATGGCGCTGGCCGGCGAAGAGGCGACGGGCTCGATGGGCAATGACTCGCCGCTGGCCGTCATGTCGAACAAATTGAAGCCGCTGTATAACTACTTCAAGCAGCTGTTCGCGCAAGTGACGAACCCGCCGATCGACCCGATTCGCGAAGCGATGGTGATGTCGCTCGTATCCTTCATCGGCCCGAAACCGAACTTGCTCGATACGAACAACGTCAACCCGCCGATGCGCCTGGAAGTGGCGCAGCCCGTGCTGGGCTTTGACGACATGGCGCGCCTGCGCAACATCAGCGCCCATACGGGCGGCAAGTTCAAGTCGTATGAACTGGACATCTGCTATCCGCTGGCCTGGGGCAAGGAAGGCGTGGAAGCATGCCTGGCCTCGCTGTGCGCGGAAGCCGTCGATGCCGTGAAATCCGGGCATAACATCCTGATCGTCTCGGACCGCGCCATCTGCGCCGACCAGGTGGCGATCCCCGCGCTGCTGGCCACCTCGACCGTGCACCAGCACCTGGTGAGCAAGGGCTTGCGCGCTTCCACCGGCCTCGTCGTGGAAACGGGCTCGGCCCGAGAAACGCATCATTTTGCCCTGTTGGCGGGCTATGGCGCCGAAGCCGTCCACCCCTACCTGGCCATGGAAACCCTGGCCGAGATGGCGCACGGCTTGCCCGGCGACTTGTCGGGCGACAAGGCCATCTACAACTACACCAAGGCCGTGGGCAAGGGCTTGATGAAGGTCATGTCGAAGATGGGTATTTCGACCTACATGTCGTACTGCGGCGCGCAAATCTTCGAAGCCATCGGCTTGAACAAGTCGCTGGTGGACAAATACTTCAAGGGCACGGCGTCGAACGTGGAAGGCATCGGCGTGTTTGAAGTGGCGGAAGAAGCGCTGCGCCTGCACGCACTGGCCTTCGGCAACGATCCCGTGCTGGCCGACAAGCTCGACGCGGGCGGCGAATACGCCTTCCGCGTGCGCGGCGAAGACCACATGTGGACGCCGGATGCGATTGCGAAGCTGCAGCACTCCACGCGCAGCAACAATTTCTCCAGCTATAAGGAGTATGCGCAAATCATCAACGACCAGAGCCGCCGCCACCTGACCTTGCGCGGCCTGTTTGAATTCAAGCTCGACCCGACCAAGGCCATCCCGCTCGATGAAGTGGAACCGGCCAAGGAAATCGTCAAGCGCTTCGCCACGGGCGCCATGTCGCTCGGTTCCATCAGCACGGAAGCGCACGCTACCCTGGCCGTCGCCATGAACCGCATCGGCGGCAAGTCGAACACGGGCGAAGGCGGCGAAGATCCGAACCGCTACACGCAGGAATTGAAGGGCATCCCGATCCGCCAGGGCGACACCATGGCCTCCGTCGTGGGCAGCCAGCAGATCGTCGTCGATATTCCCCTGCAGGAAGGCGATTCCATGCGCTCGCGCATCAAGCAGGTGGCATCGGGACGTTTCGGCGTCACGGCCGCCTACCTGAATTCGGCCGACCAGATCCAGATCAAGATGGCGCAGGGCGCGAAACCGGGCGAGGGCGGTCAGTTGCCGGGCCACAAGGTGTCCGAATACATCGCCAGCCTGCGCTTTTCCGTGCCGGGCGTGGGCCTGATTTCGCCGCCGCCGCACCACGACATTTATTCGATCGAAGACCTGGCGCAGCTGATCCATGATTTGAAGAATGCCAATCCGCGCGCCTCGATTTCCGTGAAACTGGTGTCGGAAGTGGGCATCGGCACGGTGGCCGCCGGCGTCACCAAGGCCAAGGCGGACCACGTGGTCGTCGCCGGGCACGACGGCGGCACGGGCGCCTCGCCCCTGTCGTCCGTGAAGCATGCGGGCACGCCGTGGGAATTGGGTCTGGCTGAAACGCAGCAGACGCTGGTCTTGAATGGCTTGCGCAGCCGCATCCGCGTGCAGGCCGATGGCCAGATGAAGACGGGCCGCGACGTCGTCATCGCCGCCCTGCTGGGTGCCGACGAGATCGGTTTCGCCACGGCGCCGCTGGTGGTCGAAGGCTGCATCATGATGCGCAAATGCCACTTGAACACCTGTCCCGTGGGCGTGGCCACGCAAGATCCCGTGCTGCGCGCCAAGTTCTCGGGCAAGCCCGAGTATGTCGTCAATTACTTCTTCTTCGTGGCCGAGGAAGCCCGCCAGTTGATGGCGCAGCTGGGCATTCGCACGTATGACGAACTGATCGGCCGCGTCGACCTGCTGGATAAATCGAAGGCGATTTCGCACTGGAAGGCGCAGGGCCTGGACTTCTCGGCCATCTTCCACAAGCCGGAAACGCCGGATGGCCAAGCCTGCCGCCACGTGGAAAACCAGGACCATGCGCTGGAGAAAGCACTGGACCACAAGCTGATCGCGCAAGCGCGCGCGGCGCTGGAGAAGGGCGAGCGCGTCTCGTTCATCTCGCCCGTGCGCAACCTGAACCGCACGGTGGGCACCATGCTGTCCGGCGAAGTGGCGAAGAAATATGGCCATGCCGGCTTGCCGGACGACACCATCCACATCCAGCTGCAAGGCACGGCGGGCCAGTCGGCCTGCGCCTTCCTGGCGCACGGCATCACCATCGACCTGGTGGGCGAGGGTAACGATTACGTGGGTAAAGGTCTGTCGGGCGGGCGCATCATCGTGCGGCCGAATACGGAATTCCGTGGCTGGGCGGTGGACAACATCATCATCGGCAATACGGTGCTGTACGGCGCGATTGCCGGCGAAGCCTTCTTCAATGGCGTGGCGGGCGAACGCTTTGCCGTGCGCAACTCGGGCGCCACCACGGTGGTCGAGGGCCTGGGCGACCATGGCTGCGAATACATGACGGGCGGCACAGTCGTGGTCCTGGGCAACACGGGACGCAACTTCGCGGCCGGCATGTCGGGCGGCATTGCCTACGTGTACGACCCGGCGGGCGACTTTGCCAGCAAGTGCAATACGGCCATGGTCAGCCTCGACAAGGTCGTATCGGCCAGCGAACAGCAGGTCGACCGCGACGCCTGGCATACCCAGCACCGCGATGGCGCGCCGGAAGCGGACGAGGTGATCCTCAAGCGCCTGATCGAGCGCCACTTCAAGCACACGGGCAGCACCCGCGCCCGCGTCCTGCTCGACGACTGGGCCGCGGCGCGCGGCAAGTTCGTGAAGGTCTTCCCGAACGAATACAAGCGCGCGCTGATTGAAATGGCTGCCGATGCCGCCATGGAAGTGCAAGCCGTCGCCGCCTGAGCCAGCCAAGCTCATTGCCAAATGAATGACCAGGGAGCGGCCCGGCCGCTCCCCG
This sequence comes from Janthinobacterium foliorum, assembly GCF_978021625.1. Classification (NCBI taxonomy): domain Bacteria; kingdom Pseudomonadati; phylum Pseudomonadota; class Betaproteobacteria; order Burkholderiales; family Oxalobacteraceae; genus Janthinobacterium; species Janthinobacterium foliorum. The sequence goes on along the minus strand of NZ_CDXDQE010000011.1, from coordinate 189,829 downwards.
CCAGCCAAATACAAAGGAAACATCGTGGGTAAAATTACCGGCTTCATGGAATTCAAGCGCCAGGACGAGCACTATCTGGAGCCTGCCGCGCGTCTGAAGAACTACAAGGAATTCGTGCTGCACCTGTCCGACGCGCAAGCGACCGTGCAGGGCGCGCGCTGCATGGATTGCGGCATTCCCTTCTGCACCACGGGCTGCCCCGTGAATAACATCATTCCTGACTGGAATGACCTGGTATACCGCGGCGCCTACCGCGAAGCGCTCGATATCCTGCATTCGACGAATAACTTCCCGGAATTTACGGGCCGCATCTGCCCGGCGCCGTGCGAATCGGCCTGTACCCTGGGCATCCACGAAGATCCGGTCGGCATCAAGTCCATCGAGCATAAAATCATCGACATGGGCTGGGAGCACGGCTGGGTCACGCCGCAGCCGGCAGGATTCAGCACGGGCAAGAAAGTGGCCATCGTCGGTTCCGGTCCTGCCGGCCTGGCGGCGGCGCAGCAGCTGGCGCGCGCCGGCCATGCCGTCACCGTGTTTGAAAAGAGCGACCGGGTCGGTGGCTTGTTGCGCTATGGCATCCCCGACTTCAAGATGGAAAAGTCGCACATCGACCTGCGCGTGAAACAGATGGAAGCCGAAGGCGTGGTGTTCCGCACCAGCGTACTGGTGGGCAAGGATTTCCCCGCCAATGTCAACAACTGGGCCAAGGAAACCATTTTTCCGGAAGACCTGGAAAAGGAATTCGACGCCGTCATCATGGCCGGTGGCGCCGAACAGCCGCGCGACTTGCCCGTGCCGGGCCGCGAGCTGAAAGGCGTGCATTTCGCCATGGATTTCCTGCCGCTGCAAAACAAGGTCAACGCGGGCGACAAGCTCAAGGACCAGATCAAGGCCACGGGCAAGCACGTAGTGGTGATCGGCGGCGGCGACACGGGTTCCGACTGCGTGGGCACGTCGAACCGCCATGGCGCCGCCTCGGTGGCCCAGTTCGAACTGATGCCGCAGCCGCCGGAACAGGAAAACAAGCCGCTCGTCTGGCCGTACTGGCCGACCAAGCTGCGCACTTCGTCCTCGCACGAGGAAGGCTGCGAGCGCGACTGGGCCGTGGCCACCAAGCGTTTCGAAGGCAAGGGCGGCAAGGTGGAAAAGCTGATCGCCTGCCGCGTTGAGTGGAAAGACGGCAAGATGAGCGAAGTGCCGAACTCGGAATTCGAGATGAAGGCCGACCTGGTCTTCCTGGCCATGGGTTTTGTTTCTCCAGTGCAACAAGTGCTGGAAGCCTTCGGCGTCGATACGGATGCGCGCGGCAACGTCAAGGCGACCACGGAGGGCGCCGGCTGCTACCAGACATCGGTGGCCAAGGTGTTTGCCGCCGGCGACATGCGCCGTGGCCAGTCGCTGGTGGTATGGGCTATCCGCGAAGGGCGCCAGTGCGCGCGCGCCGTCGATGAGTTCCTGATGGGTGTTTCCTTGTTGCCGCGTTAATCTTTTCTGATTGACAAGACCAGGGCCACGGCGCGCGATGCACCGTGGCCCTTGTTCTTTTGTCCACGTCGCCAGGCGCATGGGCGGGCGGCGTGCAGGCGGGCGTTTTTTACAATAAAATATCTGACTTTTGATTCATTAGTGTTGTATTCTCCCCCTGTCCCGGGCCGTGCAAGGGGGTGTCTCAGCAGAGATTGGCGTTTCTGCACTACAATACGCCATTAAAATAGTGAGCTTCGTCGTGCCAAATCTTGTTGAAATCCGTGATTTACACTTTGCCTATGGAGAACGTTCGATTTTATCGGGCCTTCAAATGGATTTCCCACGTGGAAAAGTTGTGGCTGTCATGGGTGGTTCCGGGAGTGGCAAGACGACCGTATTGCGCCTGATCGGCGGACAGTTGCGCCCCAGCTCGGGTTCCGTGAATGTCGACGGCCAGATCGTGCATACGCTGGGCACCGACCAGTTATATCAGTTGCGCCGCAAAATGGGCATGCTGTTCCAGCACGGCGCCCTGTTTACGGACCTGACGGCGTTTGAAAACGTGGCGTTCCCCCTGCGCGAACACACGGATTTGAATGAAGAGCTGATCCGCACCCTGGTGCTGATGAAGCTGCACGCCGTGGGCTTGCGCAATGCGGCGCAATTGAAGCCGGCCGAGATTTCCGGCGGCATGGGCCGCCGCGTCGCCCTGGCGCGCGCCATCGCCCTCGACCCCGAATTGATCATGTATGACGAGCCGTTCGCCGGCCTGGACCCGATTTCCATGGGCGTGACGGCCAATTTGATCCGCAATTTGAACGATGCGCTGGGCTCCACGTCTATCCTGGTATCGCACGATGTGAAGGAGTGTTTCGCCATCGCTGATTATGTCTATTTTCTGTCATCGGGCAAGATCGTGGCGCACGGCACGCCAGCCGAGATGGCCGTGTCGACGCATCCGTACGTCAAGCAGTTCGTCAATGCCGAGGCCGATGGCCCCGTCCCGTTCCATTATCCGGGCAAGTCGCTGGCCGACGACCTGGGTCTGCACGCGGGAGCGGGCCGATGATCGCGCGTTTCCTGGCGGCTATCGGAGCATGGTTGCGTCGTTCGGTACAAGATCTCGGCTTTGCCGTACGCTCGTTCTTTATCATCATCGCCTCGTCGGCCGGCCTGTGGCGCCGTCCGCGCCTGGTGATCGAGCAGCTGTTTTTTATCGGTAACCGCTCGCTGGTGATTACCGCCGTGTCCGGCTTGTTCGTCGGCATGGTGCTGGGCTTGCAGGGGTATTACACCTTGACCACGTATGGCGCCGAGCAGTCGCTGGGCTTGCTGGTGGCGCTGTCGCTGACGCGCGAACTGGGCCCGGTCGTCACGGCGCTGCTGTTTGCGGGCCGTGCCGGCACGTCGCTGACGGCGGAAATCGGCCTGATGAAGGCGGGGGAACAATTGTCGGCCATGGAAATGATGGCCGTGAACCCGATCCAGCGCGTGCTGGCGCCCCGTTTCTGGGCCGGCGTGATCGCCATGCCGATCCTGGGCGCCATCTTCACGGCCGTCGGCATCATCGGCAGCTACCTGGTGGGCGTGATCCTGATCGGCGTCGACGAAGGCTCGTTCTGGTCGCAAATGCAAAGCGGCGTGGATGTCTGGAAAGAAGTGGGCAACGGCACCATCAAGAGCCTGGTCTTCGGCATCGCGGTGACCTTCATTGCCCTGTTCCAGGGTTACCAGGCGCAGCCGACGCCGGAAGACGTGTCCGGCGCCACCACGCGCACTGTGGTTATTTCGTCACTGATGGTGTGGTGGCTGGATTTCATGATGACGGCGTTGATGTTTAGCAAGTAATTGCCGATAGGCGACAAAAATTAGCGGCCTGGGCAGCGTTCTGCGCAGGTGGCGGCAAGTAAAAATTATTTAGGATTGTTTATGCAACGTAAATCTTTGGATGTCTGGGTTGGCTTGTTCGTCTTGCTGGGCGTGGCGGCATTGATGTTTCTGGCGCTCAAGGCTGGCAATATGAGCTCGCTGTCATTCAGCAAGACGTATACCATTAGCGCCAAGTTCGACAATATTGGCGGTCTCAAGCCGCAGGCGCCCGTCAAGGGCGCCGGCGTGGTGGTCGGACGCGTGGCGGAAATCACGTTTGACGACAAGACCTACCAGGCGTTGGTAAAACTCGACATCGAAGATGGCTACAAATTTCCGAAAGACAGCTCGGCCAAGATTTTGACGGCTGGTCTGCTGGGTGAGCAATATATCGGCCTGGAAGCGGGCGGTGATTTGGCCAACCTGGCAGAGGGCGACAAGATTGCCCGCACTCAATCGGCCACAGTGCTGGAAGACCTGATCAATCAGTTCATCTACAGCAAGGCAGCAGAAGGAAAGGACAGCAAATGAGCGAGTCGACCATGAAATTCCAAGGCAGCCTGGCGCGTGTCGGCCTGGCCCTGGCCATCGCCGCTACCCTGAGCGCCTGCGCCACCGGCAGCAATCCGCGCGACCCGCTCGAGGGTTACAACCGCGCCATGTTCAAATTCAACGATACCGTCGACCAGGTGGCCCTGAAGCCCGTCGCCACGGCCTACAAGACCGTGACGCCGTCGTTCGTGCAAACGGGCGTGGGCAACTTCTTCGGCAACCTGGCCGACGTCTGGAGCGCCGTGAACAACTTGCTGCAAGGCAAGGGCGAGGCGGGCTTGCAGGACGTCGTGCGCGTCGGCATGAACTCGACCTTCGGCATCTTCGGCCTAATCGATATCGCCTCGCAGGCCGGCGTGCCCAAGCATAGCGAAGATTTCGGCCAGACCCTGGGCTGGTATGGCGTACAGCCTGGTCCGTACGTGATGCTGCCGCTGCTGGGACCATCCACCGTGCGCGACACGGTGGCCCTGCCGCTCGATATCACGGGCGACCCATGGCGCTACAAGGACCCTGTGTCGGTGCGCAATATCGGCACGGTGACGCGCGTGGTCGACAAGCGCGCCGCGCTGCTCGACGCCACCAACCTGATGGAAGCGGCGGCGCTGGACCGCTATGAATTCATCCGCGACGGCTTCCTGCAGGCGCGCGAAAGCAAGGTCTTCGATGGCGATACCAGCCGCCGCGACCGCCTGTCGCCGAAAAAGAACGATAGCAGCGATTATGAGCCGGAAGAGGACGTGAAGCAGGCGCCGCAAGAGCCGAAAGTGGCGGCGCAAGCCGTTCCCGCCGCCGATGCCTTGCCTGCCGAGCTCGTAACATCTGGTAGCAATACCGTTGCCTCCGAGGCCAAGCCTCAGGAGTAAACTACGGTACAAGAACACCACGGCTGCGATCAACGCCAGCCGGTGCACAGCAACACCATGAAAGGTAGAACCATGAAATTGATGAAACAATTGCTCGCGATGGCGACCATCGCCTTTGCCACCGCCGCCCAGGCCGCGCCCGCCGTGGAAGCGCCCGATGTGTTGGTAAAACGCATCAGCCAGGACGTGATCGACACGGCCAAGTCCGACAAGGCCATCCAGGCTGGCGACATCAAGCGTGTCACCGAGCTGGTGGAAAGCAAGATCCTGCCGTACGTGGACTTCCAGCGCATGACCTCGCTGGCCGCCGGCCGCTACTGGCGCGATGCCACGCCGGACCAGCAAAAGCAGCTGGCGGCGGAATTCCGCACCCTGCTGATCTACACGTATTCGGGCGCCCTGTCGCAGATCAAGAACGAAACCGTGGAATTCAAGCCGCTGCGCGCCGATCCGAGCGACACGGAAGTGGAAGTGCGCTCGCAGGTGAACATGGCGCGCGGCGAACCCGTGCCCCTGAACTACCGCGTGGCGAAAACCCCGTCCGGCTGGAAGATCTATGACATCAACGTGCTGGGCGCGTGGCTGGTGGAAACGTACAAAAGCAGCTTTGCCAGCGAGATCAGCAAAGGCGGCATCGATGGCCTGATCAAGACCTTGCAAGCAAAAAACAAGGCCCTGGCCAGCCGTCCCGCTGCCAAAGCCAAATAATCGGCTATCATATAGCTCCTGACCCAGCTCCAGACCAGCGCAGCCCGACGCCATGCCCGACTCTCTCGACACCTTGCAGTCCCTGACTTCCCTGACCGTGCACAATGCCACCTCGGCATTGGAGCAGGGTCTGGACGCCATCCGCTCGGGTCAGACGAAGTTTGACTTGCGCAACGTCAAGGCCGTCGATTCGGCCGCCGTCTCCGTCATGCTCACGTGGCAACGCGCGGCGCAGGACGCGGGCGGCGTGCTGGAACTGAAAAACCTGCCGACGAACCTGAAAAACCTCACCAAGCTGTATGGCGTCTGCTCGCTCGTCTCGAGCACGCTCACGGCCGAAGACTGCGGCAGCGCCGGCGGCCACGCCGAACGCAGCCCGTCCGACCTGCATCATCATTGATCCTGTCCCACTCCCCGCATCAGCAGTAGCTTTCAAGCCGGCAGGCCAGCAGCGCCGCCGGATTGATCTCCAAGTGTTCCACGAATTTTCCAACTATAATTGACTGTTGCGCTACCTCGCCTGAAGGTGGCGCCCTGCACCGGCCGGTCGGCCCGCATCACCGCCGGCACTGGCGCATCACACCAGACGCATTACACTTGAAACAAGCACATGACCGCAATTCAAATAACGAATGTAGAAAAGAGCTATAAATCGCTCAAGGCGCTGGGCGGCGTGTCGCTGGCCATCGAGGAAGGGGAGTTCTTTGGTCTGCTCGGTCCCAACGGCGCCGGCAAGACCACCCTCATTTCCATCATCGCCGGCCTGATACGGCCCGACGCGGGCACCGTCAAGATCCACGGCCACGACGTGGTCACGGATTTCCGCAACGCGCGCCGCAACCTGGGCGTGGTGCCGCAGGAACTGGTGTTCGACCCCTTCTTCACGGTGCGCGAAACCTTGCGCCTGCAGTCCGGCTACTTCGGTCTGCCGAACAACGACAAGTGGATCGACGAGGTCATGGAAAACCTCGACCTGACCGGCAAGGCCGACACCAACATGCGTGCCCTGTCCGGCGGCATGAAGCGCCGCGTGCTCGTGGCCCAGGCGCTGGTGCACAAGCCGCCCGTCATCGTGCTCGATGAGCCGACCGCCGGCGTCGACGTGGAACTGCGCCAGACCCTGTGGAAGTTCATCTCGCGTCTGAACCGCGAGGGCGGCCACACGGTCGTGCTGACCACCCACTACCTGGAAGAGGCGCAAGCCATGTGCCAGCGCGTCGCCATGCTGAAAACCGGCAAGGTGGTGGCGCTCGACACCATGTCGGCCCTGATCCGCCGCATCGCCGGCTCGCAGCTGCAGGTGCACCTCAAATACGGCACCTTGCCGGCCGACCTGCAGCACCTGGTGCTGCACCCGGAAGAGCAGCAGGCGCCGAACAAGTTCAGCCTGCGCGTCAACGAATACAGCGAAGTCGAGAAAATCCTCGCCCGCCTGCGCGAAGCGGGTGCCGAGATCGACGAAATGCAATTGCAACAAGCCGACCTGGAAGATATCTTCTTGCAGATCATGGATAAAGGTACCGTATGATTTCGACAGGATTTCGCACCCTCGTCTACAAAGAGACGCTGCGCTTCTGGAAAGTGGCGACGCAAACCGTGGCCGCGCCCGTGCTCACGTCCATGCTGTACCTGCTGGTGTTCGGCCATGTGCTCGACGGCCGCGTGGAGCCGAGCCCCGGCGTCAGCTACACGGCCTTCCTGATTCCCGGCCTGGTGATGATGAGCGTGCTGCAAAACGCCTTCGCCAATTCTTCGTCCTCGCTGATCCAGTCCAAGATCACGGGCAACCTGGTATTCGTGCTGCTGACGCCTTTGTCGCACTGGGAAATCTTTTCGGCGTATGTACTCGCTTCCGTCGCACGCGGCCTGGCCGTGGGCTTTGGCGTCTTTGCCATCACCTGCTGGTTCGCCGACCTGTCGTTTGTCGCGCCCCTGTGGATCGTCGTCTTCGCCTTCCTGGGCGCCGCCATGCTGGGCACCATGGGCCTGATCGCCGGCATCTGGGCCGAGAAATTCGACCAGCTGGCCGCCTTCCAGAACTTCCTGATCATGCCGGCCACCTTCCTGTCGGGCGTGTTCTACTCGATCCACTCGCTGCCCGCGTTCTGGCAGACGGTGTCGCACCTGAACCCTTTCTTCTACATGATCGACGGCTTCCGCTACGGCTTCTTCGGCACCTCCGACGTCAGCCCGTGGCTCAGCGTTTCCATCGTCGCCGGCTTCCTCGTGATCCTGGCGCTGGTATCGATCCGCCTGCTGAAAAGCGGCTACCGATTGCGGCATTAATTGCGCCGCTGACGGCGGCAAGCTCAATTACCCTATTCTCCAATATCAAGGACTTATCGTGACTACCACTCCAGAACTGATCCACGGCTATCTGTCGGCCGGCCTCGAATGCACGCACCTCGAAGTGGAGGGCGACGGCCAGCACTTCCAGGCCGTGATCGTCTCGCCCGCGTTTGCCGGCAAGCGCCTGATCCAGCGCCACCAGATCGTCTACGCGGCGCTGGGCGACCGCATGCGCGAAGAAATCCACGCGCTGTCGATGAAAACCCTGACACCTGAAGAATTCCAAGGATAAGCACATGGACAAGCTCCTGATCAACGGCGGCAACCGCCTGAACGGCGACATCGCCATCTCCGGCGCGAAAAACGCCGCCCTGCCCATCCTGTGCGCGGGCCTGCTGACGGCGGGCGACCTGGACCTGACCAACGTGCCGCACCTGCACGATGTCGCCACCATGTTGAAACTGCTGGGCCAGACGGGCCTGAAAGTGCAGCAGGACGGCGACCGCGTGGTCCTCAACGGCAGCGCCATCGACACCCTGGAAGCGCCGTATGAACTGGTGAAAACCATGCGCGCCTCGATCCTCGTGCTGGGCCCCATGCTGGCGCGCTTCGGCGAAGCCAAGGTCTCGCTGCCGGGCGGCTGCGCCATCGGTTCGCGCCCCGTCGACCAGCACATCAAGGGCCTCGAAGCGCTGGGCGCCGAGATCCGCATCGAAGCGGGCTATATCTACGCCAAGTGCGCCAAGCTGAAAGGCGCGCGCATCGTCACCGACATGATCACCGTCACCGGCACCGAGAATCTGCTGATGGCCGCGACCCTGGCCGAAGGCGAGACCATCCTGGAAAACGCCGCCTGCGAGCCGGAAGTGACGGACCTGGCGCACCTGCTGGTGGCCATGGGCGCGAAGATCGACGGCATCGGCACCAGCCGCCTGGTGATCCAGGGCGTCGACGCGCTGCACGGCGCCTCGCACGCGGTGATCGCCGACCGTATCGAAACGGGGACCTTCCTGTGCGCCGTGGCGGCCACCGGCGGCGACATCACCTTGCGCAACGTGCGCACCGATATCCTCGACGCGGCGCTCGACAAGCTGCGCGCCATGGGCCTGACGATGACCTTCGGCGCCGACTGGATCCGCGCCGAGATGTCGGCCCGTCCGAACCCCGTCAGCTTCCGCACCACGGAATACCCGGGCTTCCCGACCGACATGCAGGCGCAGTTCATGGCCGTGAATACCATCGCCAATGGCGCCAGCCGGGTTACCGAAACGATCTTCGAGAACCGCTTCATGCACGTGCAGGAAATGAACCGCCTGGGCGCCGACATCACCATCGAAGGCAACACGGCCATCATCGCCGGCGTCAAGCAGCTGCGCGGCGCGCCCGTGATGGCGACCGACCTGCGCGCCTCGGCGTCGCTGGTGATCGCGGCCCTGGCCGCCGATGGCGAGACGCTCATCGACCGCATCTATCACCTCGACCGCGGCTACGACCGCATGGAAGTGAAGCTGTCGGCCGTCGGCGCGAACATCGTGCGCATCAAGTAAAAACAAGAAAAGGAACGAGCATGAACGGATCGAACACGGGCGACAACTCCCAGCTGATTCTGGCGCTGTCGAAGGGCCGCATTTTTGAAGACACCATGCCGCTGCTGGAGGCGGCTGGCATCAAGGTGCTGGAAAACCCGGAGACGTCGCGCAAGCTGATTTTGGCCACCAACGATCCGAACGTGCGCGTCATCATCGTGCGCGCCAGCGACGTGCCGACGTATGTGCAGTACGGCGCGGCCGATTTCGGCGTGGCGGGCAAGGACGTGCTGCTGGAGCATGGCGGCGAAGGCCTGTACCAGCCGATCGACCTGAATATCGCCTCCTGCCGCATGTCGGTGGCGGTGCAGGCCGGCTTTGACTACGAAAAGGCCGTGCACCAGGGCGCGCGCCTGCGCGTGGCCACCAAGTTCGTGCACACGGCGCGCGAGCATTTCGCCGCCAAGGGCGTGCACGTCGACCTGATCAAGCTGTATGGCTCGATGGAGCTGGCGCCCCTGGTCGGCCTGTCCGACGCCATCGTCGACCTGGTCAGCACGGGCAGCACCCTGCGCGCCAACAACCTCGTCGAGGTCGAGCACATCATGGAAATCTCGTCGCGCCTGGTGGTGAATCAGGCCGCGTTAAAGCTCAAGCGCGAGCGCTTGCAGCCGATCATCGAGGCGTTTGAACGCGCTTCGCAAACCGCTTCGCAAGCCTAGACATTCAGTAGCAGAAAGCCGATTATGCCGATACAGATACGCAAGCTCGATTCAAGCCAGGAAGGATTCCAACAATCGCTCGACACGCTGCTGGCGTTCGAGGCGGGCACCGATGAAGCGATTGAAACGTCGGTCGCCAAAATCCTGGCCGACGTGAAAGCGCGCGGCGACGCCGCCGTGCTGGAATACACCAACCGCTTCGACCGCATCCCGCATGGCGGCGCGGCGGAAATGGCGGCCTTCGATATTTCGCAGGCCGAGTTGCAGGCGGCCCTGAACGGCTTGCCGTCGGCCCAGCGCGAGGCGCTGCAGATTGCCGCCCAGCGCATCCGCGCCTTCCACGAACGCCAGCGCGAGGAATTGCGCGGCTTCACCTACACCGAGCCCGATGGCACGGTGCTGGGACAGAAGATCACGCCGCTGGACCGGGTCGGCATCTACGTCCCGGGCGGCAAGGCCGCGTATCCGTCGTCCGTGCTGATGAACGCCATCCCCGCGCACGTGGCGGGCGTGGGCGAAATCATCATGGTGGTGCCGACGCCTGACGGCGTGAAAAACCAGATGGTGCTGGCCGCCGCCGCCATCGCCGGCGTGACGCGCGTGATCACCATCGGCGGCGCGCAAGCCGTCGGCGCGCTGGCCTACGGCACGCAGACGATCACCGCCGTGGACAAGATCGTCGGTCCCGGCAACGCCTACGTGGCCGCCGCCAAGCGCCGCGTGTTCGGCATCGTCGGCATCGACATGATCGCCGGCCCGTCGGAAATCCTGGTGCTGTGCGACGGCAGCACGGACCCGGACTGGGTCGCCATGGACCTGTTTTCGCAGGCCGAGCACGACGAGCTGGCGCAAGCCATCCTGCTGTGCCCCGACGCGGACTACATCGCGCAAGTGGAAGAGAGCATCGCCAAGCTGCTGCCGACGATGCCGCGCCAGGCCACCATCAGCACCTCGCTGCAGGACAGGGGCGCGCTGATCAAGGTGCGCAGCATGGCAGAGGCGTGCGAGATCGCCAATGCCATCGCCGCGGAACACCTGGAAATCTCGGCGGAGCAGCCGCAGCAGTGGGCCGAGCAGATCCGCCATGCGGGCGCCATGTTCCTGGGGCGCTTCTCGTCCGAATCGCTGGGCGACTATTGCTGCGGGCCCAATCACGTGCTGCCGACGTCGCGCACGGCGCGCTTTTCGTCGCCGCTGGGCGTGTACGATTTCCAGAAGCGCTCGTCCATCATCCACGTCAGTGAAGCGGGCGCGCAAACCCTGGGCCGCGTCGCCGCCACCCTGGCATATGGCGAAGGCCTGCAGGCGCACGCGCGCAGCGCCGAACTGCGCCTGAAGCCGCAGCCATGACGAATATGGCGGAGCAGCCGGACTGGGTCAACCGGGTCTATTGCGAAGACGCGCTGGCGGGGCTGGCGCGCATTCCCGATGGCTCGGTGGACCTGATCCTGACCGACCCGCCGTACAACCTGGGCAAGGATTATGGCAATGCGTCGGACCAGCAGTCCGTGGCGGACTACCTGCGCTGGACGGAGCAGTGGATCGACGCGGCGCTGCCCAAGCTGAAAGCCAACGGCAGCCTGTACATTTTTTTGACCTGGCGCTATTCGCCGGAGATCTTCGTCATGCTCAAGCAGCGCATGGCGATGATGAATGAAATCATCTGGGACCGCCGCGTGCCGTCCATGGGCGGTAGCGTGCGCAGCTTTTCATCGGTGCACGACACCATCGGCTTCTTCGTCAAGCGCAAGGATTACTACTTCGACCTTGACGCGGTGCGCATCGCCTACGACGCGGCCACCAAGAAAGCCCGCTCGCGCTCGATCTTCATCGGCGCGAAATGGCTGGAAGTGGGCTACAACCCGAAAGACTTGTGGAGCGTATCGCGCCTGCACAAGGAACATCCGGAGCGGGCCGACCACCCGACGCAAAAGCCGCTGGAAATCATCGAGCGCATGCTCAAGGCCTCGTGCCCGCCCGGCGGCGTGGTGCTCGACCTGTTCATGGGCAGCGGCACCACGGCGCTGGCGGCCAAGCGCTGCGGGCGCGATTTCGTCGGCTTCGAGCTCAATCCCGATTACTGCGCCATCATCGAACAGCGATTGGCGGCGCTCGCCCAGGAACTGGCCGAACCGGCCGCACCGAAGGCGGAAAAGGCGCCGGCCAAGCGCAGGGCAGCGGCCCCCAAGGCAAGCAAGCCGGCGGCCAAGAAGACACCCGCCGCGAAAAAACCGCCCGCCGTAAAGAAAACCCCGGCCCGCAAGGCGCGCAGCGCTGCCGTGCCGGAAGACGTATCCATCTAATTCCATCAGGAGTGTTTGCAGCATGTCTTTCCTCGATCAGTTAATCAGCAACACCGTGCGGCCCGATGTGCGGGCCGTCAAAAGCTACCAGGTAGCCGATGCCAGCGGATATATCAAACTCGATGCGATGGAAAACCCGTATCCGCTGCCGCAGCATTTGCGCGATGAGCTGGGCGCGCGCCTGGCCGGCGCCGTGCTGAACCGCTATCCGCCGTCCTACGCCAGCCTGCAGGCGGCCATCTGCGCCAAGCTGGGCGTCCCCGCCGGCTACGATGTCCTGCTGGGCAACGGCTCCGATGAGCTGATCTCGATCCTGGCCATGGCCTGCGCCACCCAGGAGCAGGGCAAGCGCGCCGTGCTGCTGGCGCCCGTGCCGGCCTTCGTCATGTATGCCCGTTCGGCGCAGTTCGCGGGCATGGATTTCGTCGGCGTGCCGCTGCAGGCCGATTTCAGCCTGGACATGCCGGCCATGCTGGCGGCCATCGAAGCGCACCGTCCGGCGCTGGTCTTCCTCGCCTATCCGAACAACCCGACGGGCAACCTGTTTGCCAGCGCTGATATCGAACGCGTCCTCGCGGCCCTGGGCGACACGGGCATCGCCGTCGTCGACGAGGCATACGAGCCGTTCGCGCAGCACAGCTTCATGGGCCGCCTGCCCGAGTTCGAGAACCTGGTGGTGATGCGCACCGTCTCGAAGCTGGGCCTGGCCGGCATCCGCCTGGGCTACATGTCGGCCGCCCCGGCCCTGCTGGCGCAATTTGAAAAAGTGCGCCCGCCGTACAACGTCAATGTGCTGACGCAGGCGGCGGCCGAATTCGCGCTCGATCATCTCGACGTGCTCAATGCGCAGGCGGCATTGCTCAACAGCGCGCGCGATGCACTGGCGCTGCGCCTGGCCGAACTGCCCGGCGTGACCGTGTTTCCCTCGAAGGCAAATTTTCTTCTGATTCGTGTGGCTGATTCCGACGATGTTTGCGCCAAACTGCTTGCCCACAGGGTGTTAATTAAAAATATGAGTAAAATGCATGTTGCGCTGGCCAATTGCCTGCGCATCAGCGTCAGCACCCCGGAAGAGAATTCCCTTTTTTACGATGCCTTCAAGGCATCCCTCGTTTAGCTAATCGCCAGAGCCTCCCATGACCCGCACCGCAGAAATCACGCGTAACACCAACGAGACGCAAGTTCGCGTCGCCCTCAACCTGGACGGCACCGGCCAGCAAAAGCTGAACACCGGCGTGCCCTTCCTCGACCATATGCTGGACCAGATCGCCCGCCACGGCCTGATCGACCTGGATATCGAAGCGACAGGCGACGTGCATATCGACAACCACCATACTGTGGAAGACGTGGGCATTACCCTGGGCATGGCCGTGGCCAAGGCCATCGGCGACAAGAAGGGCATCCGCCGCTACGGCCACGCCTACGTGCCGCTGGATGAGGCGCTGTCGCGCGTGGTGCTCGATTTCTCGGGCCGCCCGGGCATCGAATACCACATCCCGTTTACGCGCGCCATGATCGCCGGCTTCGACGTCGACCTGACGCTGGAATTTTTCCGCGGCTTCGTTAACCATGCGGGCGTGACCTTGCATATCGATAACTTGCGCGGCACGAATGCCCACCACCAGTGCGAAACCGTGTTCAAGGCCTTTGGCCGCGCGCTGCGCATGGCTGCCGAGCTCGACGAGCGCGCGGCCGGCATCATTCCATCGACCAAGGGCAGCCTGTAAGCGCGGCCCGCGCTACCTGTAGATTCCGAGATTAAACATGAATAAAATTGTGGTGGTGGATTACGGCATGGGCAACCTGCGCTCGGTGGCGCAGGCCCTGCGCGCCGTGGCGCCGGAAGCCGATGTGCGTATTTCCGGCGTGCCGGCCGACATCGACAGCGCCGACCGCATCGTCCTGCCGGGCCAGGGCGCCATGCCGGACTGCATGCGCAGCCTGCGCGAATCGGGCGTGCTGGAAGCCTTGCTGCGCGCGGCCGACAGCAAGCCCGTGCTGGGCGTGTGCATCGGCGAACAGATGCTGTTCGACGGCAGCGAAGAAGGCGATGCGGCGGGATTGGGCTTGCTGCCAGGTAAAGTCGTGCGCTTCCAGCTCGACGGCCAGGTGCAGGAAGACGGCTCGCGCTTCAAGGTGCCGCAGATGGGCTGGAACCAAGTGCGGCAAACGGCGTCCCATGTACTGTGGGATGGCATTGCCGACAATGCGTATTTTTACTTTGTGCACAGCTATTTTGCTCAACCTCAAGTGGCGGCGCACACGGTCGGCGAGACTATCTATGGCGCGCCGTTCGCGTGCGCGGTCGCCCGTGATAATATTTTCGCGACACAGTTCCACCCTGAAAAAAGCGCTGCCGCTGGCTTGCAGCTGTACAAGAACTTCGTTCACTGGCAACCTTGATGCTTCTTATTGACGTCGCTGCGTGATCTTCCGGCTTTTTTTCGCTTCTCACTCTCACTCTAAACCACACTGACCATGCTGCTTATTCCCGCCATCGACCTGAAAGACGGTCACTGCGTACGCCTGAAACAAGGCGATATGGAACTTGCCACCGTATTTTCCGAAGACCCGGCCGAGATGGCCCGCCATTGGCTGATGCAGGGCGCGCGCCGGCTGCACCTGGTCGACCTGAACGGTGCCTTTGCCGGCAAGCCGAAGAACGAAGGCGCCGTGAAAGCCATCCTGCAAGCCGTGCAGGACTTCGCCGTGGACAATGACATCGAGGAAATCCCCGTGCAGCTGGGCGGCGGCATCCGCGACCTCGACACCATCGAGCGCTACCTGGACGCGGGCATCAGCTACGTCATCATCGGCACGGCGGCCGTGAAAAGCCCCGGCTTCCTGCATGACGCCTGCAGCGCCTTCCCCGGCCACATCATCGTCGGCCTCGATGCCAAGGATGGCAAGGTAGCCACCGATGGCTGGAGCAAGATGTCCGGTCACGAGGTGATCGACCTGGCGAAAAAATTCGAGGCCTACGGCGTCGAATCGATCATCTACACGGACATCGGCCGCGACGGCATGATGGGCGGCATCAATATCGACGCCACCGTCAAGCTGGCGCAAGCCGTCAAGATCCCCGTCATCGCTTCGGGCGGCCTGCACAATATCGGCGACGTGGAAGCGCTGTGCGCGGTCCAGGCCGAAGGCATCGAAGGCGTGATCTGCGGCCGCTCCATCTATGAAGGCACGATCGACCTGGCGCAGGCGCAGGAACGCGCCGACGAACTGACCGACGCCGCCGTTTAAGCCAGCCCGGCCGGGGGATGCGCGTGCATGCCCCGGCCTGGCGACAATCTGGAATTCATCATGCTTGCAAAACGTATCATCCCCTGCCTCGACGTGACCAATGGCCGCGTCGTCAAAGGCGTCAACTTCACGGAATTGCGCGACGCCGGCGATCCGGTGGAAATCGCGCGCCGCTATGACGAGCAGGGCGCCGATGAAATCACTTTCCTCGACATTACCGCGTCCAGCGATAACCGCGGCCTGATCTTCGACATCATCGAAGCGGTGGCCTCGCAAGTATTCATCCCGCTGACGGTGGGCGGCGGCGTGCGCGTGGTGGAAGACGTGCGCCGGCTGCTCAACGCGGGCGCCGACAAGGTCAGCATCAACACCTCGGCCGTGACGAACCCGCAACTGGTGTACGAGGCGTCGCAAAAGCATGGCTCGCAGTGCATCGTCGTCGCCATCGACGCCAAGCAGGTGTCGCCCGGCAAATGGGAAGTGTTTACCCACGGCGGGCGTACTGCCACGGGACTGGACGCGTTCGAATGGGCGCGTAAAATGGAAAGCCTGGGCGCCGGAGAAATCTTGCTGACCAGCATGGACCGCGATGGCACCAAGGTGGGCTTCGACCTGGGCCTGACGCGCGGCGTCTCCGACGCCGTCAGCATTCCCGTGATCGCCTCGGGCGGCGTGGGCGGCTTGCAGGACCTGGTCGATGGCATCAAGGTTGGCCGCGCGGATGCCGTGCTGGCCGCCAGCATCTTCCACTATGGCCAGCACACGGTGCAGGAAGCCAAGCGATTCATGGCGCAGCAGGGCATCCCCATGCGCCTGGCGTAAACCAGCAGGATAGAAGATTATGCAAAACGCAACAATTGTATCGAGCAATGCCAAGTGGCTGAAAAAGGTCAAGTGGGACGAACACGGCCTGGTGCCCGTGATCGCGCAGGAGGCGGGCAGCAATGACGTGCTGATGTTTGCCTGGATGAACCGCGACGCCCTGGCGCGCACGGTGGAGCTGGGCGAAGCCGTGTACTGGAGCCGCTCGCGCAAGAAACTGTGGCACAAGGGCGAAGAGTCCGGCCACACGCAAAAGGTGCTGGAAATCCGCCTCGATTGCGACGAAGACGTGGTGCTGCTGAAAATCGAGCAGGCCGGCGGCATCGCCTGCCATACGGGACGCCATTCTTGCTTCTTCCAGAAGTTCGAGGGCGATGAAAAAACCGGCGAATGGCAAGTCACCGACCCCGTGCTGAAAGACCCTGACACGATTTACGCGGAAACCAAAAACAAATGAGTGAAACTTTAAAGCGCCTGGCCGCCGTGATCGAATCGCGCAAGCCGGCCAATGGCGGCGATCCGGCCACCTCGTACGTGGCGCGCCTGTTTGCCAAGGGCGACGATGCCATCTTGAAAAAAATCGGCGAGGAAGCCACGGAGACCGTGATGGCCGCCAAGGATGCGCGCCGCGACAACGACCCGTCGAAGGTCTTGTACGAGTGTGCCGACCTGTGGTTCCATTCCCTCGTGATGCTGGCGCAATTCGACCTGACGCCACAGCAGGTGCTCGACGAGCTGGCGCGCCGCGAAGGCTTGTCCGGCCTGGAAGAAAAGGCGGTACGCAAGGATGCGCTGCGCGACGCCGGCGAAGCCGACAAACACTGACCTACTGGAGCGTACGTGGATAACTGCATTTTCTGCAAGATTGCTGCAAAACAAATTCCTTCGAGCATAGTGTACGAAGACGAGGACTTGCTGGCCTTCAAGGACATCAACCCGGCCGCCCCCGTGCACCTGCTGCTGATCCCGAAGCGCCACGTGGCCAGCCTGTCCGACTGCGATGACAGCCACACGGAAGTGCTGGGCAAGCTGCTGCGCCTGGCGCCGAAGCTCGCTGCCGAGTTCGGCTGCGCCGTCAGCTACGACGCCGATGGCGCGCCGTCGGGCGGTTTCAAGACCATGATCAACAGCGGTCCGAACGGCGGACAAGAGGTGTACCACCTGCACATGCACGTCTACGGCGGCCCCCGTCCCTGGCGCGGCCAGCACTGATTTCGCCGCGCGCCGGGTTCGCGTGTATACTACCGGCATTGGTTGACGCTATTCGGGCACCGTCCCGCAAGGAGAATGTGATGGGTTCATTGAGTATTTGGCACTGGCTGATCGTTCTGGTCATTGTGATGCTGGTCTTCGGCACCAAAAAACTGGGCAATATCGGCGGTGATATCGGCAAAGCCGTCAAAGGCTTCAAGGATGGCGTCAAGGGCGACGAGGAAACTCCTCCCGCCAACAATCCTCCTGCTGCGCCATCGCAAGTGGCCGACAAAAGCACCATCGACGTCGAGACGAAAGAGAAAAGCAAGTTCTGATAGCGTGGCGGGGCGCTTGCCTCGTCCGGTAACAGGCCTTGTCCGCTTATGATCGATCTCGGTCTCTCTAAAATCGCCATCATCGGCGTGGTTGCACTGATAGTCATCGGCCCTGAAAAGCTGCCGAGAGTGGCGCGCATGGCCGGTACCCTGTATGGCCGCGCGCAACGCTATCTGAACCAGGTGAAATCCGAAGTCTCGCGCGAAATCGAGATGGAAGAGCTGAAGAACCTGCAGAAGGAAGTGCAGGAGGCGGCCCATTCCGTCAAGCAAAGCGTGGAGAAATCCATGCATGGCGTGGAAAATTCGATTTCCGGCAACCTGGCCGAGGTGGAAAATGCCTGGCGCGGCGATGCGACAGCGTATGCAGGGCATGACGACGGGCACGATGCCCACGAAGCCATGCTGCGCGCCACCAACGATGACCTGGCCCGCAAGGCGCGTGAATTCCGCCGCAAGAAACTGGTGCGCAACTCCGCCATCCCCGGCTGGTACAAGCAGCGCCACGGCGGCAAGCTGCACGTGCAATCGGCGGCGGCCCGCGTGGCGCGCTTCCGTCCGCGCGCCACTTCCTCCTCCTTTTACTCATGAGTAGCAAATCCCCGGTGGAAGAAACCTTTATCTCGCATCTGGTCGAGCTGCGCAACCGCCTGGTCAAGGCCTCGATCGGCATCGCCGTCGTCTGCGCCATCCTGTTTTACTGGCCCGGCCCCTCGCATATCTACGATTTCATCGCCGCGCCGATGATCGCCTCGCTGCCGGCCGGCTCGAAAATGATCGCCACCGGCGTCATTTCGCCGTTCCTCGTGCCGATGAAAGTGACGTTGGTGATCGCCTTCATCGTCGCCCTGCCATGGGTGCTGTACCAGATGTGGGCCTTCATCGCCCCCGGCCTGTACACGCATGAAAAACGCCTGATCGCACCACTGGTCATCTCGTCTTCCCTGCTGTTCATGGCCGGCGTTGCCTTCTGCTATTTCTTTGTCTTTGGCCGCGTGTTCCACTTCATCAGCGACTTTTCGCCCTCCTCGATCGCGGTGACCCCGGATATCGAAAACTACCTCGATTTCGTCATGTCGATGTGCCTGGCTTTTGGCGCCACCTTCGAAGTGCCCGTGGTGGTGGTGATCCTGGTGCGCATGGGTCTCGTGTCGATTGCGAAACTCAAGGAAGTGCGTCCCTACGTCATCGTCGGCGCCTTCGTGATCGCCGCCATCGTCACGCCGCCGGACGTGGTCAGCCAGTTTTCGCTGGCCATCCCGATGTGTCTGCTGTTCGAGCTGGGTTTGCTGGTCGCGCCGATCTTCGTCAAGGCCACCCAGGCGCCGGAAGAGGCGTCCTAGGCGATCGTCCATCCGCGCAAGCAAAAGCCGCTGGCTACTTTCGGGAGCAGCGGCTTTTTTGTGGCCAGGAAGGTTGGTGCATGCTTACTGTTGCTGCGGCATCAGTTTGCTGCGGATGCCCGAGTTCGGCAAGATCAGGGGGCGTCATCCGGCAGACGTGTTGCATGTCGGCGCCCTGGCGCAAGTCCATGCGCTCCAGGCGGACATCGATTGTCTGTTCCAGCGCATCGGTCTTCGATACCAGCGTGTCTACCTTGGTATCGACCTTGTGCGCCACCAGCTGGATTTCGTCCCGCAGATTGCGCTCCGGCGCCGCCAGTTCGCCATGCACGACGACGGCTGAACCGAGCACGTCGCCCAGGGCAGATGCATGCGCTTCCGCCAGCGGCACGGCACGCCGGCCGAGACGAGACGTGTGGCGTAATCGAGGGTGTCGGACGGGATGGGCATATGCATGGATGCTCCTTGCATCCAGCCTGCAGGAAAATCGGCAATTGCCAGTGAGGAGTGCGGTGGCGCCTGCCTTGATGACAGCGTAGGCGGCGTGGAGGGCGGATGGTTTGCGCTGGCGCAAACGCCAGCGGAAAAATAAAAAAGGGCGCCGTGGCGCCCTTGCAAGCTGGCGCTGCGCGCCAGTTAATTCATCAATTCCTTGATGACTTTCACGGGAGCGCTGCCATAGCTGAGGAATTGCTCATGGAAATCCTTCAGCACGAACTTGTTGCCCAAGGCTTGCTTGCGCTGTTCGCGCAAGTCCATGATTTCGCTGTAGCCGCTGAAATAGCTGGTCAGCTGGACCGAACTCAGCTGCACGCGGCGCCATTTTTCCGTCGCTTCGCGCTGCGTCTGGAAGGCCTGGCGCGTCAGCAGGTCCAGCGCCTGTTCCCGCGTCATGCCCAGCACGTGCACGCTGTAGTCGAGAATCGTGTTGGTGACGCTGCGCAAGTTCCATTTCGAGTACATCAGCCACATTTCCGGCGCGTTATTGCCATAACCCGACTCAAGCATCATGCGTTCGCCATAGACGGCCCAGCCCTCGATCATGGCGCCATTGCCGAAGATCGACTTGATCAGCGACGGCGACTTGTTGGCGTACACCAGCTGCGTGTAATGGCCAGGGATGGCTTCGTGGATATTCAGGATCTGCAAGATCCAGTGGTTGTACTCGCGCAAGCTGCTTTCCGCCTGTTCCGGCGTTTCGCCGTCGAGCGGCGTCACGTTGTAATAGGTGCGGTCCTGCGGACGGTAGGGACCGGGCGCCTCGATGCTGGCACCGGCCACGCCGCGCTGGTACGGCGGCGTTTCGCGCACGACCAGCGGTTTTTTCGGGTCCATGGTTAGCAGGTTGTGGCTGGTGACCCATTCCTGCAGTTCCGGGATCTGGCGGCGGATTTCCGGCACGAAGTCGGCGGCGGCCACGTGGTTGCTCGACAGCTTGTCGATCACCATGCCGATCTTTGCCGTGCGGTCGGCCGGCTTGGCCGTGTTGCCCATGGTCTTGGTCCACAGTTCGTCGGACAGGCTATCCATGTGCTCGAGCAGCTTCTCGCGCGCGGCCAGGGCCTTTTGGTACATCTGCTCGGCCGTGACGCTGGCCTGGATATCGTAGGCGAATTTCTGTTCGTACAGGTCCTTGCCGATGCGGAAGGAGCGCGCGTTGCCGTTCTGTGCCAGCGCGGCATCCTGCTCCGTCAGCCAGGCGGCGTAGCCTTGCACGGCCGTGCGCGCCGCGGCGATGCGGGCGTTGTACAGCTGTTTTTCCGTCGGCGTGAGGATGGACGCCTGCGCCGTCTTGTTCAGGTCGTCGAGCACGCTGAGCACGCCAGCGCTCTGGGCGATAGCCAGCTGCGTGTGTTCGCGCGTGGGGTGATTGATACTGGCGCGCGCGGCCGCATAGTATTGCGGCACGGTGGCGATGCGCTTGAGCAGGGTGCGCAGGCGCTGCGGCTGTGCCGCGTATTCCGTATTCAGGATGAAGTCGATGGTGCTGGCCACGTTGTACTGGGCGGGATTCCATTCGAATTCGCGGAAGGTGGTCAGATACCAGCGATCCGATTGCAATTTATTCGTCAGCAAGGCCAGGTCGGTACGTTGCTTGTCCGACATTTTGCTTGCATTCAGCTTGTCGAACTTGCCCAGCCATTCCTCGATGAAGGCCAGCTGCTTCTGGCGGCTGGCGGCGTCAGGAATGCTCAGGTTGGCGGCGCCGTCGTATTTGCCGGCGGCGATCGCGCTTTCCGGGTCCAGGCGCCACAGGGCTGTCAGGAACTGGCCGCTGAGGTTATTCATGGAACGGTCGCTGCTGGTCTCGTTCGCAACGGCCACGGCGGTGGCTGCCGTGGCGGCGCCGGCGACGGCGGCTTTCTTGGCGACAGTTTTTTTCTTGCTGCTGCTGGTCTGCGCCTTGCTGTTTTTCTGTGGCTTCTTGGCGGCGCTGGCCGGTGTCAGGGTAAAGGCCATCATCAATGCGGCGAGCGCAACTTTATTTTTTATCAGCATAGTTTATCTCTTGAATATTTGGCTGTTTGTCATTATCAGAAAAGAATAACCTGATAATATAAATAACAAACAACTATTGAAAGGTTGGCTCTGCTTGCCAGGGCGGCCCAAAGATTAGCATTAATTGCCGCCGTTGCGCAGATTTTTGCGCTCGCGCTGCTGGCCTCGCGGGTCTAGATGACGAGCGCGCTGCCGTGCAGCATCTCCTGGTGGCGCGCATTCAGCGCTGCCACGGCATCCTTGCCGCGCGCCATGCCGGTGGCGTGGATTTCGATGTCCTGGGTATAGCGCTGGCTGACGCGCACCGTATAGGATTGGAACAGCCAGCTCCAGAAGTTGGTTTCGTAGACGGCCTCATCCATGTCGCGCCATTTGACGCCCGTGAGTTTTTTCTTCCACGGCAAGATGCCGGACGCCAGCCATACGCCCGCCTCGTCGTAGTACAGCTGATAGCTGCGGATGGTCAGCAGGCGGTAGCCGACGATCAGCGCCGAGCCGATCAGCACGACTAGGGCGGCGCGCGTGTTGTACTTGAAGGCCAGCGGCAGGGCGGCGAAAAACAGCAGCACGGCGATGAGGAAGGTGCTGACATAGGCGGTCCAGGATTTGCCGCACAAGAAGGTGGCGCGCTGGCCGGCGCTGATGGCGATAAAGTCGGTCATGGCGTGGCAGAGAAACAGGGAAAATGGATCATCGCATGGAACGTGGCTTCCCCGTTTATTTTTTCAAGCCTTCCTGCAGCATGCCCAGCATGTCGCTGGCCGACATGCGCGCGGCCGCGTCGCTGCCTTCCAATAAACTGTCGGCCAGGTCGCGCTTGTGCTGGTGCAACTCGACGATGCCTTCCTCGATTGTATGTTTCGCCACCAGGCGATAGATGGTAACGGGGCGCAATTGCCCCATGCGGTGGGCGCGGTCCGAGGCCTGGTCTTCCACGGCCGGGTTCCACCATGGGTCCATGTGGATCACGTAATCGGCCGCCGTCAAATTGATGCCCATGCCGCCCGCCTTCAGGCTGATCAGGAAGACATCGCCTTCGCCCGCCTGGAAGGCATCCACGCGCCGCTTGCGCTCCTGCATGGGCGTGGCGCCATCCAGATACTGGTAGCGCACGCCATGCTGCTCCAGGTGCTGGCGGATCAGCGTCAGGTGGTCGACGAACTGGCTGAAGACGAGCACCTTGTGGCGGTTTTCCAGCAAGCCCGACAGCAGTTGCGCGAAAGCCGCCAGCTTGCTGCTGGCCAGGCCCAGTTCCGGCGCCACCAGCTGCGGATTGCAGCAGGCGCGGCGCAGCTTCATGATTTCCGCCAGGATCTGGATGGCCTTCTTCGACGCCGGCCCTTCCACCGCGGCCAGCTTTTCCAGCGCTTCGCGGCGCAAGGATTCGTACAGCGCCGTTTCCTGCGGAGATAACTGCACTTCCAGCACGATTTCCGTACGCGACGGCAGCTCCGACAACACTTGCGTCTTCGTGCGGCGCAGGATGAAGGGCGCGATCAGGCGGCGCAGGCGCAGGCGCGCGCCGGCCGCCGCCCGCTTGTCCTGATCCTTTTCGATGGGCCCGGCAAAGCGCAGGTTGAACTGGTCCAACGTGCCCAGCAAACCGGGGTTGATGAAACGGAACAGGTTCCACAATTCGCCCAGGTGGTTTTCCAGCGGCGTGCCGCTGGCCACCATGCGGAAGTCGCCCTGCAAGGCCATCACGGCTTGCGAACGTTTGGTGGCGCCATTCTTGATGGCTTGCGCCTCGTCGAGCACGATCGTATGCCAGTGCACGCCGGCAAACATGGTGGCTTCCTGCTGCAGCAAGCCATAGCTGGCCACCACCACGTCGAACGGCTGCAGGGTCTCCAGCATGTCGGCGCGGTCGCCGCCGCCGAACAGCTTGACTGTCAAGGTGGGGGCGAAGCGCTGCGCTTCGCTGATCCAGTTCAGGCACACGGACGTGGGCGCGACCACCAGGGTGGGGCCGCTGGGGGCGCGCGCCAGGATTAGGGCCAGCGCCTGCAGGGTTTTACCTAAGCCCATGTCGTCGGCCAGGCAGGCGCCCACGCCCCAGTGCGCCAGGCGGGCCAGCCACTCGAAGCCGGCCAGCTGGTAGTCGCGCAGGTCCGCCTGCAAGGTGCTGGGCAGCTGCGCTTGAAAATCGTCCAGGGCGCGCAGGCGCAGCAAGTGTTCGCGCCACAATTTGTCGGCGTTGACGCCGCCCGCGTCGTTGGCCAGCTCTTCCAGCGCAAAGGCAGCCAGCGGGTGCACGTGCACGCCATCGGCATGCGCCTCGCCATACGCGGCCAGTTCCGACAGGCGCCGGTGCAATTCCTCGCTGAGCGCGAGGAACTGGTTGTCGCCCAGGGCCACGAAGCGGCTCTTGTTGTTCTGCATCAAGTCGAGCAGGGCGCGCAAATCCATCACCTTGTCTTCGTCGATCTGCACTTCGCCGCTGGCGGCAAACCAGTCTTTTCCACTCTTGATATTCAGGCGCATCTGGCCGCTGTCAATGCGCTTCGACACGCGCATCGCTTCGCCTTCGGGCCAGGCCAGCACCATGCCGTCTGGCTCCAGCGCCTGCAGCTCCACCAGCAATTGCAGCGCCAGCGACGGCTGGCCCAGCAGCCACTCGCCATGCTCTTCTTCCGCCTCTTCCAGCACCAGGCATTTCCCGATCAGCTGGCGTTGCGCTTCGCGCTCCCCGTTCAGGTCGCGCCGCGCTTGCACGGCCCGACCCGCCACGTCGGCAAACACGCTCTCGGCGCCGCTGCCTGGCGCGTAATAGGCGCCGTTGTCGAGCAGCGGACGCACGAGGATCTGCATCTTCAAGCCCTTCTGGTACGGCAGCAGATGCACGTGCAGGCGCTGGTCGGCCGTGATGGCTTCCGCATCGGCCGTGCCGCCGCCGATGTCCGACTGCACGGTGACCATCGAGGAGATGGCGCCGATGGCCTGCATGACCTGTTTTTCCGCATGCAGCGGCACGGACAGTCCCAGGCCCACGATGGCGCCGATGCGCCGGTGCTCGTCGAGGATGTGCACCACGCGCAGGCGCGTCGGCGTTTCGCGCTGCACCACCACGTTGCTGCCGCTGTCGGGCAGGGGCGGCTGCATGCCCAGCCACAATTGCCCCTCGTGCGACTTGATCAGCAACTCGGGCGCGCCGGCGATCAGTTCCACGCGCGTCTCGGGCGCATCGAGCCAGAAGACAAGCGGGTGCCCCACCAGCAGCACGGCGGCCTTGTCCAGCTCGACTTCATAGCGGGGCGCCGACGAATAGTACTGTTTGAATGGCGCGATGCTGCCGGCCGCGCGCGCGTCCTGCGGCGTGAGGAAATCGATGTCGCCCGCCTCTTCGGCCAGGCGTTTGAGACCCATGGCGCGGCCCTTGCTCCAGCCGCCCCGGGCGTCGCGTTTTTGCTCGCGCACTTCGACGGCCGTCAGGCCAAAGCGCGGGTCGAACGCCACCAGCCACACCAGGCGCGAGACGCTGCCGATGGCCTCGGCGGGGGCGTTCTGCTGCAGGTTGATCAGGGCGCTCAGCTGGCGCTGCCATGCTTCCTGGCGCTCGAACCACGGCGCCATGTCCGTCAAGCCATGCTGCGCCCGCTTGGCCGTCGCGTAGCGTTCCTGCTGCGGTTCGCTCATCAGGCCCAGCAGGCCGGCCGCCTGCGCGGCGATCAGGTCGTAGCCGGCCGCGTCCGCCTGTTGCACCAGCGATCGCAGCTGCGGTTTGCGCTCGGCCAGTTGCGGCAGCGCCAGCCAGTAATACAGCAAGCCCTGGAACAGCTGTGCCTGCAAACCCGTTTCCCAGTTGCGCGTGGGAATGGCGTCCGCCTGCAGCACGCCGGCGCGCACCAGGCGCAGGGTGTTGAGCTGGTGGTAGACGATGCTGTCGTGGTTCGGTTGCGCGTGCAGGGCGATATCTAGGTAGGTTTCCGCGCTTTTCAGCAGCTTGGCATCGTTGCCGCGCAGCAGGGCCAGCACGTACAGGTGGCCGCCGATGCCCGTGAAGCACAGCTTGCGCTTGCCCGCTTCCTTGCGCAGCCCTTTCAAGGCCGTCTCGAAGCCCGCCACGGCGTGCGCATGTTCGCCGCGCAAGAGGGCGATGCTGCTGTCGATAAACAGCACCTGCGGCCCCTGCTGGCCCGCCAGGTAGCGCGCGGCCGTGTCGAGTTCGCCGCACAGCAGGGCGTCCTCGGCCAGGGCCAGCGGCAGCGCGGCGCCGAGATGGTCGCCCGCCGCCGCCTGGCGCGCATGGTGCGCGCGCGCATAGGCGCGGATGGCGCGCGCCGTGCCCGGTTCACGGGGGGCGTTGCCCAGCAGCACGGCGAGTATGTCATCCTGCAATTGCGGCATGACGAAGGACAGCATTTCCGGCTCGAAGGGACGGCCGAAGATCTCGATCAGCGGGTGCAACTGCTGCGCTTCATAGCACGCCATGCAGGCGGCCAGGATGGCGGCCACGTGGCGTACCTCGTCATTGCGCAGCAGGGCGATGCGCAGGCGCGCCACGCCTTGCCGGTAGCTGCGCAATTCCACATAGCCATCCCAGTTGCGCCGCACGGGGTTGATCAGCTCGATGGCCTGGCACAGGTCGCGGAACGCCAGGTGCTCGATGGCGGCGCGCATGGCGGGCCAGCGCAGCTTGGCTTCGCAGGCAAAGCCGCGCCCGACGATTTCGGACGCCAGCGCCAGGCGCGTGAGGCGCTGCAGCATGCCCGTGACGACCAGCAGGGCAAACGGCGTGCCATCCGGCTCGACGATATTCGCCCGCTGCAAGTGCTCGTACACGGCATGCTTGCCCACCGGCTCGCCCGTGATCGCCAGCAGGGCCAGGATCATCTGCTCGTGCTGCTCCAGGGCGGCGAATTCGTCCAGCAGGTGCTGGTCTGCGTGCGCTTCCGTCATGCAGGCAGATTATCGATATGCACGGGTGGTTCGCCGGCCGCCACCGGCAGGCCGAACACGCGCTGGTAGAAATACAGTTCCGCTTCCAGGGTGCGCACGATGTTTTCCGCCTTGCGGAAGCCGTGGCCCTCGCCTTCCAGCGGCACGTAAGCGACCGGCACGCCGCGCGCCCGCAGGGCGTCGACCATCTGCTGCGACTGCTGCGGCGGCACCACCTTGTCGTCCAGGCCCTGGAAGAAAATCATCGGGCGCGACAGCTTATCCGTGTGGTGGATGGGCGAACGCTCGCGGTACAGCGCTTCGGCTTGCGGCTGCGAGGCGATCAGGTAATCCGTGTAGCGCGATTCGAACTTGTGCGAATCGTTGTCCAGGCCCTGCAGGTCGGACACGCCATAGTAGCTGGCGCCCGCCTTGAAGACGTCGTGGAAGGTCAGCGCGCACAGGGTCGTCAGGCCGCCGGCGCTGCCGCCGCGCACGATCAGGCGCTCGGGGTCGGCCAGGCCGTTGGCGGCCAGGTAGCGCGCGCCGGCGATGCAGTCTTCCACGTCGACAATGCCCCATTGCCCGCGCAGCGCATCGCGGTATTCGCGGCCGAAGCCGCTGCTGCCGCCGTAGTTGACGTCAAGCACGCCGATGCCGCGGCTGGTCCAGTATTGCGTCGCCAGCTTCAAGGTATTGCTGGCCATGCTGGTGGGGCCGCCATGGCTGATGACGATGACAGGCGGCAAGGTTCCCGCCGGCGCCTGCACATCGCTGTTTTGCGGCGGATAAAAGAAGGCATGGGCCGTGCGGCCATTGCTGCTAGGAAAACTCACACTGCGCGGCACGGACAGGTAGCCGAGCGCGGGCAATTGCGCGATCGATTGTGCCAGCACTTCCAGCTCATGGTTAGCCAAATCGATGCGCGCCAATTCCAGCGCGATGGTGGGGCTGCCGCCCAGCAAGGCGACGAAACCGGGGCCCACGCGCAGTTCGCGGATTTCCTGGTACGGGTGGGGAATCGGTTCCAGCTTGGCCGCCGCCACACTCAGCCGGGCCAGATAACTGATGCCGGCCTGGATATACGTGCAGACGATGTCATCGTCGGAAAGAAAGCCGTACATGCTGCCGCCAAAGGTCCAGTGCGGCGTGGCGAATTCCGCCTCCATCGGACACAGCGCCTCGATCTCGCCGCCCTGCAGGCGGTACAGGTTCCACCAGCCGCTGCTGTCGGAAACGAAATGCAGCAAGCCATTGGGCGACCATTCCGGCTGGCAGATCGACTCGCGCGCGCCGCCGGCGATCAGGCGGGGCGAGCCGAGGCTGCCGTCCGGGTGCACGTCGGCCAGCCACAGTTCCGTGCCCTGCCATGGCAGGCGCGGGTGGTCCCAGCTGATCCACGCCAGCTGGCTGCCGTCCGGCGACAGGCGCGGCGCTGCATAAAAATCGTGGCCCCGCGCCAGCACCGTTTCGCGGCCGTCGAAACCGACGGCGGCCAGGCTGTTTTCCGGGTGCGCATGGCCTTCCTGCGGATGCTGTTCGCGCACGGCGACCAGGCGCGCGCGCGCCGCATCGACGACGAAGTCCGCGTAGCGCGTATTGCCGCCCGCGCTGAACGCTTCCGGCGCGGCGCCGGCCGTCACGCGGTACAGGCGGTTATCGGCGAAATGCGAAAAGACCACGTCGTCGCCATCGACGACATACGCGCCGCCGCCGTATTCATGCACGCGCGTGCGCACATTGAACGGCGCCGGCGTGAGTTCATCGACGCGCGCGCCGCGCTGGCGCAGCAGGGTATTGCGTCCCGCTTCGCTGGCGCGGCCCGCCAGCCAGAACACGTCGCCGCCATCGGCCCCGCCCAGGGCCAGCTGCGTCAGCGGCGAGGCGCCGGCGGCGACGATGGCCGCGCTGATCGGCGAAGGCCAGGTGCCGTAGGGGGCGGTCAAGGCGGATGGGCTGGATGCGGTCGATGTCATGCGGGCTCCGTGTAGTGGGGGATCGGGGGCCGCCAGGCAGGGTCAGGGCGCGTGGCAGCGTGCATCATCATAATGGAAGGGCGGGCACAGCGAAAGCCATGGCGCGCGCGGCAAATGCTGCAAAGCGGCACTGGAATCAATGAAATGGCGGCGATTGGATGCGATAATACCGCTTCTCCAAGCTATTGATTGCCTTCCATGCCACAATTTGCTCCGCTACAGAATGACACTTTCCTGCGCGCCCTGCTGCGCCAGCCGACCGAGCATACCCCAGTCTGGCTGATGCGCCAGGCGGGCCGCTACCTGCCCGAATACCGCGCCACGCGCGAGCGGGCCGGTTCCTTCCTGGGGCTGGCAAAGAATCCCGATTACGCCACGGAAGTCACCTTGCAGCCCCTGGAGCGCTTCCCGCTCGACGCGGCGATCCTGTTTTCCGACATCCTGACGGTGCCCGACGCCATGGGCCTGGGCCTGTATTTCGCCGACGGCGAAGGACCGAAGTTCGAGCGCCCGCTGCGCACGGAACAGGACGTGAAGGCGCTGCAGGTACCGGACCTGGGTTCGCTCGACTATGTCTTCAATGCCGTCACGCAAATCCGCACGGAACTCAATGGCCGCGTGCCGCTGATCGGTTTTTCCGGCAGCCCGTGGACCCTGGCGTGCTACATGGTGGAAGGCGGCGGCTCGAAGGAGTTCCACACCATCAAGAAGATGCTGTACAGCCGTCCTGACCTGATGCACCACATCCTGTCCATCAACGCCACGTCCGTGGCGCAATACCTGAACGCGCAAATCGATGCCGGCGCGCAAGCCGTGATGATTTTCGATTCCTGGGGCGGCGCGCTGGCCGATGGCGCCTACCAGGCATTCTCGCTGGCCTACATGCAGCAAGTGGTGGCCCAGCTCAAGCGCGACAAGGATGGCGTCAAGATTCCCGCCATCGTCTTTACCAAGGGTGGCGGCCAGTGGATCGAGCAGATCGCCGACATCGGCGCCGATGCCGTGGGCCTGGACTGGACCGTGAACCTGACGCGCGCGCGCCAGCTGGTGGGGCACAAGGTGGGCTTGCAGGGCAACCTCGACCCCGCCATCCTGTTTGCCAGCCCCGAGCAGATCCGCGCGGAAGTGGCGAAAGTGCTCGACGCCTTCGGCGCGCCATCGGCCGGCACGGGCCATGTCTTCAACCTGGGCCATGGGATTTCCCAGTTCACGCCGCCGGAATCGGTGGAGGCCATGGTGGACGCCGTGCATAGCCTGAGCCGCGCCATGCGCAGCGGCCAGTAATTCCCGCCCCATCCCCTGGGCGGGGACGAAAAGGCAGGCTTTCCAGCGGAGGCCTGCCTTTTTTCTTTGCTGCGCCTTCGCAAGGAATACCGACTTATGCACAATTTTTTTTGCTGCGGAAATAAGAGGCAGTGAAAAAGCCATGCCCGGAGAGTCAATGCAAGTATTTGATTATTAAGAAATAAAAAATGCATTCCTGGGCGGATTTTATGGCATAGAAGCAGGTTGTTCCTTTCCTCGCCAGGCTTGTCAGCGCATTGTCCACAAAGTTATCAACAGATTCTGTGGATAAAATTGAAAAGTAATGTGTTAACCGGGACTTAGCGCAGATGCTCAGGTTTCACCTGAAGTGCATGTTGCAGTGCATGATAATTGAACAATGTTTCGCCGGCCAGCAGCCGCAACAGCGCGTGTGCCCGGCAATTGTCAACTTTGCCTCATATTGCTGCTGCGGACCTTGATTCAAGTCATGGAAAATGCTCTGATTTCTGTATAAAAAATTCACGAATGGTTCAGTTATGCACAGCCGCCGAAAAGTCCCCCGGTTTTCACGGCTCCCGGGCAGGTTTTTTTAACTCACTGATTTTAAAAGCTTATTTTTTCTTGCGTGCCCCTCTTGACGGCACTCAAAATATTCTATCCACATTTTTCTGAAAGTTAATTTTGCTTTGTCCACAAAGTTATCCACAGAATTTTCTTCAGGGCGGCCAGCCCTGTTGCGATAGGCCGGCGTGCCTGCCGTTAGGCAGGTGAGGGGCGAAACAAGTATCATGGCCGGCTGGTCCCACGCCCGGCATCCCGCTGCGCGATTGTCCCTGCGGCGCGCTTTTGACGCTTTTTATTCAGATAGATAGGCCACACTACTCATGCCGCAGTGCATCCCGACGCCGTGCATCCTGAAAATCGCACTCGACACGCCCCTGAACGCCCTGTTCGACTACCGCTGGCACGGCGGCGCCGATGCGCCGCAGCCGCAGGTAGGACAGCTGGCGCTGGTCCCGTTCGGCCGGCGCGAAGTGATGGGGCTGATCGTCGGCGTGTCCGACAGCACCGATGTGCCGGAGGCGAAATTGAAGGACGTGCTGGCCGTGCGCAGCCAGCTGGCGCCCCTGTCGGCACAGTGGCTGGCGCTGGCCGCCTTTGCCGCCGATTACTACCAGCGTCCGCTGGGTGAGGTGGCCTTGCCGGGCTTGCCGAAGAACTTGCGCGTGCTGACCACCGTGGCGCTCGACCGCGCCATCAAGAAGCTGGGCAAGCTGGCCGACGCGCATGACGGCACGCCACTGAACATGCCGGCCTTGAATGCCGCCCAGCAGGAAGCGGCCGACGCCATCGGCGGCGCCCGGGGCTTTCAACCGACCCTGCTGTACGGCGTGACGGGCAGCGGCAAGACGGAAGTGTATCTGCAAGCCTGCGCCCAGGTGCTGGCGCGCGAGGACGATGCGCAAATCCTGATTTTAGTGCCGGAAATCAACCTGACGCCCCAGCTGGAAGGCAATATCCGCGCGCGCTTTCCCGGCGTCACGCTGGCTACCCTGCACAGCAGCCTGTCCGAGGGCGAGCGCATGCTGCACTGGCTGGCCGCCCACCAGGGCCAGGCGCGCATCATCCTCGGCACGAGATTAGCCATCCTGGCATCGTTGCCCAAGCTCAAGCTGATCGTCATCGACGAAGAGCACGACCCGTCGTACAAGCAGCAGGAGGGCTTGCGCTATTCGGCGCGCGACCTGGCCGTGTGGCGCGCCTGGCAATTGCAGATCCCCATCGTGCTGGGTTCGGCCACGCCGTCGCTGGAAAGCTGGCACCATGCGCAGACGGGGCGCTACCGCAAGCTGGAATTGCGCGAACGGGCCGTGAAGAATGCGGTCTTGCCGCGCGTTAAGATCCTGGACATGGAGCGCGACCGGCCGAAAGACGGCCTGACTTCGCACTTGGTAGCCGCGTTAAAACTGCGCATGGAGCGCGGAGAGCAGTCGCTGCTGTTCCTGAACCGGCGCGGCTATTCTCCCGTGATCTGCTGCGAATCGTGCGGCTGGATCAGCAACTGCACGCGCTGCACCTCGTTCATGGTGCTGCACAAGCCGGAACACCGGCTGCGCTGCCACCATTGCAGCCTGGAACTGCGCATCCCCCGTCATTGCCCCACGTGCGGCAACGTCGACCTGCAGCCGCTGGGCCGCGGCACGCAGCGGGTGGAAGAAGGCTTGCAGCAACTGTTTCCCGAGGCGCGCATCCTGCGCATCGATGCCGATTCCACGCGCAAGAAGGGCAGCGCGCAAGAGGCCTTCGACACCGTGCACCGGGGCGACGTGGATATCCTGATCGGCACGCAGATGGTGGCCAAGGGCCACGATTTCAAAAAGCTGACCCTGGTGGGCATATTGAACCCGGACACGGCCCTGTTTTCGCAGGATTACCGCGCCAGCGAGCGCCTGTTTGCGCAGCTGATGCAGGTGGCGGGCCGCGCCGGACGGGCCGCGCAGACGGAAGGCGGCAGCGTCAGTGAAGTGCTGATCCAGACCCGCTATGCGCGCCATCCGCTGTACGACGCCGTCGTCAACCACGACTACGACCACTTCGCCACCACCTTGCTGGAAGAGCGCAAGCAGGCGGCGCTGCCGCCGTATCTGTTTCAGGCCCTGCTGCGCGCCGAAGCGCCCGAGCTGGCCACGGCCATCGAATTTTTGCAGGCGGCCAAAGAGTGCATGGACCACCCGCAAGTGACCATCAATGATCCGATTCCCATGAGCATGACGCGCGTGTACAACGTGGATCGCGCCCAGCTGCTGCTGGAATCGCCCTCCCGCCCGGCCCTGCAGGCGTTCCTGAAGGAATGGCTGATGGAATTGCGCGCCATGAAGACGCGCGTGAAATGGTCGCTGGAAGTGGACCCGCTGGATATCTGATCAGCTCAGGTAGTCGCGCGCCGACTTGACGATCTGCTCGGACAGCAGCTTGGTAAACGGCGTGTCCAGGGCCCACGCATGCCAGCTCAGGGGTACGTCCAGGGTGCGGCCCGGCATCAGATCGACCAGGCGCTCCGTCGCCAGGGCCGGCGCCGCCAGGCGCTGCGGCATCAGGCCATAGGCCAGGCTGTCCAGCACGCAGCTGCGGCGCGCCGCTTCCACGGGCAAGGTATGGTGCGGGAACGGTTCGCGCACCTCCAATTGTTCGGCGAGGAAACGCGCCAGCAAGCCGTGCTGGCCCACCACGGCCGGCGCCAGCTGTACCGCTTCCGGGCTGACACCGTCGCCAAACCAGTGCCCGGCAAACACGGGCGTAGCCACGCAGACATAGCGCATGGTACCGAGCGGCGTCACGCTGGTGGCGGCCGCCGCGTCGATGGCCGTACCGGAGGCGCCCGCCACGCAACCGAATACCGTGCCGTCGCGCACCATCTGCAAGGCCGCATCGCTGTCGGCCAGGCGCACGTCGAGCTGGCAGCGGGGCGGCGCCAGCAGGGCGGACAAGGTGTCGGGGAACCAGGTGGCCAGGCTGTCGGCATCGATGGCGATGGCGATTTCCGGCATGCTGACGCTGTTGCCCAGGTCGATGTCGAGCGACGCTTCCATCAGCTTGACGTTGCGGTGATGCACGATCAGGCGCTGGCCCAGCCCCGTCGGCACGGCTGGCTGGCCACGGATGATCAGCAATCGCCCGCTGGCGTCTTCCAGCGCCTTGATGCGCTGCGAGACGGCTGACTGGGTGATGCCCAGCGCCAGGGCGGCCTTGTCGAAACTGCCATGGCTGGCCACGGCATCCAGCACGGCCAGCGCGCGATAATCGAGTGATCCCATTAGCTCAGCTTATAAATTTTGAAAATGATTAGTTATACTAATGCATATATTGCAGCAAAGTAAAACCTTATTTTCGGCAAACGGGTAGTATCGAACGCTGTGAGCAACCTCAGTAGGATGGACAGCACCATGAAGACGATACGAGTGGATGTGGCCGTGATCGGCAGCGGCACGGCCGGCATGACGGCGCGCAAGGCGGCAAGCATGCAGGGCAAGCGCGTGCTGATGATTGAAAGCGGACCGTACGGCACGACCTGCGCCAGGGTAGGCTGCATGCCCAGCAAGCTTTTGATCGCGGCGGCCGAGGCCGCCCATGCGGTGGCTGCCGCGCCCGGCTTTGGCGTGCATCCGGGCCCCGTGCGCATCGATGGCCGGCAGGTGATGGCCAGGGTGCGCAGCGAGCGCGACCGCTTTGTCGGCTTCGTGCTCGACGGCGTCAACGCCATCCCCGACGAGGAAAAACTGCGCGGCCACGCGCGTTTTATTGCTCCCGGCAAATTGCAGGTGGATGAACACACCGTGGTGGAAGCGGCCAGCGTGGTGATCGCCACCGGTTCCACGCCCATCATGCCGCCCGAGTGGCAGGCGGCGGGCGAGCGCGTCATCAGCAGCGACGCCGTGTTCGAATGGACGGATTTGCCGCGATCCGTGGCCGTCATCGGCGCCGGCGTCATCGGGCTGGAGCTGGGCCAGGCCCTGGCGCGCCTGGGCGTGCGCGTGACGTTGTTTGCGCGCGGTAATAAGGTGGCGCAGCTGACCGATCCGCTGGTGCTGCAGGAGGCGGCCAAGGTGCTGGCGCGCGAACTCGACATCCGCTTCCAGACCAGCGTGGCGCATCTGGAAAAAAGCGCCGATGGCGCTGGCATCGTCCTGACCAGCCGCGATGGCGCCGGCGCGGAAAAAACCGAGCAGTTCGAGTATGTGCTGGCCGCCATCGGCCGCCGCCCGAACGTGGACCGGATCGGCCTGGAGACGGCGCAAATCGAACTCGACCGCCACGGCATTCCCCTGCACGATCCGCGCACCATGCAGTGCGGCAAGAGCGCCATCTTCATCGCGGGCGACGCCGACAACGCCTTGCCGCTGCTGCCCGAGGCGGCCGACGAGGGCCGCATCGCCGGCGAGAACGCGGCGCGCTTTCCCGACGTGCAGCCGGGACTGCGCCGCACGCCCCTGACCATCGCCTTCACGGAGCCGCAGATCGCCACCCTGGGCGCGACGTACCAGCAATTGTGCGTGAGCCACGCAGGCCGCTTCGCCGTGGGTGCCGTGTCGTTCGGCAACCAGGGCCGCAGCCGCGTGATGCTGCAAAACCAGGGCTTGCTGCGCGTGTATGCGGAGTTTGGCAGCAAGCGCTTTCTCGGTGCCGAGCTGATCGGCCCACGGGCGGAACACCTGGGCCACTTGCTGGCCTGGGCATGCCAGGCGCAGCTGACGGTGCCGGCCATGCTCGACATGCCGTTCTACCATCCCGTCATCGAGGAAGGCGTGCGCACGGCCTTGCGCGAACTGGCGCTGCACCTGGAAAAAGATCCGGAACACGCGCCCGGCTGCGCCGACTGTTCGCCCGGCGTGTGATGGGCGCGACCATGAAAATTTGTTGCAACTTTGCGATTTAATTAATTATGTAGACAAGCTCACATGATTGCGCGATCATCGCTGCCATATTGAAATATTGATTAAAAGCAAAAAACATTTCAATTGGTAATCACCGCCGATACCAGGATGGTAAAACAGGCGGGTGGCAGCGATGACACGGAGACGATGTGAAGATTCGGCGCATTTATGTGGGGGAACTGGCCCTGGGCCTGGCCCTGCCCTGGGACGTGCATGGCGAGACGGGCGGCTTGCTGGCCAGGCAAGGGCATGTGATCAGCAGCGAGACGCAGATCGAATTGCTGCTGGCGCGTGGCGTCATCGCCGACGCCAGCGAAGATGCGCCGCGCGCAGCCACCGAGACGCCATCGGCCCTGCGCATGCTGAACCTGGTCACCGCAGGCCTGGCGCTGGTCTTGCCGGCCATTGCCGCTGGGCAGGCGGACAGCCATGCGCCACTGCTGGCCCTGGCGCAACTGGTGGACGAGGCCGTGGTGCTGGATGCGGACGTGGCGCTCGCCTGTATTTTGCACAACCAGGGCGCGGGCGACTTTGCCGTGCGCCACAGCGTCGACACGGCCGTCGTCACGGCCCTGCTGGCGCGTGCCCTGAAACTCGACGATGGCGTGATCCGCAGCGTGGTGCTGGCGGCGCTGAGCATGAACGTGGGCATGCTGGAACGCCACGCGCAATTCCAGTGCAAGGAAGGCCCGCTGGACGACGCTGAGCGGGCCTACATCCGCGCCCATCCGCAAGCGGGCGTCAACTTGCTGCGCGCGGCCGGGGTGAGCGATGCCATCTGGCTGCAAGCCGTGCTGCAGCACCATGAAAACGTCGATGGCAGCGGCTATCCGCTGGGCATCCAGGGCGCGGAGATCGGCGTCGGCGCCCGGCTGATCATGCTGGCCGACCGCTATTGCGCCCGCGTGTCCAGGCGCAGCTACCGCAAGCCCCTGTTGCCGAACGTGGCCCTGCGTGAAATGCTGATGGCCGACAAGGCGACCCTGGACGCGCCGCTGGCCTCGCTGCTGGTGCGCGAGCTGGGCATTTACCCGGTCGGCACCTTCGTCAAATTGCTGAATGGAGAAATCGGCGTCGTCACGCGCAAGGGCCTGAGCGCCGCCACGCCGCACGTGCAGTCGCTGATCGGCCCCCGTGGCGCGCGCCTGGACGTACCGCTGCGGCGCGACACGCGCGTGGATTTGCACGCCATCCGCGAAGTGCTCAGCGCGGAGCAGGCGGGCTTGCAGTTTCGCCCCGACCAGCTGTGGGGCCGCAGCGCAAGAGTGTAGCGCGCCTGCAAGGACGCCCATGGCGCTGTCGCATGGCCTGGCCGTCCTTGCGCACGGCCTGCGGCAATGCGCCCGGCCCCGAACGTCTTGCAGGCACGTCCTCCATGCATGGCTTAATTCAGCAGACCCGCATCGAGGCGTCCCTCGGCCGCCAGCTCGCGCATGATGCGCACGGTATCGATGTCGGACTCCTTGTAGGCGGAGCGGCGGAAGTCGTCATACAGGGCGTTGGCCGCGTCGGTGGCCGCGTCATGGCCATCGTCGTACTGGAAGCGCACCCACAGGCTGGCCTCGTCGGGCATCTCGATGGTCATTACCAGGGACGAGGCGCTGATGTCCTTCTGTGCCGGCACTTCGTAGCGCACTTGCAGCTGCGGCACCAGCACCACCTTGTCGTTGATGACCAGTTCGCCATAGCGCAGGCTGCGGGCGAAGCCGGCATCGCTGTGTTCACTGATCTTGCACTCGTCCAGGTGCGGCACGAACAGCTTTGGCGATTCGGCGCGCAGGACGAGGCCGCGCCACACTTGCTCCAGGGTCAGGGTGTCGATCAAGGGGTTGAGCGGATCGTTAATTTCAATCAGGTGTTCAAATTTCATAGGACTGCCATTCGGTAAGGGGAGCGCGCGGGCGATATAGGCGGAATGGTACTCCAGGCGTGGCATCGCCGCACGCATTGAATCGCCCAAGATGGCGGCATATGGCGATATATCAATGCCATTGCCTGTTTTTCGGGCATGCGTCAGCGCGCAAAATGCGGACGCGACGCTGTTACAATGGGCTGCTGTTCCCTCCGGAAATACCCTGATGTCCAAAGCGCCACAATTCGGTCTTAACGTTCCCCAAAGCGAAGCGGTTACCTATCTTGACGGCCCCTGCCTGGTGCTGGCGGGCGCCGGCTCGGGCAAGACGCGCGTGATCACGCAAAAGATCGCCCACCTGATCGAAGACCGGGGCTACGACCCGCGCACCATCGCTGCCTTGACCTTCACCAACAAGGCGGCGCTGGA
Source organism: Janthinobacterium foliorum (assembly GCF_978021625.1). Classification (NCBI taxonomy): domain Bacteria; kingdom Pseudomonadati; phylum Pseudomonadota; class Betaproteobacteria; order Burkholderiales; family Oxalobacteraceae; genus Janthinobacterium; species Janthinobacterium foliorum. Next base: position 152,246 of record NZ_CDXDQE010000011.1, on the reverse strand, counting down.
GATGCAGGAGCGTATCGCCAAGCTGTTGAAACAGCCGCGCCAGGCCAAGCAGCTGACGGTGTCGACCTTCCACTCGCTGGGCGTGAAAATCCTGCGCCAGGAAGCCAATGGCGTGGGGCTGAAGGACCGCTTTTCCATCATGGACAGCGACGATTGCTTTTCGCTGGTGCAAGATCTGGCCATTACCACCGATAAACAGGTGATCCGCGGCATCCAGAACGCCATGTCGCTGTGGAAGAATGGCTTGATCGATCCTGACATGGCGCTGGCGCAAGCCAAGGACGAGGACGAGGCCAACGCGGCGCGCATCTACCGCAGCTATGTGGCCACGCTGTCCGCCTACCAGGCCGTCGATTTCGACGATCTGATCCGCCTGCCCGTGGAATTGTTCCGCAACAATGGCCCCGTGCGCGACAAATGGCAGCGCCGCCTGCGCTATCTGCTGGTCGACGAATACCAGGATACGAATACTTGCCAGTATGAACTGGTCAAATTGATGGTGACGGGCATCGGCAAGAAGCCGATGTTTACGGCCGTGGGCGACGACGACCAGGCGATCTATGCCTGGCGCGGCGCCACCGTGGAAAATTTGAAAACGCTGGAGACGGATTTCCCCGATCTGCGCGTCATCAAGCTGGAGCAGAATTACCGCTCCACCATGCGCGTGCTGAACGCGGCCAACGCCGTCATCGGCAACAATCCGAAGCTGTTTGAAAAGTCGCTGTGGTCCGAGCATGGCCTGGGCGAGCCGATCAAGGTGCTGGGCATGCAGACGGACGAGCAGGAGGCGGAGCAGGTCGCCATCATGATCTCGGCCGACCATTTCGAGCGCAAGAACAAATTTTCCGATTACGCGATTTTGTACCGGGGCAACCACCAGGCGCGCATCATCGAGCAATGTCTGCGCAAGGAACGCATCCCGTACACGATCTCGGGCGGCCAGAGTTTCTTCGACAAGGCCGAGATCAAGGACATCATCAGCTACCTGCGGCTGCTGGCGAATGAAGACGACGATCCGGCCTTCATCCGCGCCGTGACGACGCCGCGGCGGGGCGTGGGCCAGTCGACCCTGGAAGTGCTGGGCGCGTTTTCGGGGCAGTGGCAGTGCTCGCTGTTCCAGGCGGTCTTCAAAGGCGGCATCGAGGCCAAGCTGACGGACCGACAGCTGGGGCCGTTGCGCGACTTCTGCAACTTCATCAACGATCTCGAATCGCGCGCCAGCCGGCCCGGCGCGGCCGGCAGCGGCGACAATGCGGCCGAAGTGCTGGACGACATGATGAAGGAAATCCACTACGAATCGTATCTGTACGATGCCTTCGAGGAGCGGCAGGCGCAAAGCAAGTGGCAGAACGTGCTGGAATTCGTCAACTGGCTCAAGGAGCGTGGCCGGGGCGGCAAGGACCGCGACGGCGAAGAAAAGAACGTGCTGGAACTGACGCAGATGGTGGCCCTGATGACCATGTTGGAAGGCAAGGACGAGGAGCAGGATGCCGTGCGCATGTCCACCCTGCACGCGTCGAAAGGGCTGGAGTTTCCGCACGTCTTCCTCGTCGGCGTGGAAGAGGGGATTCTGCCGCACAAGGGCGATGCGGACGCGCCAGCCGAAACCATCGCCGCGCGCATCCAGGAAGAGCGCCGCCTGATGTACGTGGGCATCACGCGGGCCCAGCGCACCTTGCACGTCACGTGGTGCAAGAAACGCAAGCGGGCGGGCGAGCAAGTCCATTGCGACCCGTCGCGCTTCATCAAGGAAATGCAACTGGACGTGGGGGACGCCGTGCCCACGGAAGCGGAAGTGATTTCGCCCAAGGAGAGATTGGCGCGCATGAAGGCCTTGCTGGCCGCGCCGAAAGGATAAGAGGCGCTCAGGCTTCCGCGGCGCCGTCCGGCGTGGCCTTCGGCACGATGGCCAGCTGCATGCCCAGCGCATCGAGCATTTTCAAGATGGTTTCAAAGCGCGGCTTGCTGCCTTCGCGCAAGGCTTTGTATGCGCCTTCGCGCGTGATGTCGGCCCTGGCCGCCACCTTGCCCATGCCGTAGGCGCGCACCACGTCATTCATGGCGGACTGGAACAGTTCCGCGTTGCCCGTGGCGACGATTTCGCTCATGTAGGCGGCCACGGCGGCCTTGCTGGTCAGGTGTTGCGTTGGGTCAAATTTGCTCAATCCCAGCGCGTCGAGGTCGTCGAGGTCGAAGGTGTCATGGTCGGTATGTTGGTTCATTTTCTTCGTGCTCCTGTGCATGCCGCCGCCGCTTTGCGGATGGCTGTCTGTCGGGCTTTCAGCTCCCTGAGGATTGCCTGCGCCTGCTTGATGTCGCGCTGCTGGCTGGATTTGTTGCCACCGAGTAGCAGCAAGATCAGGGTGCCCCGATTCGTTTCATGAAAATACACGCGCCAGCCCGGCCCCGTCTGTAAAAAACGCAGTTCGCACACGCCTTCGCCCACGGGGCGCCAGTCGCCCTTTTTGCCGTGCTGCAAGTGCTTGATGCGCGCGTCGATGGCGGCGGCCGCCACATCGTGCAGGGAGTCTTCCCAGCGCCGGTATTCGGCCGTCTTGCGCGTATCGATCAGCAGTGGCTCGGTTGGTGTTGGTTCAATCATTGTAATCGTTTGTTCTCATTCGTCAAGCGGTTTGATCCAGCTATCAGGAGAGAATAGGCAGGAATCGGCGCCGCAGCGGGAAGAATGCCCTTTGTTTGTCCTGGCGCACGCCACTGCGGCGGTAGAATGCCCCCTTTCAGTCAGAAATGAGCATCATGGACAACGCAGAACAGATGGAAACACGTTTCGTCGATATCGAAATCAAGCTGGCCCAGCAGGAGGATCTGGTCGAGTCGCTGAACCAGATGGTGTACCAGCAGGGCAAGCGCATCGACCAGCTGGAAGCGATGCTGCACAAGCTGGGTGAACACGTGCGCGATGGGGCGCAGCAGGCAAATGGCGGGCTGGTCAACGAGCGTCCGCCGCATTACTGAATTGCCAGCATGGCGCACTGGGCATGACAACCTTTCCTGTACGGGCGTATCGTTACCTTCGGTAGTTGCGGGTGACGCAAGTGTTTCTGGCTGTTATTATTTCAGGCTGGCCCGCGACACAATCGCGGCTCTCTTGCGTTTCTTGAAAGAAGACATGACCCGTCCAACCCTGCTCGTCATCGCCGCCAGCCTGATGCTGGTACCAGCCGCCTTTGCCGCCACCACCGCGCCCGCCACCGCCGCTTCCGCCAAGGCCACCGCCAGCGCGGCTACGGCGTTGCCCGCGTCGAACCCGTTTGCGCAGGCCAGCAGCCTGCCGTTCAACTATCCGCCGTTCGACAAGGTCAAGGATGCCGACTACGCGCCCGCCTTTACGGCAGGCATGGCCGCCCACCTGGCGGAAATCAATGCCATCGCGAATAACCCGAAAGCGGCCACCTTCGACAACACCATCGTGGCCATGGAACGCTCGGGCCAGCTGCTGGGCCGCGTGCGCACCGTGTTTTCGGTGATGTCCGGCTCGAACACGAATGACACGATCCAGGGACTCGAACGCGAGCTGGCGCCGAAGATGGCGGCCCACAGCGACGCGATCATGCTCAACGACAAGCTGTTCAAGCGCATCGATACCCTGTACGCCAAGCGCGACAAGCTGGGCCTCGATGCGGAATCGAAACGCTTGCTGGAACGCTACAATACCGATTTCGTGCGCGCCGGCGCCAAGCTGTCGGCTGCCGACAAGGAAAAGCTGCGCGCCTACAACGGCCAGCTCGCTGCCCTGTCGACCAAGTTCGCACAGAACGTGCTGAAGGAATTGAACGCCTCGGCCGTCGTCGTCGATACGCGCGAAGAGCTGGACGGCCTGTCGCCGGCCGCCATCGAAGTGGCTGCCGGCCTGGCCAAGAAACGCGGCCTGGATGGCAAATATGTGATCGCCCTCGTCAACACGACGGGCCAGGCGCCGTTGGCGCTGCTGACCAACCGTGCCTTGCGCGAACGCATCATGGCCGCCTCGCAGGCGCGCGGCAGCCGTGGCGGCGAGTTCGACAATACCCAGGAAGTGCTGGAACTGGCGAAACTGCGCGCCGAACGTGCCGCGCTGATGGGCTACCCGAACTACGCGGCGTATTCGCTGGAAGACCAGACGGCGCAAAACACCACCGCCGTGAACGCCTTGCTGGGCGAATTGGCCAAGCCGGCCGTCGTCAATGCGCGCCATGAAGCGGACGATATCCAGAAGATCATCGATGCGCAAAAGGGCGGTTTTAAAGTGGGCGCCGCCGACTGGGCCTTCTATAGCGACAAGGTGCGCGCCGAACGCTACAACTTCGATGAAACGCAGTTAAAACCCTACTTTGAAATGCACAGCGTGCTGACCAAGGGCGTGTTCTTCGCCGCTGGTAAATTGTATGGCCTGACCTTCAAGCAGCGTACCGACTTGCCCGTCTACAACGCCGACATGCTGGTGTACGATGTCTTCAACGAAGACGGCACGCAGCTGGCCATCTTCACGCTGGACCCTTACGCGCGCAGCAACAAGCGCGGCGGCGCCTGGGCGAATGCCTACGTGGGCCAGTCGGGCTTGTTGAACCGCAAGCCGGTCATCGCGAATAACCTGAACATTCCGAAACCGGAAGCGGGCCAGCCGACCCTGATGACGTTTGACGAAGTCAACACCATGTTCCACGAATTCGGCCATGCGCTGCACGGCATGTTTTCGAACGTGAAATACCCGCGCTTCGCCGGCACCAGCGTGCCGCGCGACTTTGTCGAATACCCGTCGCAAGTCAATGAAATGTGGGCCCTGTGGCCGGAAGTGCTGCAAAACTACGCCAAGCACTATCAGACGGGCGCGGCCATCCCGGCCGAGCTGCTGGCGAAGGTGACGGCGGCCGACAATTTCAACCAGGGCTACAAAACCACGGAGTACCTGGCCTCGGCCCTGCTGGACCAGCGCTGGCACCAGCTGACCCCGGCACAGATCCCGACCGACGTGATCGCCTTTGAAAAGGCCGCGCTGGCCGATGCGGGCGTCGACTTCGCGCCGGCGCCGCCGCGCTACCGCACCACGTATTTCTCGCATGCCTTCGCGGGCGGCTACTCGGCCGGCTACTACGCCTACCTGTGGTCGGAAAAACTGGATGCCGACACGGTCGAATGGTTCAAGGAAAACGGCGGCCTGACGCGCAAGAACGGCGACTGGTTCCGTGCCAAGCTGCTGTCGCGCGGCGGCAGCGCCGATGCGCTGGACATCTACCGCAACTTCCGTGGCCGCGATGCGAAGATCGAGCCGCTGCTGGAGCGCCGTGGCTTGAACGGCAAGTAATCAATCGCACCCGTCACCGGCCTGGCCGGTGGCGAACATCAATGGCCGCCCGGCAATGGGCGGCCATTTTTATTTGGCGAATTGCCGCGCAAACCGTGGTAAACCGCGCAGTTGGGCCGTGGGGCCAGCATATCGGCCATGTTGGATGACGCCTGTGTGACAGGCTGCTATGATCTGCAACTGGCCCGCGATGCGATCGCGGTTCTTCTCCGTGCTTCCAGAAAGATGTCATGATCCGTCCACAACTGCTCGTCATCGCCGCCAGCATCATGCTGGCCCACGCCGCTCCTTCCGCCCTGGCCGCCGCCGCCGCCCCTGCCGCTGCCGTCAGCGCGCAGAACCCCCTGCTGAAAGCCAGTCCGCTGCCATTCCAGATGCCGCAATTCGGCCTGATCAAGGATGAGCACTACGCGCCGGCGTTTGCCGAAGGCATGAAGCGCCAGCTGGCCGAAGTCAATGCGATCGCCAATAACCGCCAGGCGCCCACGTTTGAAAACACCATCGTCGCGCTCGAGCGCACGGGGCAGCTGCTGCACCGCGTGCAGAGCATCTTCGGCAACATGACCTCGACCAACACGAACAGCGTGCTCGAAGCGGTGGAAGTGGACGTGTCGCCGAAACTGGCCGCGCATGGCGACGCCATCACCCTGAACCCGAAACTGTTTACCCGCATCGACACCCTGTACGCCAAGCGCGACAAGCTGGGCCTCGACGCCGAATCCCTGCGCCTGCTGGAACGCTACCACACGGACTTCGTGCGCGCCGGCGCCAAGCTGTCCGATGCGGACAAGGAAAAGCTGAAAGCCTACAACGCCGAGCAGGCTGGCCTGGAAACGGCCTTCGCGCAAAACGTGCTGAAGGAAACCAATGCCAAGAGCATCGTCGTCGACACGCGCGCCGAACTGGCGGGCATGACGGACAGCGATATCGATACGGCCGCCGCGGCCGCCAAGGAGCGTGGCTTGACGGGCAAGTTCGTCATCGCCCTCGTCAACACCAGCGGCCAGCCGCCACTGGCCGTGCTGACCAACCGCGCCACGCGCCAGCGCCTGATGGATGCCTCCCTGAACCGGGGCAGCCAGGGCGGCGAATTCGACAACCGCGCCATCGTGCTGAAGCTGGCGAAACTGCGCGCCGAGCGGGCCACCTTGCTCGGTTACGCCAACTACGCCGCGTATTCGCTGGAAGACCAGACGGCCAAGACGACGACGGCTGTCAACACCTTGCTGTCGGAGCTGGCGAAACCGGCCGTCGCCAATGCGCGCCGCGAAGCGGCCGACCTGCAGCAAGTGGTCGATGCCGAGAAGGGCGGCTTCCAGGTGGCGGCTGCCGACTGGGCCATCTACACGGACAAGCTGCGCAAGCAGCGCTTCAATTTCGATGAAAACGAACTGAAGCCGTACCTGGAACTGAACAGCGTGCTCAACAACGGTGTCTTCTTTGCCGCCAATAAATTGTATGGCATCAGCTTCAAGGAGCGTAAGGACTTGCCGGTATATAACCCGGACGTGCGCGTCTATGACGTGATCGACGCCAACGGCAAGCCGCTGGCCCTGTTCATCGCCGATTTCTATGCGCGCGGCAACAAGCATGGCGGCGCGTGGATGAATGAATACGTGGCGCAGTCGTCGCTGCTGGGCACGCATCCGGTGGTGGCCAACCAGCTGAACATTCCGAAGCCGCCGGCCGGCCAGCCGACCCTGCTGACGTTTGACGAAGTGACGACCATGTTCCACGAATTCGGCCATGCGCTGCACGGCATGTTCTCGAACGTGAAATACCCGCGCTTTGCCGGCACCAGCGTGCCGAGCGACTTCGTCGAATACCCTTCGCAAGTCAACGAAATGTGGGCCATCTGGCCGGAAGTGCTGCAAAACTATGCCAAGCACTACCAGAGCGGCGCGGCCATGCCGCAGGAATTGCTCGACAAGGTGACGGCGGCAAAGAAATTCAACCAGGGTTTCATGACCACGGAATACCTGTCGGCGGCCCTGCTGGACCAGCGCTGGCACCAGCTGACCCCGGCACAGATCCCGACCGACGTGCTGGCCTTTGAAGCGGCGTCCTTGAAGGATGCGGGCGTCGATTACGCCCCCGTGCCGCCGCGCTACCGCACCACGTACTTCTCGCACAGCTTCTCGGGCGGCTACTCGGCGGCCTATTATGCCTACCTGTGGTCGGAAAAGCTGGACGCGGAATCGGTCAACTGGTTCAAGGAAAACGGCGGCCTGACGCGCAAGAACGGCGACTGGTTCCGCAGCAAATTGCTGTCGCGCGGCGGCAGCGTCGATGCGCTGCAGCTGTTCCGTGACTTCCGCGGCCGCGACGCCACCGTGGAACCGCTGCTGGAACGCCGCGGCTTGACCGCCAAGTAAGGCGTCCCCATCTGAAGCTTGCGCTGCGTCGTCCTGGCGCACGCAAGCTTTATGTGCCGGCGGCGTAGAATTGCGTAAGATGGAAACAAGAAGGCAGTCGAAAGAGTATATGAGTGAGCAAGATTTGAATGGCATTACCCTGGAAGCAATCGTGACGCGCCTGCAAGCCCACTATGGCTGGGACGGCCTGGCCAAGCACATCGATATCAATTGCTTCATCAGCGATCCCAGCATCAAGTCGAGCCTGAAGTTTTTGCGCAAGACCCCGTGGGCCAGGAGCAAAGTGGAACAATTGTTCCTGGACACGCAATTTACTGACTGACAGGAAGAGACATGGATAGCAAACTCAAGGAATCGTTACAACAGCTGCAATCGAGCATCGCGTCCGGCGACCCTGTGGATGAAGAACTGCATGGTTTGCTGCAAAAACTCGATGGCGACATCCAGCTGCTGCTGGAAAAGCGCGCCGCGCAAGAGCAGGACGCAGAAGAATCGACCACCTATGGATTGGCCGAGCGCAGCCAGGAATTGTCGGCCAAGTTTGCCGTGAAGCATCCGAAGCTGGAGCCGGCGCTGCGCGAGCTGGGTGAAATTCTCGCCAACATGGGTATCTGATGCACCTCTGAAAACCTGCCGCGCAGCCCATTGCCGGGTATGCCTTGCTCACCGTACCTGCGTGCGGTTCCGCTACTCACCCCGGCATTGAGCTTGCTCGCTACGGTTTCGAGAGGCGCCGAGACGGTATAGATGCAGTGATAAAAACTGCTCCTCAGTCACAATTTCTCGATGGGAATTTCCCAAGTGTTTGAAAAATAAACGTTTTTTGTACTGAAATCCAACAGTCAACAGCAGGCCGTCAGGTTGGAAATGGCCAATTCCGGTACAATCCGTACCCTATGAGCTCCCCTACCAATTTATTTGCGACCGTTCCCAAGCGGTCTGCCCGCGCTGCCGTGGCGCCTTTCCTGCCGATGTCGCGTGCCGAGATGGACGCACTGGGCTGGGACCAGTGCGACGTCATCCTCGTCACGGGCGACGCCTACATCGACCATCCGAGTTTCGGCATGGCCCTCGTTGGCCGCCTGCTCGAAGCGCAGGGCTACCGCGTCGGCATCATCAGCCAGCCGGACTGGCTGTCGGCCGACGCCTTCCGCATCCTCGGCAAGCCGCGCCTGTACTACGGCATTACCGCCGGCAACATGGATTCCATGGTCAACCAGTACACGGCCGACCGCAAGATCCGCTCCGACGACGCCTACACGGCCAACGCGGAACCCAATAAACGCCCGGACCGCGCCGTCACCGTGTACGCCCAGCGCGCGCGCGAAGCGTATTCCGACGTGCCCATCGTCATCGGCAGCATCGAGGCGTCGTTGCGCCGCATCGCCCATTACGATTACTGGTCGGACAAGGTCCGCCGTTCCGTCCTGCCCGATTCCAAGGCCGATCTGCTGATTTTCGGCAATGCCGAGCGGGCGCTGGTCGACCTGACCCACCGCCTGGCCGCTGGCGAAGCCATCAAGGATATCCGCGACCTGCGCGGCACGGCCTTCATGGTGCCGTCCGGCTGGCTGCCCGGCGACGACTGGGGCGTGCACAATTCCACCCGCGTGGACGTGCCCGGCAAGATCGATCCGCACTACAGCCCGTACGAGATGGTGCAGGAAGACAAGACCGCCTGCGCCACCGAGAATGCGTCGAAGTCGGCCGAAGTCATCAAGCCGATCCGCATCATGAGCCGCGAAGAGCGCCTGGCCATGGCCAAGGAAAAGCACGACAAGACGGTGGTGCGCCTGCCCGCCTATGACGTCGTCAAGGATGACCCCGTCATGTATGCGCACGCCTCGCGCGTGTTCCACCTGGAATCGAATCCCGGCAATGCGCGCGCCATGGTGCAGGCGCACGGCGAACGCGATGTGTGGCTCAACCCGCCGCCGCTGCCGCTGGCCATGGACGAGATGGATGGCGTGTACGACATGAATTACGCGCGCGCCCCGCACCCGAGCTACGGCAAGGCGCACATCCCCGCGTGGGAAATGATTCGCTTTTCCGTCAACATCATGCGCGGCTGCTTCGGCGGCTGCACCTTCTGCTCCATCACGGAACACGAAGGCCGCATCATCCAGAGCCGTTCGGAACCGTCGATCCTGCGCGAAATCGAGCATATCCGCGATAAAACCAAAGGCTTTACGGGCACCATTTCCGATATGGGTGGTCCGACGGCGAATATGTACCGCCTGGCCTGCAAGGAAAAAGAGATCGAGGTCTCGTGCCGCCGCCTGTCCTGCGTGTACCCGTCCATCTGCGTGAATTTGGGCACGGACCACAGCAAGCTCATTTCCCTGTACCGCAAGGCGCGCGCCATTCCGGGCATCAAGAAAGTGCTGATCAGCTCGGGCTTGCGCTACGACCTGGCCGTGCGTTCGCCCGAGTACGTGAAGGAACTGGTCACGCACCACGTCGGTGGCCTCTTGAAAATCGCGCCCGAGCACACGGAAGAGGGCACCTTGTCGAAGATGATGAAGCCCGGCATCGGCGCCTACGATGAATTCAAGGAAATGTTCGACCGTTTCTCGCTGGAAGCGGGCAAGAAGCAGTACTTGATTCCCTACTTCATCGCCGCCCATCCGGGCACGACGGACCTGGACATGCTGAACCTGGCCCTGTGGCTGAAGAAAAACAATTTCAAGCTGGACCAGGTGCAAACCTTCATGCCCACGCCGATGGCGATGGCCACGACCATGTACCACACGCGCAAGAATCCCCTGCGTAAAGTGACGGCCGACTCGGAAGTGGTGGAAACGGCGCGCAGCGGCAAGATCCGCCGCACGCATAAAGCGTTCCTGCGCTACCAGGACCCGGCCAACTGGCCGATCCTGCGTGAAGCGCTGGTCAACATGGGCCGTGGCGACCTGATCGGCAATGGCGACAAGCATCTGATTCCGGCCTGGACCTCGTCCGAATCGGGCGGCCTGGCCGCTGGCGAACGCAGCCGCCAGACGCATGGCGCCGGCACGCCGGACAAGTTCAAGGTGGCGCCAGGCAAGAGCCGCATCGCCCTGGGAGGCACGGCCGCCGCGCCAAAGGCCACGGCCGTGGAGTCGAAAGTGCGTCCCTCGATCCTGTCGACCATCAAGACCAAGGCCAAGCCCGCCGCCGCGCCCGTGGGCCGTGGCGCCAAGCCGGCCGCCAAGGGCGGCACGCCGGCCCGCAGCGGCCGCAGGTAAGCTTTTATTGCTGCATCCAGAACCCGGCCCGTGCGCCGGGTTTTTTTATGGCCGGCAGTATTATCCAGACTGGCGTATTTATCTTGACATCAAGACAGTTTGCGTCCACACTCAGTTTTTATCTTGATGTCGAGATAGTTCATGGCCACCTCTGCTGTCCGCCCCGCCTGGGGCGATATCGTGCTCACGGCGCTGGCGCCCCTCATCTGGGGTTCCACCTACATTGTCACCTCGGAACTGCTGCCGCCCGACCGCCCCTTCACGGCGGCCCTGATCCGCGTGCTGCCGGCCGGCTTGCTGTTGCTGCTCCTCATGCGGCGCCTGCCCGCGCGGCGCGACTGGGGCCGCGTGCTGATCCTGTCGGCCTTGAATATCGGCGTCTTCCAGGCGCTGCTGTTCGTCGCCGCCTACCGCTTGCCCGGCGGCCTGGCGGCCGTCGTGGGCGCCATCCAGCCGCTGCTGGTGATGGGCCTGGCCTGGGGCGTGGAAGGGCGCCGCCCGGCCCGCCTGGCATTGCTTGCCAGCGTGCTGGGCGTGCTTGGCATGGGCGTCTTGTTGCTGTCGCCGCGCACCGTGTGGGAGCCCGTCGGCATCGCGGCCGCGCTGGGCGGCACGGCGTGCATGGCGGCCGGCACCTATCTGACGCGGCGCTGGAAGCCGGACCTGCCCGTGCTGGCGCTGACGGGCTGGCAATTGCTGCTCGGCGGCCTGATGCTGGCGCCCGTCGCCTGGCTGGCCGACGCGCCCTTGCCCGCGCTGTCCTGGCAGCAGGTGCTGGCCTACGCCTATCTGTGCCTGGCCGGCGCCCTGCTCGCGTATGCGCTGTGGTTCCGCGGCATCGCCCGCCTGTCGCCCGTGGCCGTTTCCTCGCTGGGGCTGCTCAGTCCCCTGATGGCCGTCGTGCTGGGCTGGGCCTTGCTGGGCCAGGCCATGACGGGCTGGTCGATGCTGGGCCTGCTGCTGGTGCTGGCCAGCGTGCTGGCCGTGCAGTGGGCCAGTGCCCGTCCCGCAGCAAACCGCTGACTGTTGCGTATTTCTCCTCGGCAGGCCGCTCGCAACGGCCTGTCCGTTTCATTCGGGGCGTCCCCTTTTTGCTGCACCGCAGCTACAGTTTTGCTTGCACTGATATGGGGCATTGAGGCACTATTCGCTTCGCGCAAACGTTTGCGCACAACGAATTTCCTAAAAAGCATGCTGTACACGTGCTTGCCCAACCCTCTGGAGACGCTCATGACATCCCGTATTCGCCTGAAAATGATTGCCGCCGCTGTCCTGGTGTGTGCCTTGCCCGCCGTGCCGGCGATGGCGCAAACGCCAGCCAAGCCCAAGGTCGCACTGGTGATGAAGTCGCTCGCCAATGAATTTTTCCTGACCATGGAAAATGGCGCCAAGGCGCATCAGAAGGCGAATGCCGCCAAGTACGACCTGCTGTCGAACGGCATCAAGGACGAGACGGATACGTCGAGCCAGATCAAGCTGGTCGAGCAGATGATCGTCTCGCGCGTCAACGCGCTGGTGATCGCGCCGGCCGATTCGAAAGCGCTGGTGCCGGTGCTGAAAAAAGCCATCGATGCGGGCATCATCGTCGTCAACATCGATAACAAGCTCGATGCGGGCGCGCTGAAAGAAAAGGGCATTACCGTGCCGTTCGTCGGTCCGGACAACCGCAAAGGCGCCAAGGTCGTCGGCGATTACCTGGCCAAGCAGATCAAGAAGGGCGACCCCGTCGGCATCATCGAAGGCGTGTCCACCACCTACAACGCGCAGCAGCGCACCCTGGGTTTTCAGGACGCCATGACGGCGGCCGGTGCCAAGGTCGTCAGCGTACAGTCGGGCCAGTGGGAAATCGCCCCCGCCAACACGGTGGCCGCCGCCATGCTGAACGCCAATCCGAATATCAAGGCTTTGCTGTGCGGTAACGACAACATGGCCATCGGCGCCATTTCCGCCATCAAGGCGGCCGGCAAGACGGGCAAGGTGCTGGTGGTCGGCTATGACAACATCAACGCCATCAAGCCGATGCTGGCCGATGGCCGCGTGCTGGCTACTGCCGACCAGTTCGGTTCGCAGCAAGCCGTGTTCGGCATCGACACGGTGCTGAAAGCCCTGGCGCAGAAGAAGAAGCAGGCCGATCTCGGCGGCGTCATCGAAACCAAGGTCGAACTGGTCACCAAGGACGCCAAGTCCTGATCGTCTGATCCCGCCGGGGCCGGCGCCATCGCAACAGTGCGGGCGCCGGCCCCGCCGTCTTTTTCCGCGGAGTTTTATCATGCCTACCGACATCCCCCCGGCGCCTTCAGCCGCCGTCCCCCTATTGACCCTGGATAACATCGGCAAGTCCTATGTCGGCCCCGTGCTGGGCGGCGTGGGCTTGCGCTTCGCCCCCGGCCAGGTGCTGGCGCTGACGGGTGAAAACGGTGCGGGTAAAAGTACCCTGTCGAAGATCATCTGCGGCCTGGAGCAAGCCACGACGGGCACCATGCTGCTTGACGGCAAACCGTACCAGCCCGCCTCGCGCGGCGCCGCCGAGGCGCTGGGCATCCGCATGGTGATGCAGGAACTCAATCTGATTCCCACCTTGTCGATCGCGGAAAACCTGTACCTCAAGAATTTGCCGCAGCGCTTCGGTTTCATCGACCGCGCCCGCCTCGAGCGCGACGCGCGCGAGCAGATGGAGAAAGTCGGCCTGGGCGGCCTGGACCCGTGGACGCTCGTGGGCGCGCTGGGCATCGGCCACCAGCAAATGATCGAGATTGCGCGCAACCTGATCGGCTCCTGCCGTTTGCTGGTGCTCGACGAGCCGACGGCCATGCTGACACACCGCGAAGTGGAGCTGCTGTTCCTGCAGATCGAGCGCCTGAAAGCGGAAGGCGTGTGCATCATCTATATTTCCCACCGCCTGGAAGAACTCAAGCGCGTGGCCGACCGCATCGCCGTGCTGCGCGATGGCCAGCTGGTGTGCGACGACGACATCGCCGGCCATTCCGCTGCCGACCTCGTCAGCTTGATGGTGGGCCGCTCGGCCGACGACGCCGTCGACCTGAGCGGACGCACCATCGGCGCGCCGCTGCTGCGCGTGCGGGGCCTGGCGCGCGGCAAGGTGGTCAACCCCACGTCGTTCGACTTGCGCGCCGGTGAAATCCTCGGCATCGCCGGCCTGATCGGCTCGGGCCGCACGGAACTGCTGCGCCTGATCTTCGGCGCCGACCGCGCCGACGCGGGCGAAGTGTTCCTCGGCGACAGCGCCACGCCGGCCGCCTTGCATTCGCCGCAGGCCGCCGTGCAGGCCGGCATCGCCATGATCACGGAAGACCGCAAGGGCCAGGGCTTGCTGCTGCGCCAGTCCATCGCCGTGAATACGACGCTCGCTTCGCTGGACACGGTCAGCGGCGCCGGCTGGCTCAACGACGCGGCCGAAGCGACGGTGGCCGACGATTACATCCAGCGCCTGGGCATCCGCTCGCGCAACAGCGCGCAAACGGTGGCCGAGCTTTCTGGCGGCAACCAGCAAAAGGTGGTGATCGCCCGCTGGCTGTACCGCGACTGCCCCGTGATGCTGTTTGACGAACCCACGCGCGGCATCGATATCGGCGCCAAGTTTGATATTTATCAGGTGCTGGCCGAACAGGCGCGCCAGGGCAAGGGCCTCGTCATCGTCTCGAGCGACTTGCGCGAGCTGATGCTGATCTGCGACCGCATCGCCGTCATGAGCGCCGGCAGCATCGTCGAGACCTTCGAGCGCGGCGCCTGGAGTCAGGACGCGCTGCTGTCGGCCGCCTTCTCCGGCTATTTGACCCCCACTTCCACTCCCGCTGCGGCCTGATCCGCCGGAAAGATTCCCATGACCACTACCTCTTCCCCATCGTATCTGCAGCGCAGCCTGGCCGACCTGAAAAACTATGCGGGCCTGATCGGCGCCTTGCTGGCCATGTGCGTGCTGTTCTCGTTTGCCAGCGAAAACTTCTTCACCCTGGCCACCTTGAGTACCCTGTCGAACAACATCCCGACCTTAGTCGTGATGGCCGTCGGCATGACGTTCGTGCTGATCATCGGCGGCATCGACCTGTCGGTGGGTTCCGTGATGGCGCTGGCCGCTTCCGTGCTGTCGCTGGCCGTGGTGCACTGGGGCTGGCCCGTGTGGAGCGCGGCCATGCTGGGCATGGCGGTGGCGGCCGCCTGCGGCGCGACGACGGGCCTCATTTCCGTCGGCTGGCGCATTCCCTCGTTCATCGTTTCGCTGGGCGTGCTGGAAATGGCGCGCGGCCTGGCCTATCAGGTGACGAATTCGCGCACGGAATACATCGGCGGCGCCGTCGAGGGCATCAGCTCGCCGATCGTGTTCGGCCTGTCGCCCGCCTTCATCGCCTCGATCGCCATCGTCGTCATCGGCCACCTGGTGCTCACGCGCACGGTATTGGGACGCCACTGGATAGGCATCGGCACGAATGAAGAAGCCGTGCGCTTGTCCGGCATCAATACGAAGCCGTCGAAGGTGCTGGTGTTTGCCCTGATGGGTTTCCTGGCCGGCGTGGGCGCGCTGTTCCAGGTCTCGCGCCTGGAAGCGGCCGACCCGAACGGCGGCGTGGGCATGGAATTGCAGGTGATCGCCGCCGTGGTGATCGGCGGCACCAGCCTGATGGGTGGCCGCGGTTCCGTTATCAGCACCTTTATCGGCGTGTTGATCATTTCCGTGCTGGAAGCGGGCCTGGCGCAAGTGGGCGTGTCCGAACCCGTGAAGCGCATCGTCACGGGCCTGGTGATCGTCGCCGCCGTGGTGCTCGATACCTACCGCCGCCGCGGCGAGCGCGCATAATACTGCCCCATGGCAACCATCAAACAAGTGGCGCAGGCGGCGGGGGTGTCGTTCACCACCGTCTCGCACGTCCTCAACAATACGCGCCCCGTCAGCGACGAGGCGCGCCGCGCCGTGCTGGCGGCGGCGGAGCAATTGCATTATGTGCCCAGCGCGCTGGCGCGCTCCCTGCGCAGCCGCAGCACGCGCACCATCGGCCTGATCATTCCCAACAATACGAATCCGTATTTCTCGGAAGTGGCGCGCGGCATCGAGGATAGCTGCTATGCGGCCGGTTACAGCGTGATCCTGTGCAATTCCGACGACGATCCCGTCAAGCAGCGCGAGTACCTGAATGTGTTGCTGACCAAGCGCTGCGACGGCCTGATCCTGTCCGCGCTGGCCGACAGCGATGGCGAATTGCTGCGCAAGATGAAGGTGCCGGCCGTGCTGCTCGACCGCGCGCCCAGCGACCTGGCCATTGACGCGGTGGCCGTCGACAACCGCGCCGGCGGCTTTCTCGCCGCGCGCCACTTGTTGAGCCTGGGACGCCGGCGCCTCGCCTGCATCGCCGGTCCCCGCGAAGTGAGCATTTCCAATGAACGTATCGATGGCGCGCGCGGCGCCATGGCGGAAGCGGGCGTGGTCCTGGCCGACGCGCTGTGCCGTCACAGCGACTTCAGCAGCGCCGGCGGTTATGCGGCCGCGCTCGATCTGCTGGCGCTGCCCAAGGCGCAGCGCCCGGATGCCTTGTTCTGCTGCAATGACCTGATGGCCTTTGGCGCCTTGCGCGCCGCCGCCGAGCGGGGCATTGCCGTGCCGGGCGAACTGGCTGTCGTCGGCTTCGACGATATCGACCTGGCCAGCTTCGTGCATCCGGCCTTGAGCAGCGTGGCGCAAAACACGCGCGAACTGGGCCACATCACGGCCGCCTGCCTGCTGGCGCGCATCGCCGACCCTGCCATGCCGCGCCAGCAGCGCAGCATCGCCCCCGCGCTGCACGTGCGCGGCTCCAGCGCCGCGCCAACGTTACCTTTTTCTTTACCTGCAACTGAACTGATGGGAATGACATCATGATCGTGGTTATCGGCAGCATCAATATGGACCTGGTCTTGCGCGTGCCGCGCATGCCCCTCCCCGGCGAAACCCTGACGGGCGGCGCTTTTAGAACGATTCCTGGCGGCAAGGGCGCCAACCAGGCCGTCGCGTGCGCGCGCATGAGCGGCAAGGTCGAGGCCGGTGGCCAGCGAGTGGCCATGATCGGCTGCGTGGGCGACGATGCGTTTGGCACGACCCTGCGCGCGGCGCTGGCGGGCGACGGCATCATCGACAGCCACATCACCACCTTGCCGGGCGTGGCCTCGGGCATCGCGTCCATCCTCGTCGACGACAACGGCCAGAACAGCATCGTCATCGCCGGCGGCGCCAACGATTTATTGAGCCCCGCACACATTGACGCGGCGCAAGGCTTGATTGAACAGGCCGACATCGTCGTGCTGCAGCTGGAAACGCCGATGGACACCGTCGTGCACGCCATCAAGCTGGCCCGCTCCCTGGGCAAGACGGTGGTGCTGAACCCGGCGCCGGCCGCCAGCTTGCCGGACGGCTTGCTGGAACTGGTCGACTATCTGATCCCGAATGAAATCGAAGCGGCCATGCTGGCCGGCGTGGCGCCGGACAGCACGGATATCGCGGCGCTGGCCGCCGCGCTGCAACAGCGGGGCAGCGACAACGTCATCATCACCCTCGGTGCCAAGGGCGTGCACGCGGCCTTGTATGGCGGCGACACCAGCTTCCCGGCCGAAGTGGTGCAGGCCGTCGACACGACGGCTGCCGGCGACACCTTCATCGGCGGCTTCGTGGCGGGTCTGGCGTCCGGCATGGACGAGGCGGAATCCATCCAGCAAGGCCAGCGCGCGGCTGCCTGGAGCGTCACCAAGCCTGGCGCGCAAACGTCGATTCCCTTCCTGCACGAATTGTTCTGAGCCACGGCCATGAAAAAGTCTCCGCTGCTTAATATTGCGCTGTCGCAAATGATCGCCTCACTGGGCCATGGCGACATGCTGGTCATCGGCGACGCGGGCTTGCCGTCGCAGCCGGGCGTGCCCCTGATCGATCTGGCCCTGACGCGCGGCATCCCCGGCTTCATCGACACCGTGCAGACGGTGCTGAGCGAAATGCAGGTGGAATACCACCTGCTGGCCAGCGAATTGCCACAACACAACCCTGCCATGGCGGCGCAAATGGCGGCCTTGTCCCTGCCCGATGCGCGCCAGGTGACGCACGAGGAGTTCAAGCAACTCTCCAGGGGCGCGCGCGCCATCGTGCGCACGGGCGAATGCAGTCCGTATGCCAATGTCATTCTGGTCGCTGGCGTCGTGTTCTAACGCAAACCAGCGCCAGACTGTTTGCCAAAAACATCATCGGTATTGCCCTCAGTGAAATAATTATCCATTGGCAAAAGGGACGGCTACAATAGGCTGGTCCTGCCAGCTGGGCAGTTTTCCGATGGTTTCCCGCCATGCCGATGGAAGCACCTGACGCTTTCCGTGTTGCCTTGCCGCCTGCCGGCAGGCGCGCCCGCGGCTGGCCGTGCCTTGCCTCGCTGCTCTTGTGCCTGTTGTGCCTGGCATCCCCTGCGCAAGCCCTCGAGCGCGTCGCGCTGCAACTCAATTTCACCCACCAGTTCCAGTTCGCCGGCTATTACGCGGCCATCGAGCAAAGTTATTACCGCGAGGCGGGGCTGGACGTCACCCTGGTCGAGGGCGGCAATGGCCGGCTGGCCGAGGCGGCCGTGCTGGCGGGCGAGGCCGAATATGGCGTGGGCAACAGCACCCTGCTGCTCAGCCGCCTGGCCGGCAAGCCCGTGGTGGTGCTGGCCGTGGTCTTCCAGCATTCGCCCAGCGTGCTGCTGATGCGCCAGCACGGCGGCGCGCCCGACGTGCGCAAGCTGGCGGGGGCGTCCGTGATGATCGGTGCGGCAGGCAGCACGCAGCCTTCGGCTGACGAGGTATCGCTGTTCCTGCAAAAGATGGGGGTCGATGCGCAGCAGATGCGGCATGTGCCGCCCAGCTACCGGGTCGAGGATTTGATCAGCGGTAAGGTCGATGCCATCGCCGCGTATTCCACCAACGAACCCGACTACCTGGACCGGGCAGGCTTTCCGTATTACCAGTTTACGCCGCGCACGGCCGGCATCGATTTCTACGGCGACAACCTGTTTACCAGCGAACATGAATTGCGCCGCCATCCCGAGCGCGTGAAAGCATTTCGCGCGGCCAGCTTGCGCGGCTGGCAATACGCGATGGCGCACCGCGAGGAGATGGCGCAGCTGATCCACGCCAAGTACAGCCAGCGCCACGACCACGCGCACCTGCTGTACGAAGCCCAGCAGATGGAACTGCTGCTGCAGCCCACCCTGGTGGAACCGGGCTACATGAATCCGCAGCGCTGGCAGCATATCGCCGACACGTATGCGGCCATGGACGTGCTGCCGCGCAACGCCACGGACAGCAGCACCTACAAGGGTTTCCTGTACCGTCCCGTGCCAGGCGCGGACCTGGGCTGGCTATATCTGTCGCTGGGCCTGGCGGGCAGCCTGCTGGCCGTGGCGGCCGCGTTTCACTTCAGCAATCTGGCCCGCGAGCGCCGCCGCACGGAAGAAACCATCCGCCAGGGAGAGTTGCGCTTTCGCACCATGTTCGAGGAAGCGCCCATGGGCATCGCCCTGATCGATACCCTGAGCGGACGCTTTCTCGACATCAATCCTCGTTACCTGGCCATCAGCGGACGCAGCCTGGAGCACATGAAGCAATCGAGCTGGATGGAGATCAGCCATCCCGACGACGTGGCGGGCGAGCAGGAACAGGTGGCGCAGTTGCTGGAACGTCGCTTGCCCGGCTTTCGCCACTCGAAGCGCATCGTGCGCCCCGATGGCGGCGTGGTGTGGGTGGACGCTTCCGTGACGGCCATCGACACGGCGCGCCACCGCGGCCCGCACCATTTGTGCATGCTGGAAGACGTGACGGACAAGCGGCAATCCGAAGCGCTGATCTGGCAGCAAGCCAATTTTGATACCCTGACGCAATTGCCGAACCGGCGCATGTTCCACGAACGCTTGCGCCTGGCGCTGGCGCAGGGCCGCCGCGATGCCAGCCGCGTGGCCATCCTGTTCATCGACCTCGACCACTTCAAGGAAGTCAACGACACGCTCGGGCACCACCAGGGCGACATCCTGCTGATCGAGGCGGCGCGGCGCATCCGCGTGGGCGTGCGCGAGACGGACACGGTGGCGCGCCTGGGCGGCGATGAATTCACGGTGATCCTGTCCGACCTCGACGACCTGCAGCAGATCGACCGCATCGCGCGGCAAATCCTCGATGGCCTGCTGGCGCCGTTCCTGCTGGGGCAGGAGCAGGCGTTCGTGTCCGCCTCGATCGGCATCACCTTGTATCCCGATGACGCGGGCAATATCGAGGACTTGCTCAAGCATGCGGACCAGGCCATGTATGTGTCGAAAGGGGCGGGGCGCAACCGCTACAGTTACTTCACGCCCGCGCTGCAGGTGGCGGCCGTCAACCGCATGCGCCTGGGCACGGACTTGCGCACGGCCCTGCGCGAGCAGCAGATGCAGCTGGTGTACCAGCCCATCGTCGCGCTGCGGGACGGGCGCATCGCCAAGGTGGAAGCCTTGCTGCGCTGGAATCACCCGCAGCGGGGCGTGGTCAGCCCGCCCGACTTCCTGGCGCTGGCCGAAAGCAGCGGCCTGATCGTGGAGATCGGCGAGTGGGTGCTGCGGGCGGCGGCGCAACAATTGCAGCGCTGGCGCGCGGCCGGCTACCCCATCGGGCCGGATTTGCAGCTGTGCATCAACCAGTCGCCGCTGGAGTGGCAGCGCGCGGCCGATGCGCCCGGTACCTGGCTGCGCCAGCTGGCGGCGCTGGACGTGCCCGCCACGGCCATCGTGCTCGACATGCGCGAGGACGCCCTGCTGGGGGCCGGCGGCGGCATGGCGCAGCGCCTGCAGCACTTGCGCGCGGCCGGCTTGCAGATCGCCCTCGACGATTTTGGCAGCGGCCACGCCTCGCTGACGCAATTGCAGCAGTGCGGCATCGATTACCTGAAGATCGACGGCGCCATGATCGGCAAGCTGGCGCCCGGCGCCAGCGAACTGGCCCTGTGCGAAGCCATCATCAGCGTGGCGCACAAGCTGGGCTTGCAGGTGATTGCCGAAGGGGTGGAAACGGCGGCGCAGCGCGCACTGCTGCTGGACATCGGCTGTGATTTTGCGCAAGGCTACCTGTTTGCGCCGCCGCTGGCCATCGAAGCGTTCGACGCGCTGCTGCGCGCGCAGCGGCCCTTGCAGCCTTGAAACGGGCGCGCGGCGCCACCAGATTTCAGCCAGGCCTGCGGGACAGGGCTTCCGGCCTGAACGGGCTTATACTCGACTGGCTGGCGCCTGCGCCCGGCTCCAGCTGTCACCGGTCATCGACCGGGCGCGCAGGCAAACCTTCTTCCATTCACTCCAACTCGAGGTGTACTCATGGGCATTTTCAGCAATATCTACAACAAAATCTTCCACCACTCGTCCGACGCCGCCCCGGCCGCCACGCCGGCTGCCGCCACGGCACCGGCAGCTGCGCCAGCCGCGGCAGGAGCCGCCCCCGCTGCAGCCCCTGCCGCCGCCGCGCCCGTGGTGGACGTGGAAGTGGTGCTGGTCGACCTGGCCAACAAGAGTGCGGAAAAACTCAATTGGCGCACGTCCATCGTTGACTTGATGAAATTGTTGCAACTCGATAGCAGCCTGGCCGCGCGCAAGGAACTGGCGCAGGAGCTGCATTTCACGGGCGATACGAATGATTCGGCCAGCATGAATATCTGGCTGCACCGCCAGGTGATGATCAAGCTGGCGGAAAACGGCGGCAAGGTACCGGAAGAACTCAAGAACTAAACACCTGGCGGCGGCAGGGGTATCCACTGTCACCGCTATCCAATCCCGTGGGAACTGCCTATCATGGAGTTCCCATGGTGTCATGATAGCTAAAACCAATTGAAACTATTGTGACAATCAATTTTGCATATGGGTTAAAACCCCTTACACTAGAGTCTTACTGATTCACCACACGAGAGGAAATGACTATGTCGCTGATCAATACCCAAGTTAAACCATTCAAGGCAACCGCATACCACAATGGCAAATTCGTCGATCTGACGGAAGCGTCGCTGAAAGGCAAGTGGTCGGTATTCGTCTTCTACCCAGCCGACTTCACCTTCGTTTGCCCAACCGAACTGGAAGATCTGGCCGATCACCACGCTGAATTCCAGAAGCTGGGCGTGGACGTCTACGGCATCTCGACCGATTCGCACTTCGCGCACAAAGCATGGCACGACACGTCGGACGCCATCAAGAAAGTGCAATACGCACTGATCGGCGACCCGACCGGCGCCCTGTCGCGCAATTTCGAAGTCATGATCGAAGAAGAAGGCATGGCGCTGCGCGGTACCTTCGTCATCAATCCGGACGGCTTCATCAAAGTGCTGGAAGTGCATGACAACGGCATCGGCCGTGACGCGTCGGAACTGCTGCGCAAAGTCAAGGCAGCCCAGTACGTTGCCGCCCACCCAGGCGAAGTGTGCCCGGCCAAATGGACGGAAGGCGCAGCAACCCTGACCCCATCGCTGGACCTGGTTGGCAAGATCTAAGTCTTGACGCCTTGAAGTACACAGCAGCAAACAAGTAGTTACCGCGATGCCGGACCGGGTGTCCGGCCCGGCATTCGCCTAAATATTTGTAGAAAAGGAAAAAAATCATGTTAGACGCCACCCTCAAAACCCAACTGAAATCCTACCTGGAAAAAGTGGTGTATCCGCTTGAGTTGGTCGCTTCTCTCGATGACAGCGCAAAAGCCCGCGAAATGAAGGAATTGCTCCAGGAGATAGTCCTGTTGAGCGACAAGATCACGCTGGTCGAGCGCATGGACGCTGGCGTACGGACCCCGTCGTTCAGCATCAACCGCCCGGGCACCGATATCGGCGTGCGCTTCGCCGGCGTGCCGCTGGGCCATGAATTTACTTCGCTGGTGCTGGCGCTGCTGCAAGTGGGCGGCCACACCATCAAGTTCGACGATGCCGTGATCGAGCAGATCCGCAACCTCGACGGCGATTACGAATTTGAAACGTTTATTTCGCTCTCCTGCCATAACTGCCCGGAAGTGGTGCAGGCATTGAATGCCATGGCGGTGATCAACCCGCGCATCAAGGTCACCACCATCGATGGCGGCGTGTTCCCGCAGGAAGTGGAAGCGCGCCAGATCATGGCCGTGCCGATGATGTTCCTCAATGGCGAGCACTTTGGCCAGGGCCGCACGAATGTCGAGGAAATCCTTGCCAAGCTGGACACCAATGCCGGTGCCCGCCAGGCCGAAGCGCTGAACAAGAAAGACGTGTTCGATGTGCTGATCGTCGGCGGCGGCCCTGCCGGCGCGGCAGCGGCCATCTACGCGGCCCGCAAAGGCATCAAGACGGGCGTGCTGGCCGAGCGTTTCGGCGGCCAGGTGCTCGATACCCTGGCGATCGAAAACTTTATTTCCGTCAAGGAAACGGATGGGCCGAAGTTCGCCATGGCGCTGGAACAGCACGTCAAGGAATACGAAGTCGACATCATGAATACCCAGCGCGCCACGAAACTGACGCCCGGCAAGCTGGTGCAGATTGAAACGGCGAATGGCGCCGTGCTGAAAGCCAAGACCGTCATCCTGGCCACGGGTGCCCGCTGGCGCGAAATCAACGTGCCGGGCGAGAAGGAATACCGCAACCATGGTGTCGCCTACTGCCCGCACTGCGACGGCCCCCTGTTCAAGGGCAAGCGCGTGGCCGTCATCGGCGGCGGCAACTCGGGCGTGGAAGCGGCGATCGACCTGGCCGGCCTGGTGAAACACGTGACCCTGATCGAGTTCGGCGCGGAACTGCGTGCCGATGCGGTGCTGCAACGCAAGCTGCACAGCCTGCCGAACGTGACCGTGATCACCTCGGCGCAAACCACCGAAATCCACGGTGACGGCAAGATCGTCAATGGCCTGAGCTACACGGACCGCGTCAGCGGCGAGTCGAAGAAGGTCGAGCTGGAAGGCGTCTTCGTGCAAATCGGCCTGGTGCCGAACACGGAATGGCTGAAGGGCACGGTAGCCTTGTCGCGCCACGGCGAAATCGAAGTGGACGCCCGCGGCCAGACCTCGATCCCCGGCGTGTTCGCGGCCGGCGACGTCACCACGGTGCCATACAAGCAGATCATCATCGCCACCGGCGAAGGTGCCAAGGCAGCCCTGTCCGCCTTTGACCACCTGATCCGCTCGGACGACGAGGAAGTGGTCGATGAGTCCGCAGCAAAAGAAGCGCTGACGGCGTAAGCATTACGCTGCAAAAAAAACCGGAACGGCCGCGAGGCTGCTCCGGTTTTTTTTTGCGCGTTGCAAATGCCAATCAGCTGCCCGCGTACTGGGGATTGGCGGCGACATACACCTGGATGCCGTCGACGGCCATGTCCTTCGGCGCGATCTCGGCCAGGGCGAAGACGGTCCTGTTGCTGAAGGTTTGCACGTGCCACGTAAAGCGCTGGCCGGCGCGCGCGATGGTGACGGTTTCGCCGCGCGTGACGTTGATGTGGCGCGAGTCGGCCTGCAGCTCGATGGTGCGCTGGGCCGCGTCATGGCGTGCCGCGCTGCCATAGTCGGCGGCCGTGCCCGCGGGGCCGGCGGCGAGGGCGGACGTGGCAAGAATGGCGCACAGGATGGCCAGGGCGCTGCGGTGGGTGTTCGACATGCGGATCTCCAGGATGGGCGCGGCGTGCCGGTAAGCCGCCGTGTGTCGCCGTTTGTTATGAATGGCTGCGCCGGGATCGCCGGCGCGGGCAAGACGGCATCCTAAGCGTTTCCTGCCTGATCTGCAAAGGCCTATTTCACAGCTGCACCGTGGCCGCCAGCGGCAGCTGGGGCTCAAGGTGGCTGGTCAGCACGATGCACTGGCGCGCCAGGCGGGCCGGGTCGGCCAGGCGCGCGCGCAGATGCGCCATGGCGGGCGCGTCGAGGCCATTGAACGGTTCGTCGATCAGCAGCAGGCGCACGGGCAAGGCCAGCGCCAGCGCCAGCTGCAGTTTTTTATGCTGGCCCAGGGACAGGGCGGTGATGCCTTGCTGCAGGGTCGCCGTCATGGCAAAGGCGTCCAGTTCCGCGTTCAGCAGGGCCTGGTCGCTGCCCGGATACAGGGCCAGGTGCAGGTCGAGAAATTCATGCACCTGCAGCCAGGGCAAGGCGGGCGAGTCGCCGCCGCAATAGTAGGCTTGCGCGCGGTATTCCAGCGCCATGCGCCCGCTGTCGATGTCGTCGAGGCGGATGGACCCGCGCGCGGGCAGCAGGGCGCCGCCCGCCAGCTTCAGCAGGGTGGTCTTGCCGGCCCCGTTGGCGCCGCGCAGCCAGGTGATGCCGGGGCCGCATTGCAGATTGAAGCGCTGGAAGACGCTGTGCGTGGCGAAATGAAAATCGAGCTGCGCGATCCGCAGCAGGGGAGAGGGCAGGTTCAATTCCATAATTCGCTTCCGATGGCGCTCAAGGCAAGGATGGAGAAGACGACGAGGGCGACGCGCCCCCGCGCCGTCAGGCGGGGCAGGCCGACGATGGCCAGCAGGGCCAAGCTGGCCGTGATGGCGTACACGCTGGTCACGCGCTGCTGCAGGGCGGCCGGATCGATGTAATACAGCAGGATGCCGGCGCCCGGCAGCACGATCAGGGCGGGCAGCAGGCTGGCGCCGCATGCCAGGCGGATGAGGTTGCCGCTGGCCAGGGGCCAGGCGTTCAGCGCAGGGCGCAGCATGGCGATCTGCTCGCGCACGGCCTTGTCGCCCCGGTCCGTCACAATGACCAGGCTGGCGCTGGCCAGCAAACCCAGCAAGGGGGCGGGCACGAGCGGGGCGCGCAGCAGCCAGGCCAGCATGCTGGCGCCGGCGGTGGCCAGCAGCAGGCTTTGCTGGATGCCGATCACACTCTCCTTGCGCCAGAACGGCAGCCAGAACAGCTGGCGCCACAGGAAGCCGCTGCGCCAGCGTGGCCGGCGCGGCACATACTTGCTCATCGTTGAGGGGCGCACGCGCTGCACGGGGCGCGGTGCGCGCAGGCGCCGCGCGATGATGCAACTCGTCAATATCCACGCCAGCAGCCAGACGAGCAGGGTGGCGGCCATGCCGGGCGCGGCAATCGGGCGCAGCCAGGGCGGCGACTGCAGCAGCCAGATGCTGGCCGAAACGATATAGGCGATGCCTAGCGGCAGCATCAGCATGCCCGCCACGGCAATATCGGCTTGCCAGCGCAGGCACGGCGGCAAGGGTAGCGGGCGCAGCCAGGCGGCGATGGGGGCGGGCAACAGCCGCTTGCGCAGCAGCCAGGCGGGCAGGCAGGTCAGCAACGCTTGCCCGCCCAGCAGGCCCAGCGCGGCGGGCCAGGGCAGGGTCATGGCGAGAAAGCCGGGCAGGGCGATGACGCTGAGCAAGCCCAGCAAGACAGGGCCGGCCAGGAAAAAGACAATCTCCATGGAGCTTGCCATGCTGGCGGCAAATTGCAGCAAAGCATGATGAGCAAGGCGCAGCCGCAGGGCCAGGTAGGGATGGATGCTTCGGGGCAAGCGCATGCGGGCAGGGGCGGAGTCGGGGGTAGCTGATTCTAACAGCTGGGTCAGACCCCCATGCGCGTTGGCATAACACGCTGCGGTAGCGGTATCGTGGATCTGATCCCACAATGGGAAAAGCCCTTCGGTTCAGAGAACCAAAGGGCTTTTCTTTTATTGGCGGAGCGGACGGGACTCGAACCCGCGACCCCCGACGTGACAGGCCGGTATTCTAACCAACTGAACTACCACTCCAAGCTCGTATGATCTGTGTTGCTGATCCATGAAGCACCGGATAATTTTCTGCATTGGTGGTGGGTGCTGAGAGGCTCGAACTCCCGACCTACGCCTTGTAAGGGCGCCGCTCTACCAACTGAGCTAAGCACCCGCATACCCAGAAAACTATCCCGACGTTTGTCACCACGTCTGGAAGAGGCACTATTATAGGGGGCGCTATGCTGCTTGTGCAACTCTTCTTATGGGATAAAAGCAGTTTTTTTGCTCAAAGACGCAAAAAATGTGGAGACGATGGGAGACGGGCGGTTTTTCTGCTGCTGAAATGGGAAAAGCCCTTCGGTTCAGGGAACCAAAGGGCTTTCTTTTATTGGCGGAGCGGACGGGACTCGAACCCGCGACCCCCGACGTGACAGGCCGGTATTCTAACCAACTGAACTACCACTCCAAGCTCGTATGATCTGTATTGCTGATCCATGAAGCACTGGACAGTTTTCTGATTTGGTGGGTGCTGAGAGGCTCGAACTCCCGACCTACGCCTTGTAAGGGCGCCGCTCTACCAACTGAGCTAAGCACCCGTTGCTTGTCTCAGAAAACCATCCCGACGTTTGTCACCACGTCTGGAAGAGGCGCTATTATAGGACGGCTAAAATCCTTCTGCAAGCGCTTTTTGAAATTATTCGCTGATGCCCCACTGCGACAGCATCCACGCCATATTGAAGGCATTTTCGGCGATGGCGTTGTAGCGGCCCGAGGCGCCGCCGTGGCCGGCACCCATGTTGGTTTTCAGCAGCAGGGGATTGCCGTCCGTTTTATACGCGCGCAGCTTGGCCACATATTTCGCCGGTTCCCAGTACATGACCTGGCTGTCGTTCAGGCCCGTCGTCACCAGCATGGCCGGGTAATTCTTGCGCGCGATGTTGTCGTAGGGCGAATAGCTGAGCATGTAGTCGTAGGCGGCCTTCTGGTTCGGGTCGCCCCATTCCAGGTATTCGCCCGTGGTCAGCGGCAAGCTGGCGTCCATCATGGTGTTCATCACGTCAACGAAGGGCACGGCCGCGTGCACGGCGTGGAACAGTTCCGGACGCATGTTGACGACGGCGCCCATCAGCAAGCCGCCCGCGCTGCCGCCCTGGATGTTGAGGCGGTTCGGGCTGGTCCATTTTTCGCGCACCAGGTAGTCGGCGCTGTCGATGAAGTCATTGAAGGTGTTTTTCTTCTTCATCAGCATGCCGTCCTCATGCCACGCTTCGCCCATGTCGGTGCCGCCGCGGATGTGCGCTTGCGCATAGATGACGCCGCGGTCCAGCAGGCTGATGCGAGCCAGGCCGAACGTGGCTTCCGTGGAAATGCCGTAGGAGCCGTACGAGTACAGCAGCAGTGGCGCGGAACCATCGCGCTTGACGCCTTTCTTGTAGGCTATCCACAGCGGCACTTGCACGCCATCGCGGGCCGTGACCCACAGGCGCTGCGTGGCGTAGCGCGCAGGGTCGAAGCCGCCGACGATTTCCTGCTGTTTCAGCACCGTGCGCTTGCCGTCCTGCATGGCCACGTCGATGACGGTGGGCGGCGTGACGGGGGACTGGTAAGACATGCGAAATTGCGTTGCCGTAAATTCCGGCGTGCCCGCTGCCGTGGCCAGGTAGACGGGATCGTCGAACTGCACCGTCTTCCAGTTTTGATGCGCGAAATCATAGATGCGCGCGCGGTTCAGGGCGCGCGCCTTCTCCATCACCACCAGGTAGCCCTGGAAGACATCGATGGACTGGATGACGGCGTCCTTGTTGTGCGGCACCAGCGGCTTCCAGTGTGGCGGCTGCGGGGCCGACAGGGGCGCGCTGACGATGCGGAAATTTTTCGCATCCTTGTTGGTGAGAATGTACAACTGGCCGTCGCGGTGCTCGACGCTGTAGCGGTGGCCTTTTTCGCGCGGCAGCACGCTGCGGAAACTGCCATTGGGCGTGCTGGTGGGCAATAGCAGCACGTCGCTGGTATCCGTGCTGCCCGACGTCAGCACGAAGTAGCGCTGGTCGCGCGTGCGGCCAACGCCAATGGCGAACTGTTCCACGGGCTCGTGATACACCTGCTGCGGCGTGCCGCCCAGCGCCAGGCGGAACAAACGGTCCGAGCGCTTGGTGGTGGCGTCTTCCTGCGCCAGCATCAGGGTGGCGTTGTCCGCCGCCCAGGCCAGCGAGGTGACTCTGGGCATGCTGTCGGTCAGCAATTTACCCGTTTTCAAATCCTTGACATGCAGGTCGTACTGGCGGAAACCCGTCGTGTCGGTGGTGTAGGCCAGCAATTGTTCATTCGGGCTGACGGCAAACGCGCGCACGGCAAAGAAGGTGTGGCCCTCGGCCAGCTGGTTCTGGTCCAGCAGGATTTCCTCGGCGGCGCCGGCATCGTAGGCGCCTTTCGCGCCCGCGGCGCGGCGGCAGTTGAGCGGGTACTGCTTGCCCGCTTCCATGCGCGTGTAATAGTAAAAATTGCCCATGCGCACAGGCACGGACAGGTCCACTTCCTGCATGCGGCCCTTGATTTCGGCGTAAAGCTTGTCGGCCAGGGGCTGGATCGGCTTGGTCACGGCGGCCGTATACGCGTTTTCCGCATTCAGGTAGTCGATGACGGCAGGATCGGTCTTTTTTTGCAGCCAGCGGTAGTCATCCGTCACTACCGTGCCATGGCGGGTTTCCTGCCAGGCTGTCTTGGCGGCAACGGGGGCGGTGACGGCATTGGGGGCGGCGTCGGCAGCCAGCGCGGATGGCGCTGGCGTGGACAGCAGCAGGGCCGGCAGCATGGATGAGCAGACGGCAAGGCGGCGCAAGGCGTGATGTGCGATAGGCAAGGCAACTCCCTTTGATTGTTGTGTCAGGATTGTAATCTTGCTATTGAGAAAAGCAACCGCCTGGCGCCGCCAATGTGTCCGCTTCGTTTCAACTTGCATCCTGGCGCAATTCCGGTGCATACTGTATGCATGCACAGTGTCTTGCCCAATGTTCTTGCCTGATACAGGCGAGCCGATCCGCCGCGAGGTGTTTTTATGTCATCTGCCCAACCACATACCGCAGCGCGCCGCTGGATCGCCCACCTGGACATGGATGCCTTCTTTGCTTCCGTGGAACTGCTGAAATATCCGGAATTACGTGGCGAACCGGTGGTGATCGGCGGCGGGCGCTTGCAGCAGCCCGTGCTGCAGCAGGACGGCACGCGGCAGTTTGCGCGCATGCGCGATTACGTGGGGCGCGGCGTCGTCACCACGTCGACATATGCGGCGCGCGCCTTCGGCGTGTTTTCCGCCATGGGCATCATGAAGGCGGCCAAGCTGGCGCCCGACAGCATCCTGCTGCCCGCCGATTTCGAGGCTTACCGCGAGTATTCGGCGCGTTTCAAGCAAGCCGTGGCCCATCTGTGTCCCATCATCCAGAACGTCGGCATTGATGAAATCTATGTCGACCTGACGGAACATGGCGAGCAGGCGCCGGCCATGGCGGCGCGCCTGAAGGCGGCCGTATTCGAGGCGACGGGCCTGTCGTGTTCCATCGGCCTGGCGCCCAACAAATTGCTGGCCAAGATCTGTTCCGACCTGGAAAAACCCGATGGCTTGACCATTTTGTCACCCGAGGATGTCGAAACGCGCGTGTGGCCCTTGCCGGCAAAAAAGATCAATGGCATCGGGCCGAAGGCCACGGCCAAGCTGGAAGCCTTGGGCGTCAATACCATCGGCGAACTGGCGCAGGCCGACATGGCCATGCTGCGCACGCAGTTTGGCGACCTGTACACGGGCTGGCTGCGCCAGGCGGCGCTGGGCATCGACGAGCGCCCCGTGCAGACCAGCCGGGAAACCAAGTCCGTCAGCCGCGAAACCACGTTCGAGCGCGATTTGCAGGTGGTGCGCGACCGCGCCACCCTGTCGGAAAAGCTGGAAAGCCTGTGCACGCGCGTGGCGGGCGACCTGGATAAACAGTCGCTGGCGGGGCGCACGGTGGGCATCAAGCTGCGTTTCGAGGATTTCAGCACGGTGACGCGCGATATCACCCTGCCCAGCGCCACGGCGGATGCCGCCGCCATCTTGCGCGCCAGCCGCGATTGTCTGCGGCGCGTGCCGTTCGAAAAGAAAATCCGCTTGCTGGGCGTGCGCATCTCGACCCTGTGCGACCCGGCCATCGTCACGCGGCAGGTACCTGCCCAGGCCGAGCTGTTTCCCGCCCTGTAGCAAGGTTTCCCACAAGATACATACCGCGCCAGACCGCGCTTTTGACGGCATTTGCATGTCGAAAGTGTAGAATGGCGTTCCCCTGGCACTACTGAAACAAACGGAAGACAAAAACTATGTGGTTCAAGAATCTTCAGATTTACCGCCTGCCCGCACCATGGGCTTACACGCCAGAACAACTGGAAGAGGCCCTGTCCTCGAACAAATTTACGCCGGCGACCAGCATGGATCTGATGCGCCAGGGCTGGGATACGCCACGCCCGAATGGCGGCCTGGTCCACGTGGTCAACAAGCAGATGCTGATCTTGCTGGGCACGGAAAAGAAATTGCTGCCGGCCACCGTCATCAACCAGGTGGCCAAGGCCCGCGCCGCCGAGATGGAAGAAGCGCAAGGTTTTGCGCCCGGCAAGAAGGCCATGAAGGAATTGAAGGAACGCGTCGCCGACGAACTGCTGCCGCGCGCCTTCAGCATCCGCAGCAACGTCTGGACCTGGATCGATCCCGTCAATGGCTGGCTGGTGGTCGATGCGGCCAGCCCGGCGAAGGCCGATGAAGTCATCAAGCTGCTGCTGAAAGCCGTGGATAAATTGCCGCTGGAAAGCCTGCGCGTGCAGCGCTCGCCCGTGGCGGTGATGACGGAATGGCTGCAGGCCGACGATGCGCCTGCCGGCTTCACGGTCGACATGGATACGGAATTGCGCGCCACGGGCGAGAGCAAGGCCACCGTGCGCTACGTGCGTCACACCCTGGAAGCGGACGACGTGCGCCGCCACATCGCGGCCGGCAAGCAGTGCACGCGCCTGGCCATGACGTGGAACGACAAAATCTCGTTCGTGCTGACGGAATCCCTGGCCATCAAGAGCGTCAAGCCGCTGGACGTGATCAAGGAAACGGAATCGAGCACGAAGAACGACGAAGAGCGTTTCGACGGCGACGTGATGCTGATGACGGGCGAGCTGAGCAAGCTGATGGCCGACGTGGTGGAAGCCCTGGGCGGCGAAGCGACGGCGTAAGCGCGCTCATGCGGTAGAAAAAAGGAGCTGCGGCTCCTTTTTTTTCGTCTGTACAAATTGCTGGCGCATAAAAAAGCGCCTTGCACGGTGAAGTGCAAGGCGCTCTGTGGACAGTCTAATTCAGGACGTCAAATTAGAACTTGTAGCTGCCGGTGAAGTAGACCGAACGCATCATTGGATCAGCGTAGCGTGGGTCGAAGCCAACCTGGTGGCCCGACGAAGCGCGCAGCGACAGCGGCGGTTCACGGTCAAACAGGTTCTTGATACCGGCGCGCAATGTCACAGCCGAGTTGAAGGCATAGCGGCCTTGCAGATCGACGGTGGTGTACGAAGGAACTTCCAGACGGATGGTTTCCAGTTTCTTGGTATCGACGTTGAGTACCGAAGCGGCTGCATCGGTGTAGCCGTTACGATAGCTGACAACCATGGTGCTGGTCAGTTTGCCGGTTTCCAGGCTCATGTTCAGCTTGATCAGGTTACGGAACGTGACTGCATCGGTGATACCGAAGTAGTTCATGTTGGTCGTCCACTGATTCTTGGTGCCTGGCACGGTGTAGTCCGCCTTGAGCATATGGGTGCCGCTCAGGTTGGCCGTCAGGTTACCGAAATCAAAGCGATGACGTGCCGTCATGTCCCAGTCGATACCGCGGTTATGCGTTTGGCCGATGTTCATCGACAGCGACTTGAACGCATAGTAGGTATTGCCGGTCGATGGCTCGATGTAGGTACCGAACAGGTCTTTGTACAGCGTTGGGTTGCTGAAGGCCTGGGTTTCGCTCACTGCCGAAACCGCATCGGTGATCTTCACGTCCCACAGGTCGGCGCCGAACGAGAATGCCGAGCTAGGTTCGATACGGAAACCAACGGTGTACTGCTTGGATTTTTCCGGTTTCAGGTTTTCGTTACCGCCAGCCAACTGGTTGTATTGCTGGGCTTTGCCGCGGCACAGGTCGTTGCCTGGGAATGGGCAATCCCATGGTTTGGCGGTAAAGCCGTTGTTGACCAGTGGTTGACCGATGTCCAGCATGCTCGGTGCCTTGAAGCCTGTGCCGTACGAACCGCGCAGCAGTACTTGCTGCACTGGCTGCCAGCGTGCCGTCACTTTGTAGGTGCTGGCGCTTTGGTCTTTACCGATAGTCTTGTTCACCACGCCGTTGTCGATCTTGGTGATGGTGTCGTAACGGCCAGCCAGGCTCACTTCCACGGTTTTGGTGACAGGTGCCAGCAACTCGGCGAACACGCCGTAGGTTTCGCGGCTCAGGTCGTAGCGTGCCGAGGTGTTGAAGTTGTAGATCGTGTCGCTGCTCGCGCCGTTCGATGGCGTTTGCTCATATTTGTATTCGCGGTAGTCGCCGCCGATACCGATATTGGCCTTGCCGCCTGGCAGGGTGAACAGTTCGCGCGAACCGTGCGCATCGATGCCGCGCATGGTGGTCGATGCCGTACGGATCGAGCCGTTGAACTGCGAATCGTTGATCAGCTTTTGCAGTTCTGGCGATGCGTTACCGGCTGGCAAGAACGGGTTGAACAATGGATTCTTTTGCATGGCCTTGAACTCGGCGTTCTTGGCATAGCCGCCCACATAGCGCTCGTCGATCGCGTTTTGCGACCAGGTCAGGGCCGATTCCACGTTCCATTCGCCGACTTCGCCTTCCACGCCGACCACGAAGTGCTTGGTGTCGGTGATGGTGTTGCTGGCGCGGGTGCCCCAGTCAACCATGCGGTAGTTGGCGGTGACGGTTTTGACATCGTCATGCTGTGCTTGCGTCAGGCCTGGGCGTACGTACTGGTTGTACAGTGCGCTGTCCTTGGCGATGCTGATCGGTACCGGATTGGCGGCGATACGCGCCGTCAGGTCAAAGCGCGACAGGGCGACTTCGGCGAACGCATTCAGGTTTTCCGTCAGTTTGTAGGTGCCGCGTGCGAACAGGCTGTCGCGTTTCGATTCTGGAACGATTTCAACCGTCGAACCGCCATCGAAGCCACATACCGCCGAGTTGGTTGCCGTCACGTAGTTGGTCGGGCCGCAATTGCCGTTGGCCGCCAGGTAAGGGCTGAACTGCAGTTGCGGGTTGGTGTTGCTGTCCTTGAAGGCGACGGTGGCGTTGCCTGGAGCCGTCGACGGGCTGGTGCGGTCGTAGATGTAGTTCTGGCCGCGGTAGCTGACAGGAATGTACGACGAACGGGCGAACGAACGGTCCGTTGCCTTCAGTTTCGATTGTTCGTCGTGGCGGTACGATACCAGCACGTTGAAGCGGTCTTCGTCCAGATCGCCGAAGCCGTAGGTAACGTTGGTGTTCCAGGCGTTGCCGCCTTTGTCTTCCGGGCCGCCGTAGGTGGCTTCCAGGGTGCCGCCTTGCACGTTTTTCTTCAGGATGAAGTTGATCACGCCGGCAATGGCGTCCGAGCCGTACAGGGCCGAAGCGCCGTCGGTCAGGATCTCGACACGTTCAACCGCGCTCATCGGAATGGCGTTCAGGTTGACGGAGGTGCCCGAACCTTGTGGCGCGATGCGACGGCCGTTCAGCAGTACCAGGGTGTAGCTTTCACCGATGTCATGGATCGATGCGCTGGTGCGGCCACCCGAGTTGGAACCGGCAGCCACGGCGCCGATGGTGAAACCTTGCATGGCTGGCAGGCTTTGCACCAGGTCAGCCACAGTGTTCGCGCCGGTACGGGCGATCGCTTCTTGCGTCAGGCGTTGCACGGGCAATGCACCTTCGACGGCGATACGTTTGATACTCGAACCGGTAATTTCTACTTTTTGAATTGCTTCGTCAGCCATGGATTGGCCAGAGAACAAGACGCTGCCTGCCAGAACGGTCAGGGCCAGGCGCACGCTGCGCGCGCCGATTTTTTCTTTCAATGCCATTATAACAATTACTCCGTAGTAGTTTTAATAACGACAAGCGGCACCCGAGCACCGGCATGACCGGCGGATAGACGGTCTGCGATGGCGAGTACGGTAGGCGGACACATGCCCGGACGGGCAAGGAAGACTACTTCGTGCAATATTGTTATAAATGCACTTTTTACTTGTCGAGGCAAACATTATGTCTTCTCAGCAAGAAAAAAAGGACAGCAACCGTGTCGGATTTGGCAATAAATTAGAGATACTGAAGAATATTTAATTTATTTGTTAAATGGCGATTTTTAATTTTTATAAATCAATGTTTTAAAAAATGTTGAATGGCGTTTTTTTACAACATAAAATTATTATGTTGGCAATTTCCTCTTTTGCCAACAATAATTCGAGGAAAAGTGTTGCTTGGCAGAATTTCTACAAAGTAAATAAATGTAAAAAAAAGCCCGCTGAAAGCGGGCTTGTCGAGTTGCTGCAGAGCGGACATCAGGTGGCTTGCTTGCCCGATTTTCTGCGGCGTGCCATGAAGCCGACGAGGCCGAGGCCGGCAAGCAGCATGGCGTATGTTTCCGGTTCAGGCACTGCGGCCACCGGTGAAGCGAAAGTACCGGTAAAGGTAGAGTAATTGCCATACTGATTGCTGGCAGATTGTGCGGTAGCGGCGCCATAGCCGAAGTAGGTGCTGACGCCGACAGTGTTGGTGCCGACGGCAACATTACTCAAGGTGATGCTGAAGTTGGCGGTCGACCCTGGCGTGTACACCGATTGCGTGTTTTGGCCCCACCACGTATAGGCGGCGTAGCCCGATGGCGCCACCAGGTTTTGCGAGCCGTCACCGCCCAGGTCCAGCGCGCCGCTGGTGCCTTGCGACCAGAAGCCGGGCGCGCCGTTCAACGGTGCCGGGGCGCTGGAGCCGACCAGGGTGGCAGACACAGGGACGAAAATCGTGAAGCCGTCGAGGCCGGTCTGGCCGCCGATGCCCTGGTTATTGTTCAGGACGCTGTAATCGAAGGTCCAGGTATTCGCGCCGGCTGCAGTAGCCGAGGCCGTCACCGTATATTCATTGGTGAGGCTGGTCGTCGCCTGGGCGGCGCCGCTCAGCGCAAATGCGGCGGCAATGGCGCCCAGTTGGATCAGTTGTGTAGCCGATTTGCGCTTGGTCATGATGGATTCCCAAAAAAGGGGTTAGTCGATGACCTGAATATAGCATTGATGCTCAGGAAAAAATTGTAATTATGAACAAATATATTGTTTTTTTACTTTGTTTATTTCCACATGGGAATTAATGCATGTATTCTTTATTCTTCTGTAAATGTTGCGGCTGATTTTTGTTGCTGCGCTGCGACGTTGCCGCAGCGCAATTGCCTTACAGGGGCTGAAAGACGCCGGCGGCGCGGTTCTTCTGCACATTGTCCCAGGCGAAGATCTGGCCATTCATGGCCACGTAGACGCCGGCCGGCAAGGTTTGCGCCACGCCGCAGGCGAAGCCCAGATTGAACAGGGCGTCAGAATTGTCGATTTCGTAGGGGATCATGGCACCCGTCAGGATCACCGTCTGCTGCAGGTTCGCCGCGCCCAGCACTTGCGCCGTTTCGCGCATGGTATCGGTGCCGTGGATGATGACGATGGCTTTTTCCTGCGCCGCGCGGCACGAGGCCAGCACGCGCTGGCGATCCGCATCCTGCATGTCGAGCGAGTCCAGCAGCGGTAATTGTTCCAGCGCCACGGGCGCCGTCATGCGTGCGCGGGCGATGGCGGCGGGTAAATGACTGTCGGAAAAGCCCAGGGTGCCGTTCAATTCGTTGTAGTGTTTGTCGAAGGTGCCGCCGGTGGCGAGTATGCGCAAAGTCATGATGTGGTCACGATGTCAGTGGAGAATGACGGGCATGATATCGTGGATTGGGTGGATTGCGTACCTGGCGTGACTGGCGGGCCCGCAGCGGGCGCGCGCATATCGCGTCTGGAAAATTCCGCCATCTGTGAGTACACTTGTTTCTTTGCCTGCCCACCGGCCAGACTCCCGAATGAAAGCGCTCGCTCCCGGCACCGTCATTTTTCACCGCCACCGCGGTTATGGCGTGATCACGTCCGTCAATCTGCTGACGGGCTGGATCGCCGCGCGCTTTGGCAGCGAGGCGCGCACCCTGGACCTGAACCTGTCGACGGACGACGTGCAGTTTGCCGATGGCGAAGCGATCCTGTTCCGCCGCGCACCGCCCGACCGCATGCCACATGGGCGCCTGATGGCCATGGTGCGCGAACTGCATCAGGCCGGCTATCAAAAACTGTATCTGTATTCCTGGCCGAAGCCGTCCGGCCTGCACTGGCGCTGGCATCTGTTCACGGGGCCGCGCGACTGGATGCAGCGGCCGTGGCGCGAAGGCTGGTATGGGTCTGGCGCCGACTACAACGTCAACCCCGTCATGGGCTGGGGCGATTCCCCGGGCGCCTCCACGGGCGAACTGATCGACGCGCTGGCGCGTTTCGACCCGCAGGGGCTGGCCCAGGCGCTGGGGCGCGACGACGACCATACGCAATGGTTCGGCCGCGTCTGCGACGCCTTGCTGCCCGACTATATGTACAGCCTGGACATGCAGCGCGCCGCGGGCGAGCCCCTGCAGGACATGCCGCCCGTGCCGGTGGTTGCCGTGCGCGCCGGCGTGGCGCCGTACGCGGGGCCGGACATCGCCTGGCCTCCCGGCTGGGCCGGCCTGTGGCGCGGCCGGCACGTGCTGCCCGCGCCCGCCAGGCAGCTCACGGGCGAGCCGGACCTGCTGAAGGGCTTTCAGCGCTCCTGAGGGGTTTGCCGCGCATGCGCCAGCGCCTCCGGGTTGAGCAGGCGCGTGCATTGGCCCCGTTCAAAATCGACGATGTTTTGCAGGGCGTAGCGGAAATACAGCTCATAGCTGTCACGCTCGACGTAGCCCAGGTGGGGCGTGGCCAGCACATTTGGCAGCCGCAGGAGCGGCGCGCCGGGCGGCAAGGGTTCGTCCGTAAACACGTCCAGCGCGGCCGCGCCAGGATGGCCCTGCGGCAAGGCCGCTTCCAGCGCGCCGTCGGCGACCAGCTCGGCGCGGCTGGTGTTGACGAACAGGGACGTCGGCTTCATGCGCGCCAGGTCCTCCGCAGTCACCAGGCCCCGCGTCTTGTCGGACAGGCGCAGGTGCAAGCTCAACACATCTGCCTGCTCGAAGAATGCTTCGCGCGATGGCGCCGCCATATCGCCCGCCGCCACGGCCGCCGCGCGGCTCGTCTCGCTGCCCCAGACGAGAATGGTCATGCCGAATGCGCGGCCGTAGCCGGCGATCAGCTGGCCGATCTTGCCGTAACCCCAGATGGCCAGGGTCCGCCCTTTCAGCACCGTGCCCAGCGTATTGCGCGCCGGCTCCAGCGATGACGTCTGCCACAAGCCCTCCTGCAAATGCTGCGCATACGGCACGATCTTGCGCTGCGCCGCCATGATCAGCGCCCATGTCAGCTCGGCTGGCGCCGTGGGCGAACCGATGCCCTCGGCGATGGCGATGCCCAGTTCCGTGGCGGCGGCCACGTCGATATGGCCGCTGACCTTGCCCGTCTGCGAAATCAGTTTC
Source organism: Janthinobacterium foliorum (assembly GCF_978021625.1). Taxonomy (NCBI): domain Bacteria; kingdom Pseudomonadati; phylum Pseudomonadota; class Betaproteobacteria; order Burkholderiales; family Oxalobacteraceae; genus Janthinobacterium; species Janthinobacterium foliorum. The sequence goes on along the minus strand of NZ_CDXDQE010000011.1, from coordinate 113,990 downwards.
AAATTCGGCAGTTTCGACAGCAAGGCCCGGTTGAAACTGCTGCGTTCGCGGATCAGCACCAGCGCATCGAAGGGCGCCAGGCGGATGGCCAGCTGGCCCAGTCCCCGCGCCGTATTGCTGAAGACCTTGACGTCATGGCCGTCGAGCAATTGGAAACAATCGAGGCCGCGCACGGCATCCTGGTAATCATCGAGTATGGCAATTTTCATGGTGGATGGCCGATTTTCATGAGGATTTGGTAGGGAAATAACAGGATACGGGAAATGCTGAATAGCCTACTACATTACTCAAGCTATTCTCCTACATTTTTGCGAGAATAGCTGTTTTGCGGGTGTACAATCGCCGGCACTTTTGCTGCTTCCTGATGAGCGAAGCGCAAAGCAAGCGCACACTGTTCCTGCAGCCTGGGAGCATGATCCAGATAAATGCCGCCGGCGCGAACGCCGCGGCGGACACGACACCAGAGCCCTGCCAGCGTGAGATTGCCGCTGGCTCATGAGCCGCAGCCACCTCTCAACGATGCTGCCTGTCTTGCCGGAACGACCAGAATTTCTTTTATTGGTATTGGAGGTAATATGAATCAGCCCGTCATGGGTGGCGTCGCCGCACTCAACGTCCCAGCTTATATTAAACAACAGAAACTGATCAACTGGGTGGCCGACATTGCCGCGCTGACCAAGCCGGACCGCATCTACTGGTGCGACGGCTCGCAGGAAGAGTACGAGCGCCTGTGCGCCGAGATGGTTGCCAGCGGCACCATGAAAAAACTCAATGCGGAAAAGCGCCCGAATTCCTACCTGGCCTGCTCCGACCCGAGCGACGTGGCCCGCGTCGAAGACCGCACGTATATCTGCTCGGCAACGAAAGAAGCGGCCGGCCCGACGAATAACTGGACCGACCCCGGCGAAATGCGCCACACCTTGAATGGCCTGTTCGACGGTTGCATGCGTGGCCGCACCATGTACGTCGTGCCATTCTCGATGGGCCCGCTGGGTTCGCCCATCGCGCACATCGGCGTAGAACTGTCCGACTCGCCTTATGTGGCCGTCAACATGAAGATCATGACCCGCATGGGCCGTGCCGTGTATGACGTGCTGGGCACGGATGGCGAGTTCGTGCCATGCGTACACAGCGTGGGCGCGCCGCTGGCCGCCGGCCAGGCTGACGTGAAATGGCCGTGCAACAGCACCAAGTACATCGTGCATTTCCCGGAAACGCGTGAAATCTGGTCCTTCGGTTCGGGCTACGGCGGCAACGCCTTGCTGGGCAAGAAGTGTTTCGCCCTGCGCATCGCCTCGAACATGGGCTACCAGGAAGCGCAAGCGGCCGACAACAATCCGGGCTGGCTGGCCGAACACATGCTGATCCTCGGCGTGGAATCGCCAGAAGGCAAGAAGCATTACGTCGCGGCAGCGTTCCCGTCGGCCTGCGGCAAGACCAACTTCGCCATGCTGATTCCGCCGGCCAGTTTCAAGGGCTGGAAAGTGACCACCATCGGCGACGATATCGCCTGGATCAAGCCGGGCGCCGACGGCCGTTTGTACGCCATCAATCCGGAAGCGGGCTACTTCGGCGTGGCGCCTGGCACGAATGAAAAAACCAATTTCAACTGCATGGCTTCCATGCGCGACAACACCATCTTCACCAACGTGGCCCTGACGGACGATGGCGACGTCTGGTGGGAAGGCTTGACCAAGGAAGCGCCAGCGCACCTGATCGACTGGCAGGGCAAGGACTGGACGCCGGCGTCCGGCACCAAGGCTGCGCACCCGAACGCGCGCTTCACGGTAGCGGCGACGCAAAACCCCGTCATCGACGCGGCCTGGGACGATCCGGCCGGCGTGCCGATCTCGGCCTTCATCTTCGGTGGCCGCCGCTCGACCACCGTGCCATTGGTGACGGAAGCGCGCAACTGGGTGGAAGGCGTGTACATGGCCGCCACCATGGGTTCCGAAACGACGGCCGCGGCCGTGGGCCAGATGGGCATCGTGCGCCGCGATCCATTTGCCATGTTGCCGTTTATCGGCTATAACATGAGCGATTACTTCCAGCACTGGCTGGACATGGGCGTCAAAGTGGGTAAAGTGAACCCGGCGGCCCTGCCGAAGATCTACTGCGTCAACTGGTTCCGCACGGACGAGGCGGGAAAATTCGTCTGGCCTGGCTTCGGCGACAATATGCGCGTGCTGAAGTGGATGCTGGACCGCATCGATGGCAAGGCCGGCGGCGTGGAAAACCTGTTCGGCACGACGCCGCAGTATGGCGACCTGAACTGGGATGGCTTGCCATTCACGCAGGAACAGTTTGACACCATCACCTCGATCGACAAGGCCGCGTGGGTGGAAGAATTGAAATTGCATACGGAGTTGTTTGAAAAACTCGCGTATCATCTGCCGCAGGAATTGGCAGACAACAAGGCTGCGCTGGAAAAGCGGCTGAGTGCATAAGTAAGTTAGCGTCAAGCAGCACCTGACCAGCGTAGCGCACCGCGCAGCAGCTTGTCAGGTGTGGAGAGTTGTAGTGGGGGAGAAACACGCCAGCAAAGACTGGCGTGCGATAAATGACACGCCGGCAATGACTGGGGTGCTAGCAAAAAGAGAAACGGCGCGGATTGCATGAGCAATCCGCGCCGTTTTTTATTGCACCGAAGTATTTCATGCCAGGCTACTTTTCCGCGTGGCGCCCACACCATCGCGGCGGACAAATATATTTAAAAGATAGACAACATTTTTATCAATCTATATTATTTGCTAACTTAAAATTTCTTGATGGAAAATAATGTGGATAAGTTGATGTCTGTAAAGAAACAGCTCGCTTCGATTGCCCTATGCTGTCTCAGCGCCTGTGGCGGCGGGGGCGGCGGTTCGGATACCAATGTCGTCCCTCCGGTTCCACCGCCGCCTGTGGTCACGGTACCACCGACCGTACCAGTACCAGTACCAGTACCAGTACCAGTACCGGAAACGCCGATTGCGCCAGTAACGCCGGTGACTCCTGCGCAGCCAGATCCGGTCGTGCCCACGACGCCAGGCACGGTGTATCCTGCGTTGAAATTTACGCCGTCAAAGGTGATGGAAGTCATGCTGCTCGGCGAGAGCAGGGTATCGAAAGTGCAGATCGCACTGAGCAGTCCGACGACAGAACCGCTTTTTTTCCGCTTCTTCGATCCAACCGGCGTACTGCAGTTGAGTAGCACCGTTACTCAAGAGAATAATCTGACATATACCGCGCTGGTCAAGATGCCGACCACCTTGGCTTTTGGTACCTATGAAGGATATATGGAAATACAGGTATGCCGGGATGCAGCCTGCAGCAATCCGATTTCCTATTCCCGGCAGTTGCTGCCCTATTCGGTGAGCGCCCTGCATACCATACCGGTAGAGTTTGTTAATCCCACTTCTATATCGCAATCTTTTTATGAAGGGCAAGGCGCCGTGATCAGCTGCGTGCTCGCTGCGCCATCGCCATCCGAACAGTCCAAAGTCAACTTGTATCTCACCGCCACCGACTCGAAAGGCGTATTCAGCAAAACAACCGACTTCCGATGGAATGGTGACTTCATGTATGAGTTCACGCTGAAAACCGCGCCAGCATTGGCGAGTGGACGTTATCAGGGCACCATTGAAATACGCGGCTGCCGCGACAAGGAGTGCAGCGCGCGCTACCCGGTGACGACCATGTCGGTACCATATGACGTCGAAGTGAGGGCGTTGGCCACCCTGACTGCGTTGACGCGCTGGCCGGAAATTGCTGACTGGCAAGGTTTGCGAGGAAATGCGCAACGTTCCAGCTATGTTCCCGTAACGCTTGATGTGTCGACATTTTCCAGGCGCTGGTCCTGGCCAATTCCCGGTTCCAGTTATATGCAACGTACGCCACTGACGCTGTCCGCCAATCATGTTTTCGTCCATGCCGGTACGATTCTGTATGCGCTGAAGGAATCCGATGGCAGCGTCGCATGGCGACGCGACTTTGGCAGAAATCCTTCGTCTGTCGCATCGGGCGATATGCTGTATGTAAGAACTGGTACCGATGACCAGCGGCAAGTACTGTATGGTTTGCATGCAAGCACCGGAACGACGGTATTCACATCCTATTCATCGTTCCCCAAGAGCGATGGCAATCCAATTCCTGCTTTATCGATGGAGCCGTTACTTAGCGGAGGAAAACTTTTCTATAGCGTTGCCAGTGGCGGCACGAATGGCGTTCAGGCATTGGAGGCACTAACGGGAGCGCCGCTATGGTTTGCGCCCATGACCTCGGCGACGGTACAGGGCGGCAATCTGTTCAGCCTTGATCAAGGTCTGTCCATGGTTGATGCCGCGACGGGAGTACTCCAGGGGACGATTGCCACCCCGGAAATGATGTGGACTTCCTCGCACACATCCTCCCTGGCTCCGGTCGCAGGTGTATCCGGTTCCATATTCGGTATCACACAGCCTGAAAATGGCAGCAACACCAGAAAACTGGTCAAGTTTAACGTTGCGCAAAACAAGGTGGCGTGGTCCAGCAGAGGCGCCTATGGCGATAATTTTGCGTATGCGGAAGGCGTGGTGTACGCGGTGGATGAAGCAACGTCCATCCTGGAAGCGCGCGCGGAAAACGATGGCAAATTATTGTGGAACTGGGAGGTGCCGCGGCGCTTCATGTCGTTCGCCGGCACGGATATCCTGGTCACCAAAAATCTGGTTTTTGTCTCGTTCAGCGGGATGACCTATGCGCTGGATGTGAAGACCCACCAGTTGGTGTGGACCGAGCCTACCGGCGGGGCATTGTCGATGTCGGCAAATGGCGTTTTATATATCAGTGCGCTGGGAGGCTCGGTGGTGGGGTTCAACGTGAAGTAAGGCTGTCTCAGGACGCGTAATGCGCGAGAAACAGCTGATACAAACTGAAAATCCCCCGGGCAAGACCATTGGCCGGGGGATCGTGAGGGCAGCGCGGCTTATTGCTTGAGCAGCGGCCCCAGATATTTACCCGTCACGCTGGCCGGATTGACGGCCACGTCTTCCGGCGTGCCCGTGGCGATGATTTGCCCGCCGCCCGCGCCCCCTTCGGGGCCCAGGTCGACGATCCAGTCGGCCGTCTTGATGACGTCCAGGTTGTGCTCGATGATGACGAGGGTGTTGCCCTGGTCGCGCAGGCGGTGGATGACTTTCAGCAGCAAATCGATGTCGTGGAAGTGCAAGCCCGTCGTCGGTTCATCGAGGATGTACAGGGTGCGGCCCGTGTCGCGCTTGGACAGTTCCAGCGACAGTTTCACGCGCTGCGCCTCGCCGCCCGACAGGGTGGTGGCGCTCTGGCCCAGCTTGATGTAGCCGAGGCCCACGTCGAGCAGGGTTTGCAGCTTGCGCGCGATCAATGGCACGGGCTTGAAGAATTCATGTGCCTCTTCCACCGTCATGCCCAGCACTTCCGTGATGTTCTTGCCCTTGTATTGCACTTCCAGCGTTTCGCGGTTGTAGCGCTTGCCGTGGCACACGTCGCACGGCACGTAGACGTCGGGCAGGAAATGCATCTCGACCTTGATCACGCCATCGCCCTGGCACGCTTCGCAGCGTCCGCCCTTGACGTTGAACGAGAAGCGGCCCGCGCTGTAGCCGCGTTCCTTGGCCGTCGGCACCGTGGAGAACAGGTCGCGGATCGGCGTAAACAAGCCCGTGTAGGTGGCGGGGTTCGAGCGCGGCGTGCGGCCGATCGGCGCCTGGTCCACGGAAATGACCTTGTCGAAATGCTCCAGGCCGCTGATCGAGTCGTGCGGCGCCGGTTCCGTCTGCGAACCATACAGATGGCGCGACAGGGCCGGATACAAGGTATCGTTGACCAGCGACGACTTGCCCGAGCCGGATACGCCCGTCACGCACGTCATCAAGCCCACGGGCAAGCTGAGCGATACCTTTTTCAGGTTGTTGCCGGTGGCACCAGTAATGACCAGCTGCTTTTCCGGATTGCTGGCATGGCGCTTGGCCGGCACGGCGATCTTCAGCTTGCCGTTCAGGTACTGCGCCGTCAGCGATTTCTTGTTTTTCAAAATGTCTTGCAGGCTGCCTTCGGCGATGATTTCGCCGCCGTGCACGCCCGCGCCGATGCCCATGTCGACGATGTAGTCGGCCGTGCGGATGGCGTCTTCGTCATGCTCGACCACCAGCACGCTGTTGCCGATGTCGCGCAAGTGTTTCAGCGTTTCGATCAGGCGGTCATTATCGCGCTGGTGCAAGCCGATCGACGGTTCATCGAGCACATACATGACGCCGGTCAAACCGGAGCCGATCTGCGATGCCAGACGGATGCGTTGTGCTTCGCCGCCGGAGAGCGTGTCGGCGCTGCGGTCCAGCGACAGGTAGTCGAGCCCCACGTTGTTGAGGAATTTCAGGCGCGAAATGATTTCCTTGACGACCCTGTCGGCGATCTCTTTCTTGGCGCCTGTCAGTTTCAGCTTTTCAAAGAATTCCAGCGTTTCGCGCAGCGGCTTTTCCGCCACTTCATAAATGGCGCGCTGCTGCTTGCCCGTTCCCACCTTGACGAAGCGCGCTTCGACGCGCAGGCGCGCGCCATCGCATGAGGGACAGCATTTTTCATTGATGAACTTGGCCAGTTCTTCCTTGACGGCCATCGAGTCCGTCTCGCGGTAGCGGCGCTGCAGATTGTTGACCACGCCCTCGAAGGTGTGTTCCTTGATGACGGTGCGGCCCCGCTCGTTCACATAGCTGAACGGAATCACTTGCTTGCCCGAACCGTACAGCACGGCTTGCTGCGAATTCAAGTCCAGCTGCTCGAACGGCGTGTCGAGGTCGAATTCGTAATAGGCGGCCAGGTTCGTCAGCATCTGGAAGTAAAACTGGTTGCGGCGGTCCCAGCCCTTGACGGCGCCGGAGGCCAGCGACAGATTCGGGAACGCGACGATGCGTTTCGGGTCAAAGAATTCAATGTGCCCCAGGCCGTCGCACTCGGGACAGGCGCCCATGGGGTTGTTGAACGAGAACAGACGCGGTTCCAGTTCCTGCAGGGAATAGCCACACACATTGCAGGCAAACTTGTTGGAATACACGTGTTCCTGCGCGGTATCCATTTCATAGGCGATGGCGCGGCCGTCCGCCAGGCGCAGGGCCGTTTCGAAACTTTCCGCCAGGCGCTGCTTGATGTCCTGGTTCACCTTGACGCGGTCGATGACGACGTCGATCGTGTGTTTTTCCGTCTTTTTCAGTTTCGGGAGGTCATCGACTTCATAGATTTTCGCCGCGTGCGTGCCGCTCTGCACGCGAAAGCGCACGAAGCCCTGCGCCTGCATCTGCTCGAACAGGTCCACGTGCTCGCCTTTGCGGTTGGCGACGACGGGCGCCAGTATCATCAGCTTGGTGTCTTCCGGCATGGCCAGCACGGCGTCGACCATTTGCGATACGGATTGGGCGGCCAGCGCATTTTCCGGGTGGTCGGGGCAGTAGGGCGTACCCACGCGTGCATACAGCAGGCGCAGGTAGTCGTGGATTTCCGTCACGGTGCCCACGGTGGAACGGGGATTGTGCGAGGTTGCCTTCTGTTCGATGGAGATGGCGGGCGATAGCCCTTCGATCAGGTCGACGTCCGGCTTTTCCATCAGTTGCAGGAATTGGCGGGCGTAGGCCGACAGCGATTCCACGTAGCGGCGCTGGCCCTCCGCGTACAGCGTGTCGAAGGCCAGGGAGGATTTGCCGGAGCCGGACAAGCCGGTAATCACGATCAGCTTATTGCGCGGCAAATCGAGATTGATATTCTTGAGGTTATGCGTGCGAGCGCCGCGAATGCGGATCTGTTCCATGTGATTGCCTTGCTTTCAGTGAGTGTGCGGCCGGCGCATCGGGCCAGGGTGCGGATGACTGGCCACAACGGGTCAACCTGTTACTATAGCCGGGTTTTGATCTGCATGCCCGAGGCGGCCACGGGCGGTTTGCGCCGCCCCGCCAGCGTGCCCCGGAAAAGTTTGATACAGATGCATGCAGACGTTTAAACACTGTATATAATACCAGTATTCAAGTTTCTTGTTTTCACCTGCCGTGAAAAAAACGTGCCACCGCACGGTAGACGGCGAAGCCAGAAAGCGCATGCTTTGCGCCGCTTGGTCGCTTATAATCCTCGTTTGGCAAAAAATCTAACGCGCGCGAGTTTTGGCTCCCGCCGCAGTTCATCAGGAGTTATTCATGGCATCAGTCAACAAAGTCATCATCGTCGGCAATCTGGGCCGTGACCCGGAAATCCGCTACATGCCTAGCGGCGACGCGATCGCCAACATCGCCGTGGCCACTTCGTACAAATCGAAGGACCGCAACACGGGCGAACAAAAAGAATTGACAGAGTGGCACCGTATCTCGTTCTTCGGCCGCCTGGCGGAAATCGTCGGCCAGTACCTGAAAAAAGGTTCCTCCGTCTACGTCGAAGGCCGCCTGCAAACCCGTAAATACACGGACAAGGACGGCGTCGAGAAGTACGCAACCGATATCATTGCGGAACAGATGCAGATGCTGGGCGGTCGCTCCGGCATGGGCGGCGACGCCGGCGGCGGCGATGACAGCTACGGCGGTGGCGGCGGCTACGAAGCCCCGGCCCCGCGCCAGGCACCAGCCCCACGTCCGGCGCCGGCCCCGGCGCCACGCCCGGCACCGAAGCCAGCGCCGAACTTCTCGGACATGGATGACGATATTCCGTTCTAATCCGGACGAGGTTGTTTTTGCTTGCTGGAAGCCTGTTTTCTGAAAAGAAAACAGGCTTTTTGCGTTATGGCGGGAATCAGGCTTGGCCTGGCGCCACTTCCAGGCGCTCCATGCCGACCCAGCCAATCTGCCCCTGGAAGCGCCCGCTCATCACGCGGACATGGGCAAGCTTGCTGGCGAGGCACGATGGTCGGCAGCTTCAATCGCGCAGGCCCATTTCCAGCGTATAGCTTGCCACGGAATTCCGGCGCGCCGCATTGCGCATCAGATAGACCTGCACCGTGTACTCGCCATCGGCCGGCAATTTCGCCTCGTAGGTGTTGCCGCTGGTCGAGCCGATGAACAGGGCCTCGTCCCGGCCGGCCTGGCGGATATTGAAGTAATTCGATGGCTGTCTGGTGTGGAGCTTGACCTTGAGGGTCTGGCCGGCCTTGCCGATGACGCTATATTCGGCCGTGGCGTAGCCCTTGATCTTGCCTTTGATGCTGTGCGTGCCCTGGCTTGCCGATAATTCGACTTTTTCCTTGTGGACAGGATCGGCACTCCAGGCGGGGCTGGCGAACAGGAGCGCGGCCGCCAGCAGGCTGGCGCGAACGGGTGTGTGAAGGGCTGGCATGGCGTCATTCCTTGAGTGGCAAGCGTGTGGGGTGCTTGCCGATACTACCTCAAAGCGTTCGAGTGTGATGTGCGGAAACGTGCAGCAGCTTGTCGCACGGCGGGGGCGGTGCGGTCCGCCGGGAAACCGGGAATGGCGTTGGGCATGCGGGCGGTAAAATGACGCGCGTGTCCATGTCCACTTCTTCGCCGCCCACATGAAAATTATTCCCTTGCTCCTTTCCGCCCCGCTTGCTTTCCCCGTTGTCGCCAGCGCCGCCAATTATTGCGATTCACCTGCCTGGTCGATTGTCCACAACAAGAGCTATGAGGAGGTCATGCAGATCGCCAAGGCGCACGACCGCAAGATCATCGATGCGGAATGCGGTTTTACCGATGCCATCGTGGCCATCCAGGACGAACTGGCCGGTATCGAGCGCTACCCGGGACGCCTGCTGATAGCCGATGCCGGCGACGAACACTTTATCGCCACGCGCCGCGTGGGGGAGTACACGATTTTCAGCTATCGCTACAACGCACGCCAGCTGTTGCAGTTTGCCGTGAAGGACACCAGCTGGACCGAGGGCAAGCAATTCCAGGCTGGCGCCTACAAGATCATCGGCATCAGACAATTCAAGACGCCGACGGGATTTCCCGTCAAATTGCTGGTGGCGCAGGGCTTCCAGTTTTATGGTCCCCCATGACGCCGCCGCCGGCCTACTTCGCCACCGGCACGCTGGCGCCGCCGCGCTGCAGCGCCCACAGCAGGGCCAGGGCCAGCAGCGCCGTGCCGACCATCACGTCGCCGATCACGTCGAAATGCTGCAGCTTGCCATCGGCGCCGAAGGTGACGATGTGGCCGGCGATGACGGACGCGATGCCGCCGGCCAGTTGCTGGATCGATGCACTGATGGCGTTGAAGGAGCCGCGCTGGCTCGCCGCCGGAACGGACGAGACCAGGGCCTGGAACGGTATCATGCGTGAAAAGATACCGACGAACATCAGCGAATTGATGACGATCAGCGCCGGCAGGCTGATGGCACCCAGGCGCGTGTAGACCAGCACCATGATGATGGACACCACCGTGCCAAAGGTGAAGACCCTGAACTTGCCGTAGGCATCGGCGGCCTTGCCGATCAGGGGGCCGAAGAAGATCGTGCAGATGCCCGTGATCAGGTAGACCGTGGGCAATTGCTGCATGTCGATGCCCATGTTATTGACGATATAGGCGCTGCTGAACGGCATTAACATGAAACCGCCCGTGGTCAGCACGGCCGTGATGGCAAACGCCAGCAGGTAGCGCCGCTCGGTGACGGTGTGGTACAGGTGCATCCACGGGCTGTGTTCCTGCGGCAGCGCCAGGTGCGCGTTGACGGGCTGCATTTTGCGCAGCATCACCAGGCCGCCGGCGAGACCGAAACCGGCCATCGCCAGGAAGGGCATATGCCAATCCCAGCGGTTTGCCAGATACAGGCCGATGGGAATGCCCAGCACCTGGCTGGCGGCAAAAGCCGTCTGGATCAGGCCCATGACCCTGCCGCGCATGTGCGGTGCAAACAGATCGGTTGCGATGGCCAGCACGATGGAGCCGATGACACCGCCAAACAGGCCGGTGACGATGCGCGCCAGCAGCAGCATGGCATAGCTGCCCGCCAGGCCGCACCACAGGGTGCCCAGAATGAATCCCGTATAAAAAAACAGCAGCAGTTTCTTGCGGTCGTAGCGGTCGGCCAGGCCCGCCGTCAGCAAGCCGGCGATGCCGGCGCTGAAGGCATAGGCGGAGACCACCAGACCGAACTGGCTGGTCGAGATGTGGAGCTCGGGGATGATCATCGCGCCCAGCGGCGACATCAGCATGAAGTCGACGATGACGGCAAATTGCAGGAAGGCCAGCATGGCCACGACGAACTTCTGGTAGGGGGAAAATGTCCCCGAGGTGTCTTGCCGGGTGGGATGCATGTCGGGTGTCAGTGGTTAGTTGTTGTGTTGTGCCGGACGGCCACGCTGCGCGCGCTGTTGCAGGAATTGTTCGCGTTCTTCCGGCGTCATTTTTTGCCAGCGCTGCCAGTGGCCATGCCCGTGCCCACGGCCGCGAAAACCGCCAAACAGGATACGGCTCAGTATCAGCAAACCCAGCGCGCGCCAGTAATCGATGCGCGCGACGCCGTCCACCAGGCCGGGCATGACCCAGTTCCACAGCAGCATGACCACGCCGCCCAGGACCGCCGCGCCGGCCACCAGCAGGCCGAGCTTGGCCAGTTTTCTTGCTTTTGATGTTACATGCATGATATTCCTCCATTGTTAGTCGTTATAAAAATCTTGCAGCCGCCTGCGCAGCGACAAGACCGCATAGCGCTTGCGCGCCAATAAAGTGTTGATAGCAACACCGCTTTGCGCCGCCATGTCCTTGAAGCTCACGCCTTCCAGTTCATGCGCGATAAACACCTCGCGCTGGCTGGCCGGCAAGGCTTCCAGGGCGCTTTGCAATTCCTGCAGCAACATCGTCCTGGCATAGGCCGCTTCGGGTCCCGCATCGCCCGAGGGCAGCATCAGGTCGAGGCGGTAGGCATCGTCGTCGTCTGCCTCGTCGATATCGTCCAGCGACGCTTCCTTCTTCTTGCGGAAGCGGTCGATGATGCGGTTGCGCGCCACGCGGAACAACCAGGCGCTGGCTTGCTCGATCGGCGCCGGCAGGCGGCAGGCCTCGATGAATTCCTGGAACACGTCTTGCAGGATGTCATCGGCATCGGTTGGATCGCGCACGCGGCGGCGAATGAAATTGCCGAGTTTCAGCTGCTCGCGCTCGACGGTGTCGGCGATGCTTTGCTCTTGCGCTTGGCGGGAAGACGAAGATGTGGGCGGGTTCATGTCATTGAAGACGTTTCAGCATCAGAAATATTGTGGCGCAATACCTGGATATTGTGCGCCTGCCCCGGCTTCGCGCTTTTTGCATTTTTCTTGACCTCGGTGTTTTTAAATGGTCGCGCACGTTTCAATGCATGGCGGCAGGGCCTATTCACGGGAGCTGAGGTGTATGGTGGATGCCGAGCGGGTTGCGGGCGCCACCGCGCCGGGCCTGTGCTTGTTGCCAACACTGAAAGGAACGCAGATGGGTATTTCCGGAAAAGTCGCGCTGGTCACGGGTGCCGCGCAAGGTATCGGCAAGGCCATCGCCTTGCGCCTGGCCAAGGATGGCGCCGATATCGTGCTGGTCGATCTGAACCAGGAAAAACTGGATACGGCCGCCGCCGAAGTGCGCGCGCTGGGCCGCCGCGCCGTCACCTTTATTGCCGACGTGTCGCAATTGAGCCAGGTCGCCGAGGCGGTGGCGTTTGCCGAAAAGGAGCTGGGCGGTTTCGACATCATCGTCAACAATGCCGGCATCGCCCAGGTGCAGCCGCTGCTCGACGTGACGCCGGACGAAGTCGACCGCATCATGCGCATCAATGTGCAGGGCACCCTGTGGGGCATCCAGGCGGCCGCCAAGACTTTCAAGCGGCGCCAGCAGAAGGGCAAGATCATCAATGCCTGTTCCATCGCCGGGCATGACGGCTTTGCCTTGCTGGGCGTGTACTCGGCCACCAAGTTTGCCGTGCGCGCGCTGACGCAGGCGGCGGCGAAGGAACTGGCGGCCGATGGCATCACCGTCAACGCGTACTGCCCTGGCGTCGTCGGCACGGACATGTGGGTCGAGATCGACAAGCGCATGGCCGAAGTGACGGGCGCCGAGCTGGGCGCGACGTATAAAAAATACGTGGACGGCATCGCGCTGGGACGCGCCGAGACGCCGCAAGACGTGGCGGGACTCGTCGCCTTCCTGGCGGGACCGGATTCCGATTACATGACGGGCCAGGCACCGCTGATCGATGGCGGCCTCGTGTACCGCTAAACGCAGCGTGATTATCGCGTGGATATCCGGCATGTTTTTTTTGGAAGGCATGCATTATTGATATTATTAAATTTATAATGAAAGGATTCTCACTACTTGGAGTCGGCCATGTTCAAATTTGGTTTCCTTTCCGCAACACTAGCGCTGCTTGGCGCCATGGGCAGCGCTGGCGCTGCCCAAGCGGGAAGTTACAGCGCTTCCGCTTCGCTCGACAATATCCACTTTCAGCTGATCGACCTGGACCCGAACGATGGCATCACGCCATCGTTTACCCTTGAACGGGTGGATGTGCCATGGGAGGCGGTGGGATCCTCCGCGAGCGTCAGCCTGGGCGGCCCACTGCATGAACGGCAGGAATGGCTCAATCCTTTCGTCCCGGTGGCGGCGCGCTACGACCTGGGCCGTGCATATGCGACGGCCAGCGCCAGCGGCGGCATTGCCTTGAATTCCTGGTCGTTCAATGCGTCGGCAGCCTATCCCTACGATACGGCAGCCAATGGATTTTCTGCCGAAGCCCTGGTCTTCTCGCGCTTCCTGCTGTCGGCCAACACGCAGTTGATACTTACCGGCTGGTCACGCGTCGCTACCAGCAATGCGTTTCATCCTGAACTTGCCAGCCAGGAGCAGAGCGCCAGCAGCGGCATGTATTTGAGCGTGGCGCCAAGCGGGGACGAGGAAGCCATCTGGCGGGAAGCGGCGAACCGCTTGAACAGCGCCTATTACCAGCAGCAGCCGAATCCGACGCAAGCTTTCGGCGATGCCGAACTGGCATCCGAGGTCAGCCTGTCGCTGGAAAACCGCCGTAGTGACGTGATGGATGGCACCTTGTACTTCAACGTCAGCGCGCGCGGGGCGAGTACGCCTGTCGTGACGTCACCGGTACCGGAACCATCGGGGTATCTGCTGTTTGCCGGTGGCCTGGGTCTGCTGGCCGTCGGCGCACGCCGCCGCCGCGCCTGCCGATCCTGAGCGTGCTGCGCTGATGCCGCCGTGGCTGGCGCGTCGTCGCGTGTCATTGCCTAAGCAAGCGGACCGCCCAATGCCCTATTGTGCGGTCCGCTTGTCGTACTTGCCAGTCAATTCACCGTCACTTCCTTGCGGTTGTCGCGCGCAACCCGGTCGATCATCTTGTTGTAGGGATCGACGCCGACTTCAAATGGCTTGTCCTTCACCGTGATGGTGATGACGGGGTCGCTGCCCGACAATACGCGTTTGTCGGTGAACAGGACTTTTTCATCCTTTTCCTTGCCGCCCGCGGGACGGGCGAAGATGGCGATTTCCACCGGTTCGTCATAGGTGCGCGCTCTTTCCTTGCCCTTACCGTCCGATTCCAGCTTGGCCAGGTGCAGCTGCATGGTGACATCCCACTGGCCATCCTTGCGCTGCACGGCGCTCGCCTTCGTCACGCGGTTGTCGTAGAAGACGATCTTTTCGAACAGGTCCGTGATCAGGGCCTGCTTGTCCTGCGGTGTTTCGGCGCGGACATAGTCCAGCAGTTCCAGGGTGGTGGTAAATGGCGCCTGCTGGTAGCCCTTGTCCTGCAGATAGCGTTTCAGGGCCCGGTTCAGGGCCTCTTCGCCAATCTCGTCGCGCAGGCGGTAGAACACCAGGCTGCCCTTGTTGTAGTGGATGTATTGCTGTCCTTCCACGCGCGCCAGTGGCAATTCCTCGATGGCTTCGCCGCCCCGGCCGCTCAGGTAGCGGTCCAGTTCATAGCGCAGGAAGCGGCGCATTTTTTCGCGGCCGTATTCCTTTTCCATCACCATCAGGGCCGAGTACTGCGCCAGCGATTCCATCAGCATGGTGGCGCCCTGCACGTTGGCGCCGATCACCTGGTGGCCCCACCACTGGTGCGCCATTTCATGCGCCGTGACGTAAAACACATAGTCGATGTCATCCTTGTCGCGCAGGTCGGCGATGAAGCCGATGCCTTCCGAATACGGAATCGTATTCGCAAACGACTGCGCAAAGCTCTGGTAGCCGGGGAATTCCAGGATGCGCACCTGCTTGTGCTGGTAGGGCGTGAACTGGGCGCTGAAATAGTCGAGCGATTTTTGCACGGAAGTGATCATGCGCTGCGTGTTGTAGCCATGCTTCCTGTCGAAATAAATTTCGATCGGCACGCCGTGCCAGTCGCCCTTTTTGACGTCCCAGCGGGCCGACAGGTAGGCGAAGAACGGCATCATCGGCTGGTCCATCTTGTAGCGGTAATAGCGGCGGCCGTCCTTTTCCCAGCTGCCTTGCAGGTAGCCGGGCGCCAGGGCGATCTGCTCGCCGCTGGTGGACACCGTCGTGTCGAAATGGATCCAGTCCGCCTCGCTGCCAAAGACCGTATTGCCGTAGGCCGACTTGTCTTCCAGCTTGGCCATGCGCTGCGGTTCGCCCAGGCCCCGCTTGCGGCGCTCGTTGCGATCCGTCAATTCCATTTCCTTGGCATAGCCGAAGTGGGGGAAATAGGCGTGGTTGTTGAAGAAGCTGCCATTCAGGTTGACCTGGTCCGGCGTGCCGCTGTTGGTGAAGCCCTGGTGCGTGACGGCCACCGTGAAGTCCAGCGGCAGGGTGGCGCCCGGTGCCAGCGGCTGCGCCAGCTTGAGGATGCTGAAGCCGAGGTCCTTGTCCTGCAGTTCCACCGTGTGTGCGGGCAAGTTCAGCCAGCTGGTCCGCAGTTCCGGATCGAGCTGGATGCGCAAGGTGCCGAGCGCTTGCGCCGTCTTGTTTTGCAGCACATAGTGGCCCTTGATCAGCACCTTGCGTTGCTCAGGATAAATATCCACGCTGGCCTGGATGTCGGTGATCTTCGGCTGCGGCAAGTGCTGGTATTGCTTGTACAATTTTTCGTAGCGCGCCTGCTTGTCCATGCCGACGTCCGACGTCTCGTACTTGTTCAGCACATTCGTGTTGTAGAAGATCCAGCCGCCCGTGCCCACCCAGCACAGCAGCACGAACGCCATGGCAGCGCCGGCACGGCCGTGCAGGCGCTGCCCTGCCAGGCGCATGCGCGCGCGCCAGTCGGCGGCCAGGCCGCGCACCCAGAAGGCCCGCGCCAGCATCACCAGCGCCACGGTGAACAGGCTCCAGTACAGGGCAAACCAGGCCCAGCCTGTCAGGAAGTGGCCATAGCCGTTCATGTCCGAATACTTGATGGCCGGCATGGCGCCGAAGTTATACAGCTTGTGTTCGAAGTGCAGCATGCCCAGCACGCCTTGTGCCACCATCAGCAGGATCACCAGCAGATAGCCGATGAACTTGTTATTCGACAGCACTTGCAGGGTGAGGGCGCACAAGCCCATCAGAACGAAGAAGAGGGCACCCAGCAAGGTGCCTTTCAGGTACAGCCCCAGTTCCACGGGCGCGCCGCCCTTGTAGAGCTGGAAGCCGATAGCGGTGATGACGCCCACCAGCAGATAGCCGCCGATGACGCCGATCAGGGCCGTGCACTTGGCCAGCAGCGGCACCCAGCCAGGCACGGGCATGGCATCGCTGACGTCGGCGATTCTGGCTTGCCGTTCCTTGAAGATCAGTTCGCCCGCATAAAACGTGACGATGATGATCAAGAGGAAGCTGAAACTGTTGCTGATGTTTTGCAGCATCAGGTGCGTCATCGGATACACGGCCGTGCCATACATGCTCTTGTCCACGCTGGCGCCGGCGACCAGGTTGATGACGCCAAACAGCAGCATGACGAGGAAAGGCAGGCTCCGGAAGACGCCGGCCGCGTCGAAGCGCAGGATGTGCCACCATTGGCGCCAGGCCGTGGCGGGAGTAAAGGTGGGGATGCTGCGCGGCAGGTGCAGCGGCGCCGTGACGGCGGGCATGGCCGCTGGTGCCTTGTGCTTGCCGAACAGGCGCTTGCCCGTGCCCGAGCGCTGTGGCTTGAAGAGGATCACGGTGGCGAGGAACAGCGTGGCCGTGATGCCCAGCCACAGCAGACGGTTGGCCAGCAGGAAGCCGGACAGCGGTGGCAGGCTGGCATTCGATTCGGCCGCCGTGAAGTAGCGCGTCATGCGGCCAAAGGCGCGCACGCCGAACGGGTCGAGCAGCACGGCATACCATTCATTGTTGATGTCGCGCGTAAGGACGCCGGCGATGGCCCACAGCACGAAAAAGCCCAGCACGCCCACGTACACCAGCAGCATCGAACGCGTGGTGGCCGCCAGCAACATCAGCAGGGCGCCGATGAAGAGCAGATTCGGGATGACGATGACGGCAAAGCTCCAGGCGTAGGCGTGCAGCGAGAACGGGCCCACGCGCTGGGCATCGACCCAGGGCATGACGGGGCCCAGCATGGTGGCCAGGGCGATGGCGACAAAGATCACCAGGCAGGCGACGAAGCCGGCGGCGAAGCGGCCGAACAGGTAGTCCCATTTACGCATGGGCGTGGCGAACAGCATGTCGGCCATGCCGACTTCGCTGTCGCGCAGCACGGCGCCGGCGATGAAGACGGTGACGAGAAACATCGACAGCAGACTGAAGATCCCCAGCATTTGCGCCACCACGGTGGGTGCATTGCGGTTGATGTTGCCGATGGCGCCGCCGATCTGCACGGAGTCGCTGGTGGTGGCGCCAAAGGCCATCAAGGCCATGATGACGGCGAACACCCACAGCAGCGGCTGTTTCAGCTGGTAGCCGAGGTCAAACTTGAAAAATTCCTTCCACATGGCGGCCCCTTACGCTGCGGCCGTGGCCGAGGTGGCCGGTGCGGCGGCGGGAGCGGCGGCGCCATGGCGGGCAGCGTTGCGCACGTGCAGGAAATACACATCCTCCAGGTCCGGGGCGATCTGCACGAAGCCGCTGTCGGGCTGGCTGTCGGCATACACATTGATTTGCGGCTTGCCGCCCACCAGGCGCGTCGACAGCACGTTCAGGGTTTGCTGGTATTGCGCCAGCTCGTCCGTCGTGACGCTGCGGCGCCAGACCTTGCCAAGCAGGGTGTCGATGGCGGCCTGCGGTTCGCCCTGCACCAGCACTTCGCCCTTGACGATCATGGCCATGCGCGGGCACAGGTCCGTCACGTCGTCGACGATGTGCGTCGACAGGATCACCACCACCTGCTCGCCGATCTTCGCCAGCAGGTTGAGGAAACGGTTGCGCTCGTCCGGATCCAGGCCGGCCGTCGGTTCATCGACGATCACCAGGCGCGGCGCGCCCAGCAGCGCCTGGGCGATGCCGAAACGCTGGCGCATGCCGCCCGAGTAGGTGCCCAGGTTGCGCTTGCGCGCTTCCCACAGATTGGTTTGCTGCAGCAAGGCTTCCACGGCCTCCTTGCGCGGCCCTTTTTCCGTCAAGCCTTTCAAGACAGCAAAGTGGTTGAGCAGGGTTTCCGCGCTCACTTTCGGATACACGCCGAAATCCTGCGGCAGGTAGCCCAGCTGGCGGCGCAAGCCTTCCTTGTCCTTGAGCACGTCGACGCCATCGAAATGAATGCTGCCGCTATCAGGATCTTGCAATGTCGCAATGGTGCGCATCAGCGATGACTTGCCCGCGCCATTCGGCCCCAGCAAGCCGAACATTCCATTGGGAATGTCCAGGCTGACATTGTGGATGGCCTTGACGCCATTGGCATACGTTTTGTTCAGCTGTTTGATCGATAGCATGTGCAGCACTCTCCAGAGCTTGGGTATGAAAGCCGGCAGATACCTGTCTGCCGGTCTGTGCAAGGGGATCACCCTTATTGCTTGTCAGCCGCAACGGCGGATGTTACTTAAAAACAATCATATCGTTAATAAGATGAAAATTTTATTTTTTGCGACAAGGGGCGAAAAGGCAGGGATGAAATGCGGGAGGGCTGGCATGAATGACGTGGTGCTACACTCGCCAGCTTCAATCATGCCTGCGGGCAGAAAGGGCGGGAGTATGCCGGCAGCACGGAACATGACATTGCGCACGATCGCGCCTGGCGAGGAACGGGCGCTGGCACGGCTGTTCCAGCTGTACTGCTATGACAATGCCGCCTGGAGCGGCGAAGACGTGCTGGCGGACGGGCGCTACGATGTGTGTGACGCCGGGCTGGCCGAGTACGTGCATGCGGACAGCCACACGGCCGTCTGGATCGAGGTCGATGGCGCGCTGGCGGGATTTTTTCTCACGGAACCGGGTCTGGCGGGGACGGTGCCGGTACGGGAGTTCAGCGACTTTTTTATTCTGAAGAAATATCGGCGCCAGGGACTGGCGCTGGAAGTGGTGCGGCGGGTGCTGCTGGACAGCGACACGACATGGCTGGTCGCCATGTTCCGCGACGACACGCGCGCCACCACCTTTTGGCGGCAGGCGTTTGCGCGCCTGCCGTTTGCCGGGGTGGCGCCATGGGCAGATCCCGCCTTGCCGCAGTTCCAGCTGTTCTTGCTAACTCCGGCTGACACTGCGGCGTGACGGCGCTTAGAAGCGCACCTTGACGTAGGCCGAGGGACCCGCCAGGCGGATGTTCAGGTCGGCATCGCGTTCGCTGTCGCGGTGCAGCTTGATTTTCGAGATGCCATAATCGGCGACGAAGCCCACGTTCTTGAAGGGAAACCATTCGACGCCGATATTGCCGCCGTAGATGTGGCCATTGATGCGGCCGCCATTTTTCTTGATGCCGGACGCTTCCGCATACATGCGCAAGTCCGGCGTGAAGGCGTGGCGCCAGCCCACTTCCAGCAGCGGCGCAAAGGCGTGTTCGCCGATGGAATCGCGCGCCGTGGCCGTCTCGCCATTGACTTCGCCCGTGGCCGTGCCGTTCAGGTTTGCATTGTAGTAGGCGGCGCCCAGGCCAATGCCGAAGGTGTCGTTGCCGCTGCCCAGCCACCAGCGGTAGGACATCTTGGCCAGGTCCAGTTTCAGGTCGGCGTCCGCGGTGGCCGTGCCCGTGACGGGCTGGCCATTGATGGTGGTCTGGCCGGTCAGCGTGGGCGTGTAGGATTTGTCGTAGCGGTAGTAGTCGAATGCCAGGCCATGGTGGTCGCCGATCAGCAATTCGGCCTTGATGCGCGGAATGGTCGTGCGGCTGGGATTCGATTCGGGCGCGTCGATGCGGCCAAACTGGGTGTCGGCGCCGACATTGATGCGCGGATCGGCCGAGAAGGCTCCCACCGAGATGCTGACGCGGTCCAGGGTGGGCGACGGTTCCGCCCGCGCGGTGGCGGCGGCCGTGGCAACGCCCAGTACGCCCAGCATCATGGCGCCGCGCATGGCGAGATGGTGCAGACGGGGTGGCGACAGGCGGGCGGGGGCGGACGTGGCAAACATGGGGGCAACTCCTCTGGATAAAGTGAAAACCGCCGCGACCTTGGGGCGGCAGTGCAATGAGGAAATGGTAGCAATTGTTACTTTTGGATCACGTAGCCGCACGGCGCAACTGTCCGTCGGATTTGTCCTACCGCATGTAAATATTGGTTAGAGAGGAAAACCACGATGCCAGCCATCCTGCAACTGGAAACGCCGCGCCTGCTGCTGCGGCAATGGCACGAGAGCGACCTGGCACCATTTGCGGCGCTGAATGCCGATCCCCGCGTGATGGCCTGTTTCCCATCCATTTTGTCACGCGAGGGCAGCGACGCCATGGCGCAGCGCTGCCGCGACCTGATCGCCGGACGGGGCTGGGGTTTTTGGGCCGTATCCTTACGCGAAAACAATGTCTTCATCGGCATGACCGGGCTGCACATTCCCGACGCACAGCTGCCATGTTCGCCGTGCGTGGAAATCGGCTGGCGCCTGGCCTTTGATTACTGGGGAAAAGGCTACGCGCAGGAAGCGGCGCAAGCGGCGTTGCAAGCAGGATTTGTGCGCTTGCAGCTGCCGGAAATCGTCTCGTTCACGGCCGTGCCGAATGTGCGCTCGAGCGCCCTGATGGCGCGCCTGGGCATGCGCCGCGAGGCCGCCACCTTCGCGCATCCGGCCCTGCCGCCGGGCCACCGCTTGCGCACGCATTGCCTGTATCGCCTGACGCGCGCAGAATGGTGCGCAAGGGAGGGAATCACACCATGAAAATTGCCGCCATTTCCGATATCCACGGTAATCTCGCTGCGCTCGACGCCGTGCTGGCCGACATCGCCCGGCGCGGCGTGGACGTGATCGTCAACCTCGGTGACATCGTCTCGGGCCATTTGCAGCCGCGCGCCACGGCGGCGCGCCTGATGGCGCTGGACTTGCCCACCATTCGCGGCAACCATGAGCGCCAGTTGCTGGGTGATCCGGCCCGCATGGGCGCGTCGGACGCGTACGCGCGTGCCCAGCTGCTGCCGCAGCAGCTGGCGTGGATAGACGCGCTGCCGGCCACCCTGCGCCTGCGCCAGGACGTGCTGCTGGTGCATGGCACGCCGCACAGCGACCTGGTCTATTTTCTCGACAGCGTCACGCCGCAAGGCAGCCGCGCGGCCACGCCGGAGGAAGTGCTGGCGCGCGCCGGTGAGGCGGACGCGGCGCTGATCCTGTGCGGCCACACGCACATGCCGCGCAGCATGCGACTGCCCGATGGACGGCTGATCGTCAATCCGGGCAGCGTGGGCTTGCAGGCGTATGACGATGACCATGGTTATCCGCACGTGATGGAAAACGGCACGCCGCATGCGCGCTATGCCATTGCCGAACAGGGCGCGGATGGCGCCTGGTCGGCGCAGTTGCACGCGGTGGCCTATGACTGGGAGCAGGCGGCCCGGCTGGCGCTGGCCAACGGCCGGCCCGACTGGGTCACGCCCTTGCGCACGGGCCGGGTGGGCTGATTACCTGAACTCTTCCGCCACCAGGTTGTACTTCTGCATCTTGTGATACAGCGTCTGCTTCGGCAGGCCCAGCACGGCACTGACTTCGCTAACGTTGCCTGAATATACGCGCAGTTCCTGTTCGATTAGCGCGCGTTCAAAGCCGTTGACTTGTTCCGCCAGCGACAAGGGGCTAGCCAGGCCGGCCGCCAGCAGGCTCGATGCGCCGCCGGCGATGCCCAACACGAAGCGGTCGGCGATATTGCGCAGTTCGCGCACGTTGCCGGGCCAGGAATGCGCCATCAGGTTGCGCATCTGCGCCGTGGACACGACGGGCGCGGCGCGATTGTAGCGGGCGGCTGCCGCCAGCACGAAGTGCTCGAACAGGATAGGAATGTCTTCGCGCCGTTCGCGCAGGGGCGGCAAGTGCAGCACGATCAGATTCAGGCGGTAGTACAGGTCGCTGCGGAATTTCTGCTGCTGCGACAGGTCTTCCAGGTCCAGCTTGGCCGCCGCGATGACGCGCACATCGACGGGCGTGGGCACGTTGGAACCCAGGCGTTCGATATAGCGTTCCTGCAGCACGCGCAGCAATTTCACTTGCAGCGACAGGGGCAGCGATTCGATTTCATCGAGGAAAAAAGTGCCATGGTCGGCATGTTCGATCTTGCCCACCTGCCGCTTGGCCGCCCCCGTGAACGCACCCGGCTCGTGGCCGAAGACTTCGCTTTCAAAGATGCTTTCTGGAATCGCGCCACAGTTGACGGCGACAAAGTTGTGCTTGCGGCGGTGGCTGAAGTCATGCAGGCAGCGGGCCACCATTTCCTTGCCCGTGCCCGTGTCGCCATAGATCAGCACATCGGCTGGTTCGTCGGCAACGTCGAGGATCAGGCGCCGTATGTCGCGCATCGCCACGGAATTGCCCAGCAGACGCGATTCGATGCCGCCGCCGTCCTCGAGCTGGCGGCGCAGGCTGTGCACTTCCAGCATCAACCGCCGCGTTTCCAGCGCGCGCAGGATGACGTCGACCAGCTGGTCGGATGAATACGGCTTTTCGATGAAGTCGTAGGCGCCCGTGCGCATGGCGTGCACGGCCATCGTGATGTCGCCATGGCCCGTGACAAGGATGATGGGCAGGTGCGGATCCAGCGTTTTCACGGCTTGCAGCAGTTCCAGGCCGCTCATGCCGGGCAGGCGCACGTCGCTCACGACGATGCCGGGAAAGTCCGGCGTCAGCAGTTTATAGGCCAGCTCGGCCGAGTGGAAGGCCAGCACGTCCAGGCCGGCCAGCTGCAGTGCCTGCTCGCTGCCTTCGCGTACGGTGGGGTCGTCCTCGACCAGCAAGACCTTCAAGCCCTCAAACATGTTTTTCCTCCTGCGTTGCAATCTGTAGTTCGATGGTGAAGATGGCGCCGCCGCCGGGGGCGTTGTCGGCGCGCAGCACGCCGCCGAACTGGCGCGTGATCTGTTCGGAAATGGCCAGTCCCAGGCCCAGGCCCAGGCCTTGCGGCTTGGTCGTGAAGAACGGCTCGAACAGGTGTTCGTAGACTTCCGTCGACAGTCCCGGCCCCGTGTCGGCCACGTGGATCAGCACGTGTTCCGGCGTGCATTCGACGGACACGCGCAAGCTGCGCACATCGCTGCCATTCATGGCGTCGAGCGCATTGGCGTACAGGTTGACCAGCACCTGTTCCAGACGGTTGCTTTCGCACATGGCGAAGATGTCTTCGGGCGGCAGATGCAGGCTGAAACGCACATTTTCAACCTGCAGGCGCCGTTCGACCAGGAACAGGGCGTTGCTGATCGCCGTGGGAATCGAGACAGAGGTCAGGCTGGTCGTCGATTTGCGCGCAAAGATCTTCAATTGTCCTGTAATGGTCCCCATCCTGGCCGCAATTTGCGAGATCTTCGCCAGGTTGCGCCGCGCGTCGTCGAGCCGGCCCCGTTCCAGCAGGATGACGGCATTGTCGGACATGGTGCGCAGCGCCGTCAGTGGCTGGTTCAGCTCATGCGTGATGCTGGCCGACATCTGCCCCAGCACGGCCATCTTGCCAGCCTGAAATAGTTCATTTTGCGTGATGTGCAGCTTTTGCTCGGCCTTGCTGCGCACCTCGATTTCCTGGCTCAGGCTTTGCGTCATGGCATTGAGTTCCGACGTGCGTTCCTCGACCATGGTTTCCAGGTTGTCATACGCATGTTGCAAGTCTTCGCGGGCGCGCAGTTTTTGCGCCACGGCCGCGCGCCGCTGGCGCAGATAGAAGAACAGCAGCATGAAAAAGCCCAGCAGCACGCACGAGAAGGCGGCCGCCGCGCGCGCGCTGGCCTTCGCCTGCGCCAGGTCGGACAGATAGATGAAGGTCCAGTCGCGCGGCGACTTGAGCTTGATTTGCGTCATGACGCTGGAGCTGGTCTTGGGCGGCGCATCGGCCCGTTCCTGCTCGCGCACGCTGATCACGCGGGCGCCATTGCCCAGCTGGCGGTCGGAGACGAAGGGAATCGGTTCGAGCTGCTTCGAGTAGTACTGGCGCGTGCGGTTGAGTTCTTCGACGATGGCCGGCGAGAGGGGCGCCAGGGTGCGGTATTTCCAGTCCGGCATGGAGCTGAGGAAGATCACGCCGTGTTCATCGGCCAGCATGACCTTGTCCGCGCCTTGCACCCAGCGCTTTTCCAGGTTTTCCAGGTTCACCTTGACCGTTGCCAGGCCCAGCATGCGGCCATTCTGATAGATGCCGTGGGCAAAGAAGTAACCGGGCTCCAGCCGCGTCGTGCCGACGCCATAAAAGCGTCCCGGCGTGCCGCGCAGGGCATCCTGGGCGTAGGGGCGAAACGAGATATTGTCGCCAATAAAACTGTCCGGCTGCTGCCAGTTGCTGGCGGCCCGCGTGTTGCCGTCCAGGTTGCTGATGAAGATGGTCGACGACTTTGCCTGGGCATTCATCTGTTCCAGGTAATGGTTGACCGTGTCGACCAGCACCGGGTCTTCCGGGTGCTGCAGCAGGCGGATGACGTCGCGGTTCAGTTCCAGCGTCTTGGGCAGGAAATCGTATTTTTCCAGCGCGTTTTCCAGGCTGCTGACATACACTTCCAGGCGCTGCGCGCCGCTCGCTTGCAGCTTGCCGATGGCGATGCGTTCGGTCCAGAAATACACGAGCCACACGGTGGCCAGGCAGGCGGCCAGCACCACGCCCCAGGCCAGCGCCTCGCGGCCCGACCGTTGCGACAGGCGCTGGCGCCAGGAAAGAAGAGGTTTACTGCTGGTAGTCATAGTCAGGTGGAACTTGCAAGAGCCCACAGTATCGCATCAAGGTGCGTTGCCATATAAAAAAAGCCGCCGGAAAGTAATCCGGCGGCCTGCAGCGTACTTGACGCATATACCACAAACATCACGACGTCCGACAAAATCGTAGCGAGCGGCAGTGATTTGTGGCCGAGAAGCGCAACCGTACTTTAGTACGGTGAGCATCGCCGGCCGCAAAGCGCGCCGCGCAGTAGGTTTTGGCCGACGTCCTTAGAAAGTATGGCGCATGCCCAGGTTGAAGCCGCTGTTGCCCGTGCCATTGTCCGTCGCATTGCCGACGACGAAAGTGGCGCCGTTCTTGTTGCTGATATGGCCGTAACCCGTGTACAGGTCGCTGCGCTTGGACAGCGAGTAGAACGCGCCGATGGCCCACTGCTGGGCATCATGGTTCAGGGCGCTCTTGTCGTTATGGCGGATATACGACGCGACCAGCTTGGTGGCGCCGAACGGGGCGCTGAAGCCGAGCAGGATGTCATTGCTCTTGCTGTCGTCCAGGGCGCGGTTGTCCGCATAGCCGAAATTGCCTTGCACGACGCCAAAGTCGTAGCGCGTGGCCAGCAGGGTGTTGCGGGTTTGCTGGGTCGCCAGCGCATTTTCCTTGCGGTGGTGCGTCAGGGTCACGTTCAGCGGGCCGTCGATGTAGTGCACGGCGCCGCCCATGCTGCGGTTTTTCGCGTTGTCATCGGCTACTTCGCCGAAGCCGTAGGCCAGGTCGGCCGACAGCTTGTTCCAGGTCGGCGTGGTGTATTGCACCATGTTGTCGACGCGGATATTCGTCACCATCAGGTTCGAGGCCGTGCCGGCCAGGCCGATGACGAACGGGTCGGCCACGTCGCGCAGGGCCAGGTAGTACGGCGAGTACTGGCGGCCCAGGGTGATGGCGCCGGCGCTGCCGGACAGGCCGACATACGCCTGGCGGCCGAACAGCAGGCCGCCCTGGCCCGAGGTGCCCGTATCGATATTGAAACCGCTTTCCAGCACGAAGTTGGCGTACATGCCGCCGCCCAGGTCTTCCTTGCCTTTGAAGCCGATGCGCGAGCCGGACGCGACGCCGGACGCGACGCGGTTGAGGCGGTCGCCCGCCGCATCCTTGTCGAGCACCAGGCCGGCGTCGGCCACGCCATAGATCGTCACGCTCGATTGGGCCAGCGCGCCGCCGGAAGCTGCGCCAAGGGCCAGCAGGGTAAACAGGACTTTTTTCATGAGAATCTCTCTAGTGAGGGGGGATAACTACTGATCGCACTACCTGACTGCTTGTTACTCAACAATGAAAACAAATAAATGGCCCGCTTGTGGCGGGCCATGGCGCCTTAGGCCTTGCTAGCGTGGTCCGCTTCGCCCCAGTGGCTTTCCGTGTTCTGGTTGGCCGCATTGGCTGCGGCCGCTTCTTCTTCCGTGGCCAGGCCACCTTCCCACTTGGCAACGACGGCCGTGGCGACGGCATTGCCGACGGCGTTGGTGGCCGAACGGCCCATGTCGAGGAACTGGTCCACGCCCATCAGCAGCAGCAGGCCCGCTTCCGGAATGTTGAACTGGTTCAAGGTGGCGGCGATCACCACCAGCGAGGCGCGCGGCACGCCGGCCATGCCCTTCGAGGTCAGCATCAGCAGCAGCAGCATGGTGATCTGCGTGCCGATCGACAGGTCGATGCCGTAGGCCTGGGCGATGAACAGCACGGCGAAGGTACAGTACATCATCGAGCCATCGAGGTTGAAGGAGTAGCCCATCGGCAGCACGAAGCTGGAGATCTTGCGGTCCACGCCGAACTGGTCGAGCGCCACCAGCAGTTTTGGATACGCCGCTTCCGAGCTGGCCGTCGAGAAGGCCAGCAGGAACGGTTCACGGATCAGGGAAACCAGCTTGAAGACGCGCGGGCCGATGACGACGAAGCCGGCGGCGATCAAGAGTGCCCACAGGCACACCAGGCCCAGGTAGAAGCCGCCCATGAACTTGGCAAACGTGACCAGCACGCCCAGGCCGTGGGTGGTAATGACGGAGGCCATGGCGGCAAACACGGCCAGCGGTGCCATGTTCATGATGGTGCCGGTGATGCGCAGCATGACTTGCGCCAGCTGGTCGACGACGGCTGTCAGGGTCTTGCCCGATTCGCCCAGGCCCGCCAGTGCGCCACCGAAGAAGATGGAGAACACCAGCACTTGCAGGATTTCATTATTGGCCATCGCCTCGATCGGCGATTTCGGCACCAGGTGCGTGAAGAAGTCTTTCAGCGTGAAGGCCGCCGTTTTCAGGTTGGTCGAGGCGTGCACGTCCGGCAATGGCAAGCCCAGGTTGGTACCCAGCTGCATCAGGTTCGACAGCACCATGCCCAGCGCCAGCGACACCAGCGAGGCGACGACGAACCAGCACATGGCTTTCAGGCCGATGCGGCCTGCCGTCTTGCCGTCACCCATGTGGGCGATGCCCACCGTCAGGGTGGAGAAGACCAGCAGCGCGATGATCATCTTGATCAGGCGCAGGAAGACATCGGTGACGATGGAGATATTGCCAGCGATCTGCGCGCTGACTGCG
The DNA here is from genome assembly GCF_978021625.1 of Janthinobacterium foliorum. Lineage (NCBI taxonomy): Bacteria > Pseudomonadati > Pseudomonadota > Betaproteobacteria > Burkholderiales > Oxalobacteraceae > Janthinobacterium > Janthinobacterium foliorum. Next base: position 86,321 of record NZ_CDXDQE010000011.1, on the reverse strand, counting down.
GCATCGGGGAAGGCGGTGTTGCATCCATACCCCACGATGATGCCGAGAATCATGGCAATCAGGATGTACAGGGTTAATGGCCGTTTCTTTTTCATTTTGACTCCTCCAAATGAAGCGCCGCTGTGAGCGGATTATTGATAGCGAGCAACTCAAGCTTGGAGTCAATATTTCTCAAAAACAAGCCCTTGCGTGCTGGCGATTATTTGCAGCAAAACCTGTACATAGCAAAGGATATGCCTGAAATGCTTTTTCAGCAGAACCTTTGTCAAGTCGTTGATTTAAGGCACTTTTTTATTTTTCGGAAAGTTGCAAAATAGCAGCTCTGCGCGAAATATTGGACGGGGACAGGGATCGCCGTATGACTTTTCATACGCTAGTCGCGGCGGGCTGCCTGCGCGCGAAAAAGGCAAGATTATCAGGAGAATAAAAAAGCCCCTCCGGAGAGGGGCTCGATGTCGTGCGCAAGGCGTGTTCTTTTGACGTTAGAACTTGATATTTGCCGTCAGGCTGAACGAGCGTGGCTGGCCCGGCGTGTAGCGGTAGCCGGACTTGTTGATGGCCGCCACGTAGGCCTTGTCGCCCAGGTTGTAGGCGTTCAGCTGCAGGTCGAGGTTCTTGTTGACGGGATACGTTGCCATGGCATCGAAGACCCAGTAGGAATCGATGCGGGCCGGCGTGCCGACGGCGCCGTCGGTGCCGCGCAGCATTTCACCCACATAGCGGGCGCCGCCGCCGATCTTCAGGCCGAAGGGCAGGGTGTACGAAGTCCAGCCCGTGAAGGCCTGTTTCGGCGTGTAGCTGAGGTTATTCACGCCGGCCGCCGTGACGACCTTGCCCGCTGCCACGCTGGTGTTCATGCGCGTGTAGCCGGCGCTGACCAGCCAGTTGTGCATGACTTCGCCGACCACGCCGATTTCCACGCCTTGCACGCGCTTCTTGCCATTCTGGTAGTACTGCAGGTCGACGGGATCCTGTTCCACTTCATTCTTGACTTCCGTCTGGTACAGGGCGGCCGAGAACGACAATTTCTGTTTCAGGAAGTCCCACTTGGTGCCGATTTCCTTGGTGGTGGTTTCCTGCGGATCATAGATCGGGTTTTGTGCGCTGCTGGCGCCCGTGCTCAGGGTAAAGTTGGTGCCTGGCGGCGCTTTCGACGTGGCCCACAAGGCGTACACGCTGCTGTCCGGCGTCGGCTTGTACAGGGCGGAAATCTTACCGTTGGTCAAGGTATCGCCGAGGGTGATGTGCGCGGGAATCGGCGTGCCCACTGGCAATGGCTGCACGGCGGGCGGCGTCACGGCCGCTTGCAGGGTGACGGCGTCATAGCTCGTGTTGAAATGGTCGAAGCGCACGCCGCCATTGAAGATCCATTTGTCGCCGAACTTGATGGTGTCGAAGACATACGCGCTTTGCGTGTTGACTTCGCCTTCGCTGTAGGCGCCGTTGCGCACGGGATTGAAGCCGGTGACGGGGTCGCGCGGATTCGGGTGATACAGGTTGGCAGCCGGCAAGGTACCCATGCTGGCGGCCACATAGCTGTAATTGGTCTGCTTTTCGCTGGTGAATTCGGCGCCGGCCACGATGGAGTGCTTCAGCACGCCCGTGTCGAATTGCGCGCTGAGCACGGTCTGGTTGGTGAGGATGGTGTTTTCCTGGTCTTTCACCGTGCGCGTGGAGCGCGCCAAGGTCCAGGTCGACGGATCGGTGGCGACGGGCGTCTTCAGGTTGGCGGTGGTGCCCATGAAGGCTGTCAGCAGGTAGTCCTGCTTGGTCTTGCCATAGCGCGTGGTGTTTTGCAGTTGCACGGTGGGCGAGAAATCATGGTCGATGCGCAAGGTGCCCATGTCGGCCTTGACCTTGTCGTAGTCGGACGTGGAGCCATAGAAATTCTTTGGATCGACTTTCGCCGCCGTGTTCAGGAAGGTGCGGATGACCTTGTTCGTTGCCGTGATGGTGTCCGGCGTCGTGTAGCCCGGCAAGCCGATGGTCGGCACGCCGCCGTCGGGCACATTGTCTTGATCCACGTGCAGGTAGCTGGCCGTGATGCGCGTCGGCTTGCCGATGCCGAAGGTGACGGTGGGGGCGATGGCCCAGCGCTTGTTCTTGACTTCGTCGCGTGCCGGGTTGCCGCTGTCCTGCGTCATCAGGTTCAGGCGGAACGCCGTGCCGGAATCGCTGTCGATGATGCGGTTCCAGTCGGCCGTGGCACGCTTCTGCTTGCCGCTGCCCGCCGTCAGCAGGGAATTGAATGTGTTTTCCATGGTCGCCGTCTTGCTGACCAGGTTGATCGAGCCCGTGGGCGAACCGCGGCCGCTGTCCGTGCCTGCCGGGCCCTTCAGCACATCGATCTGCTCGATGTTGAAGACGTCGCGCGAGATGGAACCCACGTCGCGCACGCCGTCGACATAGATGCTGCCCGACGCATCGAAACCGCGCATGTAAACGGCGTCGCCCGTGTTGGTGTTGCCGTTTTCACCGAGGAAGAAGGTGCCGACGCCAGGCGTGTTGCGCAGCGCGTCCGTCAGTGTCAAGGCGCCTTGCTGTTCGATCAATTCCTTCTTGATCACGACGATGGTTTGCGGCGTGTTGACCAGTTCTTCCGTGTACTTGGGCGACGAGGCTTTTTCGGCCTTGAAATCATTTTCCTTGGAACCCACGACCTTGACTTCGTTCAGGGTTTGCTGCGATGCGGCGGCGCTCTGGCCGGCCGGGTCGGCCGCCTGGGCAGCGACGGGCAGCAGCATCACGGCCAGGGCGGCGCCGATGTGCTGGTTGAAACGGGTGGGGGCGTGTTTGCGGCTCTTGATTGCCATCTTGCTCTCTCGGTATGGTCAGGGTAGGGTTCCTGGCTGGCGCTGCAACGGTGCAAAAGCACGCGGCAAGTGGCTGGCGGTGGAGACGGGTTGGGTGACATTGTAATAATTGGGCGTTATTCCGTAAATGAGAATCGTTATCAGTCTCGTTTACGCAACGCTTTCTCCGTGCTGGGAAAAAAACACTGTCATGCCGCATGAATGCTTGCTTTGCGGGCGAGCGGCTGCTACGCGCGCAAGCGATGCGCAGCGGGAGTATGATGAGCAACCTTTACAATTGGCTTCCAGCATGCTCCAGACTCCCGACGCTTTTCTGCCCCTGATCGATGTGCCCGAACCGGCACCGGCCGCCGCCGACACGGCCACGTTTGTCTTTCACCGGGGGCGTTTGCTGCTGCGCACGGCGGACCTGGCCTTGCCGATGCCGGCGCAGGTGGCCGCCCTCGACATCGATATGAGCCGCGCCCAGCCGATTGGCCTGTGGCAGGGCCGGTATTGCCAGACCGTCTGGCGCGACGACGAGTACTTGCCTGCCGATAGCGGCCTGGCGTGGCACGGCTTGCGTTCGCTGTTCAATGCCGTCGACGACGGCTTCCTTGGGCTGGCCAGCCGCGCCGTGCAGCTGGCCGAATGGGCGCGCACGCACCGTTATTGCGGCGTCTGCGCCACGCCCATGCAGCGCGCGCGGGGCGAGCGCTGCTTCAAGTGCGCCGCCTGCGGCATGCTCGCGTATCCGCGCATTTCGCCGGCCATGATGGTGCTCATCCGCAAGGGCGATCAGGTACTGCTGGCCATGCACAGGCACTCGCCCTCGCAGCGCTTCAGTCCGCTGGCAGGGTTCCTGGAAGCGGGCGAATCGATCGAGGAAGCCGTGCACCGCGAAGTGATGGAAGAGGTGGGCTTGCGCGTGCACAATCTGCAATACTTCATGAGCCAGTCGTGGCCGTTTCCCCATTCGCTGATGATCGCGTTTACAGCCGATTATCTCGATGGCGAGATCCGCCTGGACGAGAACGAGATCGCCGAAGCGCGCTGGTTCGGCCCCGGCGATGCGTGGCCCGAAGCGACGTCCAGCGTGTCGATTTCCGCGCTGCTGGTGCGCGCGCACCGCCCGCCGGCGGCATAGGCAAAGCAAGCTCCGCCGGGGCAGCCTGTCACATTTTCTATATACTGGCGGCAATTGCAAATTTTAGGGTGATGTAGCATGTCTCAAGAAGAATTCTCCGAAAACGACTGGCGCCGGCTGATCAGCAGCTTTGGCGAAGATCCGCAGCGTCCCGGCCTGCTGGAAACGCCGGCGCGCGTGGCGAAAGCATGGAAACACTGGACTTCCGGCTATGGCCAGGACCCGATCGACTTGTTGAAAGCCTTCGAGGATGGCGCGGAGCAGTACAACGAGCTGATCGTCGTGCGCGGCATCCCCGTCTACAGCCATTGCGAACACCACCTGGCGCCGTTTTTCGGCAAGGCCACCATCGGCTACGTGCCAAATGGCAAAATCGTTGGCCTGTCGAAACTGACGCGCCTCGTCGATTGCTTCTCCAAGCGCCTGCAAGTGCAGGAACGCATGACGATGCAGATCGCCAACGCGCTGATGGAAGTGCTGGAACCGAAATCGGTGGGCGTCGTCGTGCGCTGCCGCCACCTGTGCATGGAAAGCCGCGGCATCCGCACGCCTGGCGAAGAAACCATCACTTCGGCCATGCTGGGCGAGATGCAGCCGAACCTGGCGTTGCGCACGGAATTCCTGGCGCTGGCACGCGAAAGCTGATTTTCGCTGGCAATGCAAGACAAAGGCGGCTGATGCCGCCTTTTTTCATGGCCGGTCCGATTCCCGCTCCGCCAGGTAGCGGGCCGGCGGCTTGCCGACGGCCTTGCGAAACATGGTGACAAAACCGCTGGTATTTTCATAGCCCAGTTCCAGGGCCACGGTTTTCACGCTGTGTCCTTTTGCCAGGCGCTGCAGGGCGATGATGACGTGCAGCTGCCGGCGCCAGCGGCCCACGCTCATGCCCATTTCTTCCAGCGACTGCCGGGTCATGCTGCGCTCGCTCATGCCGATGCGGCTGGCCCATTCGGCCAGGGTGCTTTTATCGGCCGGCTGCGCCAGCAGCAGGGAGGCCAGCCGGCGCAGGCGCGCATCGCGCGGCATCGGCAAATGCAAGTCTTCCACGGGCGCGGTTGCCAGTTCATCGAGCAGGGTGAGCACCAGGCGTTCCTGCGCGCCATGCAAGGCGGTCAGGGTGGGGAAACCGGCCGCCTTGGCGATCAGTTCGCGCAGCAGCGGCGAGACGGCCACGGTGCAGCAGACGGCAGGCAAGGCCGGCGCCATGGCCGGCTCGACGAACAGGCAATAACACTCGGCCTCGCCCACGCCCTGCGCCGCGTGCATCAGGCCGCCCGGTATCCACACGGCGCACTGGGGCGGCACGATCCACACGCCGCTTTCCACCTCGCAATGGATCACGCCGCGCGTGGCATACAGCAGCTGTCCCTTGCGGTGCTGGTGCGGCGCCTGTTCAGCGTCTTCGCTCACGCTGGCCAGGCCCACGGCCAGCAGTGGACGTCGCACGCCATCGACGTCGAAATCGATGAGCGAGGGCGGAGCGTCCAGGCCCAGCTGGGCCATCAGCATGTGGGGCAGGAGGGCGTGAGGCATGGGGGAACTTTGGCTGGATTGAATAATATTGTGGCTATTTTATGCAATGACGCGCAGTGGCGCCACCGGTATCGTGTGAGCATCCGCAGCCCCGCTTCAACGGCAACCGCCGCCGCCAGTGTTCTGATGAAGGCCAGGAGGAACGGCAACCCCTTGAAGGAGTCACCCCATGCAACTCGATTTTTCCGCCTTTCCCCTCGTCTGGATGCGCCGCGCGGCAGACGCCAGCGTCCCGTCCGATATGCTCTTTGCCCAGTTCGACGCGCTGCTGGCGCGCCAGCAGGCGTTTGTCATTCTCAGCGAGGAAGGCTTTGATGAAGACGGGCACGAGCACCCGCAGGAAGAGCGCAAGCGCGCCTCGCTATGGATGAAGCAAAACAAGGCCGCCATCCGCGCCTACATCCAGGGCATGGTGCTGGTCGAGCCCAGCGCCGCCAAGCGCCTGGCCGGCAAGGCCTTTGCCGTCATGTTCGGCAAGTTCTGGGGCTATCCCCTGCATTTCGGCACCAGCCGCGACGACGCGCTCGACATCGCCCAGCATTTGCTCAAGGCATGGCTGCCGCCAAGGGAAGGCTGACAACGTCAAGAGCGCCTGACCAAACCGTCGCGAGCGGCAGTGACTTGTGGCCAGGAAGCGCCCTCGTACTCGAGTACGGGGGCGCCGAGCCGGTGAGCACCGCAGCCTGCCCATACCGACGCGCAGCAGGCCGGGGCGGGTGTTTTAGTAGCGGTAGTCGTTGACGAAATGCTTGGTGAAGTTGTACTTGCTGCCGCCGTCGAGCAAGTCGACCAGGCGTTTCGGCGCCGAGGCCGACATGAAGGCGTCGGCCGCGCCGCCCGTGCTGCGAAATTTCATGCCGGGGCTGAGGATCTGGTTGGCGCCGATTTTCAGGTGCTGGAAGCTTTTCGTTTTCTCGTTATTGAGGATGAAGTGCAATTCCTGCTTGAAGGTCAGGAAAGGAATCTTCAGCCACCAGCCTTCGTCCGTGCCATAGCTGGCGACGCTGGCAAAGTGCGTGTTCTTGTCCGTCAGGGCGGGTTTGCCCAGGCGGTCGTTAATGCGTTTCATGGCTTCATTCTTGGTCATGCTGTGCTTTCGTGATTCATCTGGATTTGTCGTGTATCCGCCGGCATGCATTTTGACACACGCGCGCGGCCCCCGCCTGCCTCGCGGCGCCTTGTCCCCGAGCGTTCTACTGCAATGCAGCATCAATTCTCATCAATTGTCGCAACGCATTAACAACACCAGGCAAAATTCATTGCTTCCCGGCATTGTAAATATCGGTAGTTCGAGCGTATGCTGGAGACGTCTGAACGGTGCCGCCAGAGCGCCGTCGCCGCCGCATTGCTGGCCGTAGCGCCGGCTGCGGACTTGCCCCCTTCGCCGCACATACAGTTGGAGACAGCCACATGAAGAAATTGACGTTCCAGCAGAAATTATGGATTCCCCTGATTTGCAGCTTGTTGTGCATCACCGTCATCTTTGTCTATAACGCCCTGGAAATCCGCAAGATCCGCATCGAGGAGCGCAGCGCTGACCTGAGCAATGCCGCCGACCTGGGCCTGGGCGCCGTCAAAATGTTCGGCGACCTGGCCGCCAGCGGCGCGCTGACGCAGGAGGAAGCGCAAAAGCAGGCCACCGCCGTCATCAAGAGCATGCGTTTTGGCGAGACCGGCTATCTGTCCATCATCAACCTCGACGCCGTCGTCGTGATGAATCCTGCCGCGCCGCAAACCAATGGCAAGAACATGTCGGATTTTAAGGATGCCAACGGCACCTATCTGTACCGCGACATCGTCGCCGTCGGCAAGAGCGAGGCGGGCAAGGGTTTTGTCCACTATTACTTCCCCCGTCCCGGCCAGAAGAATCCCGAGCCGAAGATGAGCCGCGTGGTGGCCTACAAGCCATGGGCCTGGACCCTCGTCGTGGGCGTGTACATGGACGATATCGACGCTGCTTTCCGCCAGTCGCTGATCACCTCGCTGGGCGTGCTGCTGCTGGTGTGCGCCTTGCTGGCGGCCGTCGTCGTAGCCATCAACCGCAGCCTGCGCCATGCGCTGGGCGGCGACCCGGAATATGCGGCCGAGGTGGCGGAAAAGATCGCCAGCAATGACTTGAGCAGCAGCGTGCGCACGCATGCGAATGACCGCCACAGCGTGCTGTACGCGATGAAAACCATGCAGACCAACCTGGTCGAGGCGATCAGTGAAATCCGCCACAGCGCCGAGACGATTGCCACGGCATCGAGCGAAATTGCCAGCGGCAATATGGACTTGTCGGCACGCACGGAAATGCAGGCCAGCTCGCTGGAAGAAACGGCCGCCTCGATGGAGGAATTGACCTCGACCGTGACGCAGAACGCGGGCAACGCCGTGCAGGCGAACGAGCTGGCGCAGTCGGCCTCGGCCGTGGCACGCCAGGGCGGCGCCGTGGTGGCGCAAGTGATCGGCACCATGGATACCATCAACGCCTCGTCGCGCAAGATCGTCGATATCATCGGCGTCATCGACGGCATCGCTTTCCAGACGAATATCCTGGCCCTGAATGCCGCCGTGGAAGCGGCGCGCGCCGGCGAACAGGGGCGCGGCTTCGCCGTCGTGGCGTCCGAGGTGCGCAACCTGGCGCAACGGTCCGCTGGGGCCGCGAAGGAAATCAAGGAACTCATCGGCGCTTCCGTCGACAGCATCGCGGCCGGCAGCACCCTGGTGGCACAGGCGGGCACGACGATGGATCAGGTGGTGGCTTCCGTTTCGCGCGTGACGGACATCATGGCGGACATCACGGCCGCCTCGCACGAGCAAAGCACGGGCATCGGCCACGTCAACCAGGCGATCACGGAGATGGACAGCGTGACGCAGCAAAATGCGGCCCTGGTGGAAGAGGCGGCTGCGGCGGCGTCGAGCATGCAGGACCAGGCGGCCGTGCTGGCGCAGCTGGTGGCGCGCTTCAAGCTGTCGGCGCAGGAGCATCAGGGCACGGCGCCGCGCCTGGCTGCAAGCTCGGCTGCCGCACCGCGCGGCGTGGCGAAAAAGCCGTTGCGCAGCCTGGCGGCGCGCTAGGCGTTTATCGGGCTGGCGCCGCCGCTTGCGGCGCCGGCTCGAAGGTCAGTTTTTCATCGACGACGACGAATTGCCCGATCGGCTGGCCCAGGTCGGCTTTCGGGTCGTTTTCCATTTCCGTCAGTTCATTGCAGGTATTCGTTTCCGCCTGCCATAACTGCTTGCCCATGCGAATATTCCACACGCCATCGCCCGCCGCATACAGCTCGACCTTGATGTCGGCCGGCGCATCCGTCGACAAGGTGTGCAGGCGCTGGCATTGCGGCAGATTGGTCGCCATTAGCTGCACTTCCACGGTATCTTGCCAAAAATAACGCTGCTGGCGGCGCACGGTCAGGGAATGGTCCTGGCCGTCGAACATGTAGATGGCGAAGTCCTGGACACAGCCTGACAGCAGGACGGAGAGCATGACGATCAGGAGTTTGCGCATGGTCGGCTTTCTTGGTTGGTGCTCGGGAATGTGGGGATGCCTGCGTGACGGCGCGAGTGGGCGCTTGCCCTGCCGCGGGCGCCATCTTGTTTTTCGCTTACGTGGCATTATATCCATGCACACCAGTTGCGGCGCGACAATATCCACGCGCGCGCCACCGGCAAGCCTAGCCCCCTACCGACACTGAAAGACCACGATGATCGATCTTTACTATTGGACCACGCCCAACGGGCACAAAGTGACGATGTTCCTGGAAGAAGCGGGCATCCCCTACAACATCATCCCCGTGCATATCGGCAAGGGCGAGCAGTTCCAGCCGGAGTTTCTCACCATCGCGCCCAACAACCGCATCCCCGCCATCGTCGACCAGGCGCCGGAAGATGGCGGCGCACCGTTGTCGCTGTTCGAGTCGGGGGCGATTCTGCAATACCTGGCCGAGAAAAGCGGACAATTCCTGCCGGCCGACGTGCGCGGGCGCGCCGAGGTCATGCAATGGCTGTTCTGGCAAATGGGCGGCCTGGGCCCCATGGCGGGGCAGAACCACCATTTCGTGCAGTACGCCCCCGAACCGATCGACTACGCCATCACGCGCTACGTGAATGAAACCAACCGTCTGTATGGCGTGCTGAACAAGCGCCTGGCGGACCGCGCCTTTGTTGCCGGCGACACGTATTCCATCGCCGACATGGCGATCTATCCGTGGATCGTGCCGCACGAACGCCAGCGCCAGAAGCTGGAAGATTTCCCGCACCTGGCGCGCTGGTTCGCGGCCATCGCCGCCCGTCCTGCCACCGTGCGCGCCTATGCGCGCGCAGCCGAGATCAACGTGCAGCCCACCGTCAGCGGCGACGCCAAAAGCGTGCTGTTCGGGCAGACGGCGAAGACGCTCGGCTAGGCTGCAGTTGCCCCTTCAGTTACCCCTGTATGTGGAAAAGCCGAAAGGGCTGAGCAGCAAGGGAATGTGATAGTGCTGGTCCGTCTTTTCCACTTGAAATTGCACGGGGATTTCCGGGAAAAAGGTGTCCTGTTTCAGCCGCGCATAGTGCTCGCCCGTCTTGAACACGATGCGGTAGTCGCCCGCCTGCATGGGCGTCTCGGCCGGATACATGGCCGTGATGCGTCCCTGCGCATTCGTCACGGCGCTGGCCAACTGTTTCCAGTCAGTTCCCTGCTTTTGCTCCAGCGTGACGGTCACGCCGGCCGTCGGCTGGCCGCTTTGCAGGTCGAGGATGTGCACGCTCAAGGGATTGGCGGCCAGGGCCATGCCGGACAGGCTGGCAAAGGCCAGGGCAGCGGTGATTTGTTTCAGCTTCGTCATTGTCGTGTCTTTCACAGGGTGGGGGAATCGAGTTCGGGAATGGCGGCCAGCGCTGCCAGGGCACAGGCGCGGTCCGGCTGCGCGCCACCACCGCCAGCCACGCCGATGGCGCCGACGATGTTTCCCTTGGCGCGCAAGGGCAGGCCGCCGCCCAGCAGCAGCAGCTCCGGCACGGTGGCCAGATTGGCCATGTCCGGGTTGGCGCGCGCAGCCGCGGCCAGCGCCTGGGTATCGTTCTTGGTGGACAGGGCCGTATAGGCCTTGCGTCCGCTCGCTGCCGTGTTATGCGGCCCCACGCCATCGGCGCGCTGCACGGTGACGACATTGCCGCCACGGTCCAGCACGGTGACGGCGATGTGCCGGCCCTGCGCCTGGCACGCGGCCACGGCCGCATTCGCCAGTGTGTTGGCGGCGGCCAGCGAGAGGTCAGTGACCTGGCGCAACTGGGCGTGCGCAGGGCTGGCCAGCAGGCACAGCAGGGTACTGCCGAAGAGCAACGTTTTCATATGGCGTCCATGCAAAAGAATGGCGCCAGTATGGCCAGTGGCGCCCTACGGGAAGATGATGGCCGCATGACATTTTTATCATCCGCAGCGCCCGGCGTGCGGCGTAAAATGGGCTAACTTCCCACAAGAGAGCCCCACCCATGCGCATCCTGGTCATAGAAGACGAACCGAAGACGGGCGATTATCTGTTGCGCGGTCTGGCCGAGTCCGGCTTTACGGTGAGCCTGGCGCGCAATGGCCGCGACGGCCTGCATATGGCCAGCACGGACACGCCGGATCTGATCGTGCTCGATGTCATGCTGCCCATCATGGATGGTTGGCAAGTGCTGCGTGCGCTGCGCCTGCTGCCGGGCGGCGCCGACGTGCCCGTGATCTTTCTCACGGCGCGCGACGAGGTGCAGGACCGCGTCAAGGGGCTGGAGCTGGGGGCCGACGATTACCTGGTGAAACCGTTCGCCTTTGCCGAACTGGTGGCGCGCATCCGCACGCTGTTGCGGCGCGGGCCGCCGCGCGAAGACGACGTGATCCGCATCGGCGACATGGAAATCGACGTGATGAAGCGCAAGGTCAGCCGCCAGGGCCAGCGCATCACCCTGACGGCCAAGGAATTCGGCTTGCTGCACTTATTGGCGCGGCGCCAGGGCGAAGTGTTGTCGCGCTCCATCATCGCTTCGCAAGTGTGGGACATCAACTTCGAGAGCGACACGAACGTCATCGACGCGGCCATCCGCCGCCTGCGCAGCAAGCTCGACGACCCGTTCGAACCCAAGCTGATCCACACCTTGCGGGGCATGGGCTATGTCTGCGAATTGCGCGCGCCCGGCATTCCCGACAGCGGCGCCGGCGCATGAAGTTCTCGCCACTGCGCCGCTCGCTGACCCTGCGCGTCACGCTGGTCTTCGTGCTGATCGTGGCCCTGGTGTCGGCCGGGCTCGGCATGCATCTGTACCGCTCGTTCGTGGCGGAAATCGAGCGCCGCGACGACATTTTATTATTGGGAAAACTGCGGCAGATCCAGCAGCTGCTGGGCAATGCCGGCACCCTCGATATCATCCGCGAGCGGCCCCAGTACTTCCGCGACACCATGAGCGGACAGGAGAATTCCCTGGTCCGTATCGTGCGCGCCGATGGCACGCGCTTGATCGATGTCAATCCGAACGGCGAGACGGTGGCGCATCCTGTGCCCGTGGCCGTCGATGCGCCCGTGACGGCCGGCGACATCGTCAGCTGGACCAGCCGCGACGGCTATCCGGCCAGGGTGGTGGCGGCCAGTGCGCGCATCGGCGATCCGGCGCAGATGGCCGATATTTCCGTTGCCCGCGTGTATGGCGACCGCACGGCCATGTTTGCCGCCTACCGCTGGCAGATTGTGGTCTCGGTGGCCGTCAGCGCGCTGGTGGCGGCGCTGCTGGCCAGCGTGATGCTGCTGCGGGGCTTGCGGCCCCTGCGCAATATCGCCGCCCACGCGGCCCTGGTGCGGCCCGGCAAGCTGGGCCAGCAGCTGGAAGCGCGCGATGCGCCGACAGAACTCTTGCCGCTGATCCACGCCCTGAATGCCATGCTGGCGCGCTTGCAGGAAGGCTATGCGCGGCTGTCGCAGTTTTCCGCGGATCTGGCGCATGAATTCCGCACGCCCGTCACCAATCTGCTGGGACAAAGCCAGGTCATGCTGGCCCGCCCGCGCAGCGCGCACGAGTATGAACAGCTGGTGTCGTCGAATGTGGAAGAGCTGGAACGGCTGTCGCGCATGATCGACAGCATGCTGTTTTTGGCGCGGGCGCAGCAGGAAGAGATGATCCTGGTCAAGCAAGCCTTGCCCGTGCAGGACGAATTTTTGCGGCTGGCCGATTTCTTCGAAGGCTTGGCGGAAGAGCGCGAGCTGGCGCTGGCGTGCCACGGCAGCGGCACGGTGACGGCCGAGCCGCAACTGCTGCGCCGCGCCCTGGGCAACCTGCTGTCGAACGCCATCCGCCACGCGGCGCCCGGCAGCACGATTTTATTGCGCTCGCACGCGACGAACGAGGGCGTGGAGCTGAGCGTGAGCAACCTCGGCCCCGCCATTCCCGCGCGCCACCTGCCGCACCTGTTCGAGCGTTTCTACCGTGCCGATCCGGCCCGCAGCGATTCGGCCGCTTCCACAGGACTGGGCCTGGCCATCGTCACGGCCATCATGCAGCTGCACGGCGGCAGCGCGACAGTCGCCTCCGACGCGGCCGCCACGACGTTTACCCTGGTTTTTCCGGCGTAATTGACTTGGGTGGTGTCGGATTACGCTACGCTAATCCGACCTACGCCGCATTCCGGCACAGGGTAGGTCGGATTAGCGAGGCGAAGCCAAGCGGAATCCGACAAGAGCCGTCAATAATATTGTCGGATTACGTGGTGCCGTAGGGTCTCGGGGCCGTCAGCCCATCTCCACCAAAAACTCATGCATGCCCGTATGCGGCAATTGCGCGCAGGCCGGCGCAAAATGCGGCAACTGGCCCCACAGCAGCGGGTTGCCGACGATGTACACATAATGCTGCGCGCGCGTCAGGGCCACGTTGAGCAGATTGGGCGTACTGGCCGCCCACTGCGCGGCGCCCGCCGTGCTGTCATCCGCACCCAGGACCAGCATCACCACGCTTTGCTCCTTGCCCTGGAAGGTGTGCACGGTGCCCACCATCTGGCTGCTCCACTGGCGCAATTCGCGGGCCGTGGGCGCCTTGCCATAGCCGAGGCGGCGATCCCAGTCCAGGTCCATGATGCGCGAGCGCAATTCGTTGCGCACGGCCTTGAACGGCGTGATCACATACATGTCGGGCAGCTTGCCATCGCGGCGGTAGAGTTTCAGCAGCACTTCCAGCACGAAATCGAGCTGCACAGGCACCACCTGCTTGTAGCTGACGGGGCCGCCGGCGTCGATCCAGCGGCTCGGTCCCCGCGTCAGGCCCCGCGCGCCGGCCGGCGGCGTGCGCTCAGTTAGCCCGTAGACCATCTTGTCTTCATAGGCGATGCTGTTGGCCAGCGAGAACATCGGCTCCACGCAGCGGCGGTGCACGCGCAGGGGGCTGCCGATCCACAAGGGTTTTTCGCTGTAGGCGCCGACGACGGCGCCATAGCGGTTGGCCTTGTCCGCCAGGGTCTGCACGGACACGGACGTCGGCGCGTAGCTGCCGTCCTGCGTGTGCGGCGACAGGGCCGACAAGGCTTGCACCAGGCGGGCCGGCACCGTGAACACGGGTTCGATCTGCAGCGGGTCGCCGACAACGACGGCGCGCTTGGCGCGCCACAGGCTGCCCAGCGCCGCCTGCGGCACGGCCTGGCCCGCCTCATCGATGAACAGCCAGCCCAGCGATTCGGGACCCATGCCCTGGAACTGGCGCGCGAACGAGGCAAACGTGGTCGACACGACGGGTACCACCATGAACAGGCTGTGCCACACCATGGCGATGTGCGACTGGTCGTAGGCGCGCTTGTTTTTCAGCAATTTGGAGACGGCCAGCAAGTTGCCGCCAAAGCCGGGGCCACCCTTTTTCGCCACTTCCGCCAGCCATGCTTCATGCAGGGCCAGGGCCTTGGCGAACAGGCGCGAGCGCAGGCGCGCCAGGGCCGGCTCATGCCACAGGCCGCCGACTTGCAGCGCGTCGCCATCCAGCGCTTCCAGCGAGTCGGGGGCGAGGATGGTGGGGAAGCGCAGGCGCGCGCGGCGCAGCAGTTCCGTGCTGTCATCCCATTCGCGCTGGCGCGATTGCGCCGTGCGCAGGGCGATGTGCAGGCTGTTGCGGGCACGCTCGCAGCGCGGTTCCAGTTCGCCCTTGAGCAACAGCTTGATGGCAGAGACGTCGCGGGCGGCCTGGCGCTGCGCCTCGGCGTTGGCGACGACGGCGTCCTTGTAGGCGCGCGCCGGCGCCGTGCGGAACAATCTGGCAAAGAAGCCCGGCTGCGTCAGCGCCACCAGGCGTTCCTCCTCCAGCAATTCCTTCTTGCTGGCGAGCAAGGTGTCCTGCTGTGCCAGCGCGCCGGACAGGGCGCCGTTGGCCGCATCCATCTCGTGCTCGGCTGCAATCAACGCCTGCTGGCTGCCGTGGATGAATGCGTCCTGCGTGCAAGTGCCCACGGCTTGCCACAGGGCAGCATATTGGGCGTGTTCGGCCAGGGCCTTTTCCACCACGTGTTCCGTTTCGCGGAACTCGCGCGCCGCCTGGGCGAAGCTGACGCCCTGGTAGCTGGCCAGCCACTGGCGGATATTCTGCGCGTTCGGCGTCTTGCGCGGCGTGCTCTTGTCCCAGTCGTCGTCATAGAAATTGCTGATGAAGCGGCGGCGGTTGGCGCTGTTGCCCAGCGCACAGGACATCAAGCCCCAGGGCGCGTCCTGTTCGCTCAAGGCGCGGTTGGCGCCATTGCCATCGGCGACGACCCGGCGCGCCACGCTGTCGAAATAGCGCGTGCGCGCCCATTCCTTGCCCAGCTGTTTAGGTTTTGGGAGGTCGCCGGAAATGTTTTCCACCGCCGCGTTGTTCGACGAGGCGACGACCATTTCAAAGCCCGTCAGTTCCGGGCGCAGGCGGGCGATGGTAATCGGGTCGCGCACGCCTTCGAAGGCCACGGCCACCTTGCCGATGAAGGCGTCGGCGGCGCGGTCCAGGCAGGACAGCACGCTGGCGCGGCGCACGATGTTGTCGGCGAACAATTCGCGCAACAAGGTGGTCTTGCCCGTGCCCGGCGGGCCATTGACGGAAAAGATGCCCCGCTCGTGCAAGCCCGTGCGGGCACCGTGGATGGCGAACTGCTGCATCAGGCTCATGGCGTAGCTGGCGTCCTCCAGCCAGTGGCCCCGGTTCATGTGCGCGGGATTGAGCATGGCGGCCAGGGCCTGGCGTCCGGCCGGGCTGTACAGGTCGATGCGCTCATCTTGCGCCAGCGGCGTCAGGTAGGCGGCCACGGTGGCGGGCAGCTTGCCGCCGCGCAAGGCGCGGATGATCTGTTCCAGGTCATCCAGGTAAAAGCTGTTGAGGATATCGATGCTTGGCTCCACCGCATCGCCAAAATCCAGGCTGCGGTTCTGGCTGGACTCCGGCGCATCGGCGTCCGCCACGGCAGCGCGTTTCTTGCGCGTGCGCACTTCCAGCACGGCCAGCGGCTGGCCGGCGGACGGATGGAAACCTGCCCAGTCGCGCAGCAGGTCGGCCAGTGCCGCGATTTCCATGCCGGACAAGGGAGAGGAGACATTGCCGGCCTCGTCCGTCACTTGCTGAGAGGCGCGCGCGGCGGCAAAGTTGCGCAGGCTGTCTTGCAGGGCCAGCTGGCTGTCGCTGAAGGCGTCCAGGCTCAGGCCGGACCAGTCCGGCGTGCGGGCGCGGCCCAGCGCCCACGGCAAGGTTGACACGGAAACGGGATCGAACTGCGGCTCGCCCAGCGCATTGAGGTTCAAGCGGGCAAAGCACGAGCGTCCCAGCAATTCTGTTTTTTCCCCTTCGGCCATGCTTTCCTGGCCGCCGGGGGCAGGGCAGGCCTTGCTGATTTCCGCCTTGTCGAAGACGCCGAGGAACAATGAAAAGCCGTCGATCTCGCGGTCGGACGGCACCTGCCATTGCGTGGCGAACTGCGGCGGCAGTTGCGCCAGCTGTTCGCGGTGCAGGAGGCGCACGCTGGACGGGTCTTCAACGTCCGTGATTTGATTCAGGTCAAACGGGATAAAGAATTCGATCTTGTGCCAATACTCCAGGATAGCCAGGAGGCGCTGCTGTTCTGCCTGATTCATGATGACCAATTATTTTGTAAAGCGAGCGAGGATTGTAAAGGGTATGCGCAGCGCATGTTTTGCACTTTTGTCTATTGCGCGGGCTTTGCCGCAAAAAAAGTGGGGTTTGCAGACGAAAAAAAGCCAGGCAGCAACTTCCTGCCTGGCTTTCCCTTGTCCCGTTGTTGCGGGGTATTAAAACTCGCGCATTAAAACTCTTCCCATTCGCTCTCGGCGGCCGCATTGCTGCGGCGCGCCGGTGCAGCCGGCACGGCCTTGCGCGCGGGCGCCGGCGCGGGCTTGGCGGCGGGCGGTGCGATCCTGGTAGCCGCCGGCGTGGCGCGCGCAGGGCTCAGCTTGCTGACGCTGGCCACTTGATTGCCCGTCTTGAAGAAGCCCACCACGTGCGCCAGTTCGCCCGCCTGTTCCTGCATGCTTTGCGAGGCGGCCGCCGCTTCTTCCACCAGGGCCGCGTTTTGCTGCGTCACTTCATCCATCTGGGCGATGGCCATGTTGATCTGTTCGATGCCGATGGTCTGCTCGTGCGTGGCGGAGGTAATTTCGCCCATGATGTCGGTCACGCGCACGATGCTGTCGACGATGTCGCCCATGGTCTGGCCCGCTTCATTGACGAGGCGCGAGCCCGTGTCCACGTTGGCGACAGACGCGGCGATCAATTCCTTGATTTCCTTGGCGGCCGAGGCCGAACGGTGGGCCAGGTTGCGCACCTCGGTGGCGACCACGGCGAAGCCACGCCCCTGTTCGCCCGCGCGGGCCGCTTCCACGGCCGCGTTCAAGGCCAGGATGTTGGTCTGGAAGGCGATGCCGTCGATGACGCCGATGATGTCGACGATCTTGCGCGACGATGCATTAATGGTGCCCATGGTGTCGACCACTTGCGAGACGATACTGCCGCCGCGCACGGCCACTTCGGAGGCGCTTTTCGCCAGCTGGTTGGCCTGGCGCGCGTTGTCCGCATTCTGTTTCACGGTCGAGGTCAGTTCTTCCATGGCCGAGGCCGTTTCTTCCAGCGAACTGGCTTGTTCTTCCGTGCGCGAAGACAGGTCGAGGTTGCCGGCGGCAATCTCGCTCGATGCCGTGGAGATGGCATCCGTGCCGTGGCGCACTTGCGCCACCACGCCCAGCAAGCTGGTGTTCATGGCTTTCAGCGCGCCCAGCAGGCGGCCCGTTTCATCGCTGGAATCGACCACGATGTGCGAGGACAGGTCGCCCGAGGCCACCGTTTCGGCCACGCCCACGGCCGCATTGATGGGGCGGGTGATCGAGCGCGTGATGATCCACGCCACGAAGGCGCCCAGCAGCACGGCCAGGCTGCCCAGAATGACCATGTAGGCGCGCGCGCTGCTGCTCAGCGCTTCGGCATCGCTGGCGGCCTGCGCCGCCAGTTCGCCTTCCAGCGCCACCAGGCTGTCGAGTGCGCCCAGGACGCGCTTCAGGCTCGGCGCCGCCTGCTGCGTCAGGAAGGCGATGGCTTCTTCCGTCTGGCCCGCATTGCGCAGTTCGATGACCTTGTTGTTCAGCGGCGCACCGGCCTTCAGGGCCGCATCCAGTTCGGCCATCAGGGCCGTTTCCTTGTCCGTCGTGATTTTCTTTTGCAGCATTTCCTTGGCGGCGCCGTATTTCTTGCGCGCTTCGCCGATCTTCGCCAGTTCCGCCTGCACCAGCGCTTCCGTCGGCGCCACCACCACGCTGGTGATCGCCAGGGTAATGTTGCGCACGTTATCGCTCATGGTATTGGCGGCCGCCATCTTGACGTTCTTGTCGGTCACGATGTCGTGCGTGCGGTTGCTCAGCTGCGCCATGGAATACAGGCCGACCAGCAGCACGGCCACCAGCAGGCCGAGGACGACCGCGAACCCGATGCCGAGCCGGGTGCCGATTTTGAATTGTGTGAGTGACATGATTGCTTTCGTGTTGCTGATTGAGAGGAAACGTTGGACAGGCCAGGCGCCAGGTGCGGTGATGCCTTGCCGGTACGGGTTTATACGTAATGGCGGCCAGCCTGTAATTGTTCCTCAAAATTCCACACTGCAATACAAATACTTGTATCAAGTCTGCGAAAAGTTAAGGAATTGGCAGCAAATGAAATAAGTTGTCGCATGGAAACAACGAGGGCGCGCTTGGCAACGTCGCTCAGTCGGGCGGAAAGACGTGCGCTGCCAGGAAGTCGATGAAGGCGCGCAATTTTGGCGTCAGGTGGCGGCTGCTGGGCCACAGGATGCGAAAGGCGCCGTCGTGCTGGCGGTGCGTCTCCAGCACGCTGTGCAGGCGCCCCGCAGCCAGTGGCGCGCGCACGGCAAAGTCGGGCAGGGCGGCGATGCCCAGGCCGCTTTCGGCGAAGTGCAGCAGGGTATCCACATTGTTGCAGTTCAGTACAGTGGGCAAGCCCGCCGCCTGCAGGGCGGGCCAGTCGGGCAAGGGCCAGGCCTCGACTTTGCCGCTGCTGGGAAACTTGTACAGCAGACAGGTATGGCCCTGCAGGTCGGCCGGCTGCGCGGGCGTGCCGTGCCGCGCCAGGTAGGCGGGCGCGGCCACCAGCTGCAGCTGGAACTGGCCCAGCTGGCGGCTCATCAGGCGGCTGTCGGCGCTCTCGCCCGCGCGCACCACGGCGTCGTAGCCTTCCTCGATCACATCGACCCGGCGGTCGCTGAAATCGAGATCGAGCTCCACCTGCGGATAGGCGCGCGCGAACGCGGCCAGCACGGGATTGAGCAGGCCGCCCACCTGCGGCAGGCTCACGCGCAGCCGTCCCTGGGGCGCACTTTTGCTGTTCGACAGCTCCAGCTCGGCTGCCTCGATCTCGCCCAGGATGCGCCGGCAGCGTTCCAGGAACACCGTGCCTTCGCTGGTCAGGGCGATGCTGCGCGTGCTGCGGTGAAACAGGCGCACGCCGAGGCGCTCTTCCAGCCGCGCGATGCTCTTGCCGATGGCCGAGGCGGAAACGCCCAGCACCCGGCCCGCCGCCACAAAACTGCGCAGTTCCGCCGCCTGCACGAAGGCCGTGAATCCCGCCAGGTTATCCATGTGCATCCTTTCTAATTGCGGATATCAACGTCCGCATAGACAGAAACTATAGCCTGTTTTTCTTTGATCGCGCCCAGCTTACGCTGCCAGCCTGACTCTTTCAATCAAAGGCTGGCCATGACTCCCGATTTTTCTCCCGTAGTATTGTCTGTCCGCATCGATCGCCTGCTGGACAGCGTTTTACAACAACAGCGCCTGGTAGGCATGGTGGTGCTGGTATGCCACCGTGGCCAGGCCGTGTACCGCCGCGCCGCTGGCTACCTGGACCGCGAGGCGGGCACGCCCATGCGCGAGGATGCGCTGTTCCGCCTGGCGTCCGTCAGCAAGCCCATCGTCTCGACGGCGGCGCTGGCCCTGGTGGGACAAGGCCGCCTGGGGCTGGACGAGCGGGTGGCGCGCTGGCTGCCGTACTTCCAGCCGCGCCAGCCGGACGGCGCCGTGGCGGCGATGACGGTACGGCACTTGCTCACGCATACGGCAGGCCTCGATTACGGCTTCTTCCAGGCGCCGGGCGGCGCGTATGCGCGGGCTCGGGTGTCCGATGGCATGGATGCGTCGACCGTGAGCCTGGCAGACAATCTGCGCCGCCTGGCGACGGTGCCGCTGGCGCATGCGCCCGGTGAGCGCTGGCAGTATTCGATCGCCACCGACGTGCTGGGCGCCGTCATCGAGCAGGCGGCCGGCATGCCGCTGGCGCAAGCCGTGGAACAGCTGGTGGCGGCGCCGCTGGGCATGCGCGATACGGCCTTCATGGCGACAGACCCCGCGCGCCTGGCCGTGGCGTATGCGGACCGGACGGACGGGCAAACCCCGCCGCGCCGCCTGCTGGACGCGGGCGAGGACCATCTGCCATTTCTTGACGGCATGGCCGGTTTTGCCTTGTCGCCGGCGCGCGCCCGCGATGCGCAAGCCTACCCGTCCGGCGGCGCTGGCATGGTCGGTTCGGCGCCCGATTTCCTGCGCCTGCTGGAAACCTTGCGGCTGGGCGGCGCGCCGCTGCTGCCACCCGCTCTGGCGCGGCAGATGGGAGAAAACCAGACCGGCAATGTTGACCTGCCGTTCTGGCCGGGCCGTGGCTTCGGCCTGGGCTTTACCGTATTGACGGACCCGCTTGCCGCCGCCACGCCGGAGTCCGTGGGCAGCTGGCGCATGGGCGGCACGTATGGCCACTCGTGGTTTGTCGACCCGGCCCGTGAATTGTCCGTGGTGGCGTTCACGAATACGGCATTGGAAGGCATGGCGGGGCCATTCGTGACGGAACTGTGCCAGGCCGTGTATGGCGCCAAGGAAACGCCATGATCCGCCCGCATCCCGTCGTCTTCCTCGCGCTGGGCCTGTTCGGCGTGTATTGCATCGAGTTTGGCGTGGTCGGCATTTTGCCGATGATCATGCAGCGTTATGCCGTGACGGCTGCGGGGGCGGGCTCGCTGGTCAGCCTGTTCGCCCTGGTAATCGCTGCAGGCGGCCCCTTCCTCGTGCTGCTGGCCACGCGCTGGCGCCGCAAGCCCGTGCTGATCGTCTCGCTGCTGGTGTTCGCGCTGGCCAGCGTGGCGTCGGCCCATGCGCCCCGCTTCGAGTGGCTGCTGGCGCTGCGCGCGGTAGCGGCCCTGTTCCACCCCGTGTATTTCTCGCTGGCCATGGTGGCCGCCGCCGCCCTGTATCCGCCGCAGGACGCGACGCGGGCCGGCGCGCATGCGCTCACGGGCACCAGCATGGGCATGGTGCTGGGCATCCCGCTCACCACCTGGATCGCGGCGCAGCTTGGCTATGAAGCAGCGTTCCTCGCTTGCGCCTTGGTAAACGCGCTGGCGGCGCTGGGCTTGTATTGCTTCTTGCCGGATGCGCCGCGCGAAGCACCCGTGGCGTATGGCCGCCAGCTGGCTGTGCTGCGCAAACCCGCCCTGTGGCTGGCCATTGCCGCCGCCGTGCTGGTGTTTGCCGCCATGTTTGCCGTGTATGCGTACGCGGCCGCGTACCTGCAGCAGGTGGCGGGCTTGTCGGCGCGCCAGACGGGGCTGGCGCTGGTGGTGTTTGGCGTGGGTGGCGTGGCCGGCAATCTGTTCGCCGGGCGCCAGCTGGGCACGCACGTGCTGCGCACGGCGCTGCTGCAGCCGCTCGTGCTGGGGCTGGCGTACTGGCTGCTGCACCACTATGCGGACGGCGATACCGGCT
Source organism: Janthinobacterium foliorum (assembly GCF_978021625.1). Taxonomy (NCBI): domain Bacteria; kingdom Pseudomonadati; phylum Pseudomonadota; class Betaproteobacteria; order Burkholderiales; family Oxalobacteraceae; genus Janthinobacterium; species Janthinobacterium foliorum. The sequence continues at coordinate 64,596 of NZ_CDXDQE010000011.1, read as the reverse complement.
GGCCGGCGCTGGCAATATTGCTGCTGTTCTGGGGCGCCGCGCATACGAGCGGGCTGATCGTCACGCAAGTTTGGCTCAGCAGCGAAGCGCGCGAGGCGCCCGCGTTCGCCATTGGCGTGTACATCGCGGCCATCAACCTGGGCGTGACGGCAGGTGCGCTGGCGGGCGGCATGGCCATCACCCGCTACGGCATGCAGGGCGCGCTGGCCTGCGGCGCGCTGCTGGGGGCGCTGGCGCTGGTGGTAATCGCCTGGAAAGCGTGGCGCTACCGCCTGCCCTCAGTCCCCGATATGATTGGGAATGCGAAACAGTAGATCCGTTTCGCCCACGTCCACGCCCGCTTGCGACAGCAGGGTGCTGGCCTGACCCCGGTGGTGCGTCTGGTGGTTGAAAAAATGCATCAGCAGGCTGAAAAACTCGCGCCGGTTCGGCCCCTTGCTGTTGCGGTAATCGAGCAGGTGGTCCAGATCGGCTTCCGTGATGGAGGCGGCCCAGTCGACGATGACCTGGTCCAGCCACTGCCGGTGCGCGTGCATGGCGGCAAACTCCTCGGCCGCGTACAGCGGGTGCGTGAGCGAGGCGGGCGGCGTGATGGCGCGGACGGGATCGAGCAGGGGAAAGCCGGCCGGGTGCTTCGCATAGCGCTGCAGCCACAGGGTATCGCCCACCATCACGTGGTTCAGGGTGCCCAGAAGGGAACCGAAAAAGGCGCCCCGCTCGCGCCGCAGCTCTTCCGGCGACAGGCTGGCCGCCGCCGCATACATCCTGGCATTCATCCACTGGTTGTAATCGGCCATCAGGCAAATGTGGGCGCAACGGCTCATGCTGGACTCCTCCGGTGGATGAATGTCGTATCTTAAACGGACTTCAGGAAGGCGCGTATGCCAGCCAGCAGCATTTCGATGGCCATGGCCGTCAGGATCAAGCCCATCAGGCGCTCGAAGGCCGTCATGACTCTTGGACCGAGGGCGCGCTGCAGGCGTTCGGCGCACAGGAAGACGGCCAGCCAGACGACGGCTACGGCCGTCAAGCCCGCCACGTGGGCGATGACTTCGTTCATTTCATGCGAAGAAAACAGCAGCACGGTGGCAAGCGCCGACGGGCCGGCCAGGGCGGGAATGGCCAGCGGCACGATGAACGGCTCGCCGCCCATCTCGTGGTCGCTATTGCCGGCGCTGGGTTGCGGGAACACCATGCGCATGGCGATCAGGAACAGGATCACGCCGCCGCCGATGCGCAGGGCGATTTCCGACAGTTGCATGGCTTTCAGGAAATGACGGCCAAAGAACATGAACAGCAGCAAGATGCCGAAGGCGATCATGCACTCGCGCACCACGACTTTCCAGCGCCGCTCGATGGGCACCCGTTTCAGGGCATTGACGAACAGGGAAACATTGCCGAACGGGTCGGTGACGAGCAGGAGCAGGATAAAAGTCTGGAAGAAATTCTGTGTCATGGTGGTGTGGAATAAGGTCAACACCGCTGCCAGGATGGGCGCGGTGCGATAAGGCTTGCGATGATAACAATCCCGGAGACGATCGCCCATGATTATTGATGCATAGCAGCATTTTATTTATGCCACGATCACCTTTGCCTGGTAAAACGCCGTCGGCGTGGTGCCGAAATGCTTCTTGAACATGGCCGTAAACGCGCTCTGGCTCGTGTAACCATTGTCCATCGCCACGTCGATGACCTTGCCGCCGCGCGCCAGCTGCTCCAGCGCCCGCAGCAGCCGCGCCTGCTGGCGCCACTGGCCAAAGCGCATGCCCGTCTGCTTCAGGAACAGGCGATGCAGGCTGCGTTCGGTGATCGCCAGTTCCTGCGCCCAGTGCGCCACCGTCAGCTGCTCCCCCGGTTGCGCCATCAGCTGCGCGCAGATGCCGCGCAGGCGCCCGTCCGCCGGCAAGGGCAGGTACAGGGGCAGCACGGGCAGACTGTCGAGCTCGTGCAACAGCAATTGCAGCAGATGCCAGTCGCGACTGCCTTCCGTGAAGTCGGGCGCGATATCCACGGCCGCGACGATCAGCTGGCGCAGCAGGGGACTGATGTCGAGAACGCAACTGTGGCCAGGCAGCAAGGGCGAGTTGGCGCAGTCGACGAAGACCGTGCGCATTTTTACGGCGCCGCTCATGCGCACCTGGTGCGCCACGCCCGCCTGCAGCCACACGCCGCGCGTGGGCGGCACCACCCAGCGCCCGCCCTGCGTCTCGATGGTCATCACGCCCTCGATGGCATACAGCAACTGCGCATGCGTGTGGCGGTGCACGGAAATCACATGGCCGTGCGCATAGTCGACGGCCAGCGCCATGGCGCGCGTCGTGACGGGCAACAGTTCCTGAAAGGCGGGGGCGGTGCAATCCATAAAAAGAAGGTCAGTTTTGCGATAGGTGCAGACATCTTAGCGCGAGAAAGCGCGGCGTGCCTGCGGCATGATGAGTACCCGCAATGATTTATGGAGTTCCGCATGCCTGTGCGCGCCTATCTGTACCCCTTTCTCGCCATGCTGCTGTGGGCCGGCAACGTCGTCGTTTCCAAGCTGGCCGCGTCCAGCATCGCCCCCACGGCCATCACCTTTTACCGCCTGGTGCTGGTCCTGCTGGTGATGACGCCGTTCATCGCCCGTCCCCTGTGGCGCAACCGCGCCGCCATCCGGCGCCAGTGGTGGCAGCTGGCGCTGTGCGGCGTGATGTCGATGGCCTTGTTCCAGAGCCTGTCCTACCGTGCCGCGGAAAGCACGACGGCCACCAACATGGCCATCGTGACGGCCCTGGCGCCGCTGATGACGGCCCTGCTCAGCGTGCTGCTGCTGGGCGAGCGCCTGACGGTGGGCATGGCGGCCGGCGGCGTGCTGTCGTTTGGCGGCCTGCTGTACCTGGTGGGGCGCGGCGACGTGCTGGCCCTGCTGCAGCAGGGCGTGCATGCGGGCGACGCGCTGATGCTGCTGGCCTGCCTGGTCTTCGCCCTGTACGGCGTGCTGCTGCGCCGCTGGCGCTTGTCGATTCCCGCCTGGCAAGCCATCTATTGCCAGGCGCTGGCGGCGCTGGCCTGCATGCTGCCCCTGTTCCTGCTGTTGCCGCCCGACAGTGCCAAGCTCGACGCCACCACCTTGCCGCTGATCGGCTATGCGGGCATCGGCTCGTCCATCGTCCTGTCCTACCTGTGGATCGAAGGCGTCAAGTTGCTGGGACCGAACCGCTGCAGCATCTACGTCAACCTGCTGCCCTTGCTGACGGCCCTGCTGGCCATCGTCTGGCTGCACGAAAGCATGCATGTGTATCACCTGGTCGGCGGCGGCATCTCGCTGCTGGGCGTGCTGCTGGCGCAGACGGTGCAGCGGCCCCTGTTCGGGCGGCGTGCAGGCGTCTCCGGGCTTGCCTGAATGGCCATGCATAATGGCGGTTTTCGGTAGTGGAGTTGGCATGCGGCACACAGTTTGGATGAGCACGATGACGGCGCTGCTGGCGCTGGGTTACTGGGCGCCAGCACGGGCCGCAGCCCGGTTTTACGAGGGACAAGCAATGGCCACCGCCAGTGTCGTCGAGCGCCGCGATGGCGGCGTGGTGCTGGCCTTCCTGCGGGAAAACGGCGAAGTCAATGGCTACTATTGCCAGTGCAACGGCATCAGCGACAAGCGCATGAACCTGGACCAGTACGGCAAGGCGAGCATCGCTGCCGTGTTCCAGCTTGACCTCGACAGCGAAGGCGAGACCACGTTCGTGCTCAGCCGCAGCGCTGACGGCGGCGCAGCCTATGGTCTGCATGCCTACCGCTACGAGCGCAGCGGTGGCAGGATGTTCAAGGTCGCCGCGCTGCAGCCGACCCTGGATGCCATCGTGCGCGGCGCCAGGTCCATGGACGAGGCGCAGGTGCGCACCGCGCTGGCATCCCTGCAGCTGATCGATTACAGCGTTGAGTACACGCCCACGGGGGTGGCCGAGTTCGACGCCATCGACCATGGCCATGGCAAGCTGGCCGGGTATTTCAATATCGATGGCGAATTGTTGCCAGGCCAGCCGGCGGCAGCGCCCGCGTATGCCTACAAAAAGACCTTCCAGGAAAAGGACGGCCATTTTCTGACCGTGACCTATCTGCTGGGCAAGGGCTGGGAAGGGGGACGCGCGCCCAGTTATCACATCAAGTGGATCAATTGGGAAACGCAGCCGCAGCGTTTCCTCGGCAGCCAGGATGGCCCCGCCATCGAGTATGAGGCGGATTGCTGCCTGGGCAGCGTGTTTGCGCGCGGCCAGTATGCGCAGGGCAAGCGCACTGGGCAGTGGCACTATGAAGAGCCGCTCACCATCCGCTCGGTGGGCGCCTTTGTCGACAACAAGGCGGAAGGGCCATGGACCTATGCAAGCGGCGAGGAAACCACGACGGGCCAGATGCGCAACGGCCAGCGCACGGGGCGCTGGGAAGTAAGCCCGGGCGTGGAGGAATGGCGCGATGCCGGCAAGGGCAACTACCAGGGCTTCGATACGTTTATCCGCGACCGCCTGGACGGCCCCAGCGAACGGCGCATCGGCACGGTGGTGTACTGGCAGGGCAATTATGGGAACGGCAAGAAACAGGGCCCGTGGGTCGAACCTGGCGGTGGCGGCAACTACGTCGATGACGTGCAGCAAGGGCCATGGAAGAAGGCGACGCCGGACGGCGGCTGGCAAGTGCTGACCATGCTCGATGGCAAACCGGAAGGCAAGCTGGAGCAATACGGGGCCGATGGCCAGCTGGAGCTGGTCGAGCATTACCGCCTGGGCGTGCTTGAGGGGCCGATGGCAAGTTTTTATCCAGATGGCAAGCGGCGCTATCAGGGCACGTTCGCCGACGGCAAGCGCGACGGGGCGGAAACCCTGTTTTATCCCGATGGCGAGTTGCCGCAATTCCAGCGCCACTGGCAGGCGGGCGTGCTGCATGGCGCCAGCATCGAGAATTTCCGCAACGGCAAGCCGAAGCACCTAGGCAGCTATCACTTCGGCAACAAAACGGGTCGGCATCAGTGGTTCCGCGACGATGGCCAGCTGATCGAGGAAACAATGTACTGATACGCAATCTGATGGAGATGGCATGCCGAAACAGGGGATTCGGCATGCCATTTTTGCGCAAAAACATCACTCGCTTGTGACAATGTGTGAAAATCCATGCTGGTTATTGCTACTGGTAATCTTTCCCTGTATCTTGCAGTCAGGAAATTAAAAATACCGGAAACCTCAACCCAGTTGATCTGTATTTGACTCCTGACGATATGCGCGGGCCGCCTTCCCCCCAGCCGCCGCTCACGCGCCATCGACCGAACTTTGTCCTGAACAATTCTGAATGACCCGCCCATCTGGCCTTTGCCGCGACGCCGTCCGGCAAGCGCAGGCATGGTTGCGCCCCTACCAAGGAAAATTGCATGCTCTCGAACATAACAATAAAAATGCGCCTGATCGCCACCATGAGTGTGCTGGGCTTGCTGATCGCCGTGCTGGGCGCCATGAGCATGATCGGGCTGAAATCGGCCAATAACAGTCTCAACGAGGTCTACAGCAACCAGCTGGCCTCCACGCAGGCCATCGGCGAATCGCAGATTTTCCTGGGCCGCGCCCGCTTTACGATGGACCGCGTGATGGTGCATCCCGATGCTGCCGATGCCAAGGAGACGCTGGCGCGCGCCGAGCAATTCCTCGCGTCCTCGAACAAGGCCTGGAAGATCTATCTGGACTTGCCGCAAAGTACGGAAGAGAAGCGCCTGTCCGACGACATGGACAAGAAGCGCAGCGAGTACATCAACAATGGCGTGCTGACCATGACGAAGGCCCTGCGTGAAGGCAACGTCGAGCTGGCGGACAAACTGATGATGACGGGCTTGTCGCCCCTGTACCGCACCCTGGACCAGGCGGCGGAAACCTTGACGCAATACCAGGTGCGCTCTGCCGCCGAGATGTATGCGGCCAGCCAGGCCAGCTACCACACGCAAGTGACGCTGGCCATCATCGGCATGGTGGTGGGCGGCTTGCTGATCATCATTTCCAGCATCCTGCTGCTGCGCGCCATCTTCGGCCCGCTGGACCAGGCCCTGCGCCATTTCGGCGCCATTTCCGACGGCAACCTGGCCAATGACATCGTCATCACGCGCCACGACGAGATGGGCGCCTTGCTGAGCGGCTTGAAGCAGATGCAGGATCGCCTGTCGAGCACCGTGCGCGGCGTGCGCGACGGCAGCGGCGCCATCGCCACGGCCAGCAATGAAATCGCTTCGGGCAACCTGGACCTGTCCAGCCGCACGGAACAGCAAGCCTCGAGCCTGGAAGAGACGGCTTCGTCGCTGGAAGAGCTGACCTCGACCGTCAAGCAGAATTCCGACAATGCGCGCCAGGCCAACCAGCTGGCCGTCTCCGCCTCGGACGTGGCCGTCAAGGGCGGCGCGCTGGTGGCGCAGGTGGTCGACACCATGGGCACCATCAGCGAATCGTCGAAAAAGATCGCCGACATCATCGGCGTCATCGATGGCATCGCCTTCCAGACGAATATCCTGGCCCTGAACGCGGCAGTGGAGGCGGCGCGCGCGGGCGAACAGGGCCGTGGCTTTGCCGTCGTCGCCACGGAAGTGCGCAACCTGGCGCACCGCTCGGCCAGCGCCGCCAAGGACATCAAGGTGCTGATCGAAGCGTCCGTGCGGAACGTGGGCGATGGTAGCGAGCTGGTCAGCCAGACGGGCACGACGATGGACGAGATCGTCTCCAGCATCCGCCGCGTGACGGACATCATGGCGGAAATCAGCGCCGCCGGCCGCGAGCAGGAGCTGGGCATCGGCCAGATCAATCAAGCCGTGGCGGAAATGGATACCGTGACGCAGCAGAACGCGGCGCTGGTGGAAGAAGCGGCGGCCGCGTCGGAATCGATGCAGGAGCAGGCGGCGGCGCTGGCGGAAATGGTCAGCATCTTCAAGCTCGACGCCAGCCATGGCGGTCCGGCAGCGGCCAAGCCCGTCTTGCGCAAGCCGGTCGTGGCGGCTGCCAGCACGGGCTTGAAACGCCCCGCGCTGCGCCTGGCGCCGGCCCGCGCCGCTGCGGCAACCGCTGCCCAGCCGCGCATGGCCAAGCCTGCCGCCGACAGCAGCGGCGAGTGGGAAGAGTTTTAAGTTACTGCGCTTCCAGGGTAGCTTTGCTGCCCTGTTCCTGCAATCTCGCCGCCTCGGCCAGGGTCTGGGCGCGCGCTTCCTCTGCGGCCTGTTCCGCTTTCTCCAGGGCATCGTGGCGTGCCTGCAAGGCGGCGCGGGCGCGCACGAAGACGATCTTGATGGCCGCCATCACGGGCACGGACAGGAAGATGCCCACCACGCCACCGAGCTGGTCGCCGGCCAGCAAGCCGACGATCACCATCAGCGGGCTCACTTCCACGCCTTCGCTCATCAGGTATGGGTTGACGACGTAATCCTGGAACAAGCGGTAGGCGGCGATAAAGCCGATCAGCCAGAACACGTGCTCGAAGCCGCTGAAGCCGGCCACCACGACGGCGATGACGGCGGCCGCCAGCGGGCCGGCAAACGGAATGAATTCCAGCAAGGCGGCGGCGCCGGCCAGCAGCAGGCCGTATGGCACGCCCATCAGGGAAAAGGCGATGCTGTAGGAGACAAAGGTGGCGATCGACAGCAGCAGCAGGGCGCGCACATAGCGCGACAGCAGGATGTCGAGGTCGTCGATGATGGCGCCCCAGAGTTTCTTGTTCGGACGGTTCAGCAGGGACAGCAAGCCATCGCGCATGTCCGGCCCTTCCTTGATCAGCAAAAAGCTCAGCACGGGCACCAGCACCAGGTAGATCAGGTTGCTGGCCGCGTGCATCACGCCCAGGCTGATTTCCTTCGCCAGCGGCATCGCCTGGCCCGTGCCGCTGCTCAGCTGCTCCTGCATGAACGACAGAATGCGCGCGCGCAGCGGTTCCATGAATTCCGGCAGCGGAATGCGCTCGGCAAAATTATTGCCTTTCAGCAGAGTCGGCAATTGTGCGCTGAGCTTGGTCGCTTCCTCTTCGATACGGGCGCCGAAGATCGAGCCGAGGATGGCGACCAGCAATACCACGACCAGAAAGACGATGCCGATGGCCGCCGTGCGCGGCAAGCGCTTGGGGCCATAGCGCTCCAGCAGTTCGATCAGCGGATACACGAGGTAGCTGAAGAAAATCGAAAAGACCACCACGATCAGGGTCGACGACACTTGATAGGTGATGAACAGCAACAGGACGATGAGGAATGCCGTCCACACCATCTTGGCGACGCGCAGGTTAAAACCGAACATAAGAGTTCCTTAGGACAGAATGCTACTCAAGCGTGGTTTTGCTTGATGAGAGGGGTGGGCAGGGCAGGGACCGGGCAGCGCCGCACGATCGGAAATCATACCGCAAAATGCCAAAATGCCATGCTCTTGTGCGGAGTGGCAATGCTTTCCCCTGTCCACCCTCGCGTGGCGCTATTTTTCCAGCCAGCTGGCCACCGTGATGAGCACGCCGTTTTCCTGGTCCGGTTCGCGCAGGGTGAGCGTGTAGCGGCCGCTGGCATCGCTGCCGCTGAAGACTACCTTGTCCTCATGGCCCTGGACTTGCGCGCCCTTGGCCAGCCTGGCGTAGGTGTTGAGCACCCAGTGAAAATCCGCATAGCTGCGCAGGGTGATGCTGGCGTCGGCCATGGGTTCGTCGCCAGCCTCGGCCTGTTCCGCCGGCGTGCGCATCGGCAAACCCGCCAGGCTGGCCGGCGCCATGCGTTTTCCGCCGCTGGAGCTGCTGTCAATTTCCGCATTGGGCAGCAGTAAATGCCGCAGGCTGGCGGGAAAGCCGGGCGGCACGTCGCGCGGTTCCCAGCCGGGCTGGCCGGGCCGCGTGGTGATATATTCAATGGCCGCGATGCTTTGCCGCTGTGCCGGCGCAGCCTGTGCCAGCATGGGCGGCAGGCGCCGCGCCCACACGAGCAGCGGCGCGGCCATCCCGTCTTCTGCGCCCGGCGGCAGGAACACCGTCAGCACGGCGTGCGTGGGCGGCAGGCAGGCGGGCGCGGCATCGCCGATGGCGCTCTGGCAATGGCCATTGACGAGGCCCAGCGCCAGCAGCTTGCGCTGCGGGTCGAACAGCATGGCGGCGCGCTGCGCGCCGTGCTGGCCGGCATCGATGGAGGCCAGCACCGAGCGCCCGTCGGGCAGCATGGTGCGCGTGATGTTTTCCAATGAACGCATGGCGTCGAGCACCTGGCGCGCGAGCAGGGTATGGCCCTGCGTATAGCTGCCGCGCGCATAGCCAAGCAGCTTGAAGACGTCGGCGCGGATTTCGGGGTGCGCGTTCAGCGCCAGCGGCGGCGATGGCACGGGCACGGTGGCGGCCGCGAAGGCGGCGTCATCGAGCGTTTGTGCGTGGAGTGGCGTGCCCAGGGCCATGCACAGCGGCAGCAGGGGAAGTAGAGCGCGAATGCGGGTGTTCAATGGCCATCCTTGTGAGACGCCATGCCGGCCCGGTTGCCGGCACGCGCGGGCCGCGATCTTAGCATTCTGTGAAGAAATGGCGCTTTCTCAAGCCGCGTTGAGCACGTAGCGGTTCTTGCCGTTTTTCTTGGCCAGGTACAAGGATTCATCGGCGCGCCGGTAGCTGTGCGACAAATCGACTTCCTTGAGCAGCTCGGCCACGCCGATGCTGACGGAAACCTTGCGTTCCGGCTCGAACGCGGCCTTGACACTGTCGACCAGCTGCGCGGCGAAGGCGCAGGCGGCTGTCTTTTCACCCAGGTAGATGACGGCGAATTCCTCGCCGCCCAGGCGGCCGCACAGGTGATCGCCGGACAGGGCCGCGATCACATCGGCGATCTTTTTCAAGACTTCATCGCCCACGTCGTGGCCATGCACGTCGTTGATTTTCTTGAAGTCATCGATATCGATCATCAGGAAATACGCGGGCGTCCGTGCCGTGTGCTGCAGGGTGCGCGCGCTTTGCGTGAACATGCGGCGGTTGTTGAGTCCGGTCAAGCCATCCTTGTAGGCCATCGTCGCCAGGTCGCGCTGGGCGCGGTAGTTATGGATGCGCAAGACGAGAAAATAAATGTTCAGCGCCAGGCCGATGATGACGCTGATGGTGACGGCCAGCACGGGCCAGTATTCGTCGGCCCGCGCCACGTGCACGGGAAACTGCCCCAGTCCCAGGATGGCCCACACGGCCAGCGAGACGCCCAGGTAATACGCGATGCCGCTGAAGATGGGGGCCGTCGTCAGGGTGATCATCACGCCCAGCGGCAACACCCAGAAAGCGGGGTCTTCCGTACCCAGCATCAGCACGCGAAAGCTGAAACCGATGAACAGCACGCTGATGGTGCCGCTGGCGATAATCGCTTGCAGCGACCTGGCGTACACGGTCAGCACCAGACCGACCAGCATGCCCGTCACGCCCATTGCCGCCTGCGCATGATCGAGCGAAGCGCGCGGCTGCGTCAGGCTGAACGTGACCAGCCAGCAGGCCAGGCCAAACGTCAGGATCGCTATCGAAATGAAATGCAGTTCCTTGAAAAAGCGCTGCTGCTGCTCCCGTTCTCCTGAAAAGAACAGGTAATACAAGGCAGGAGACAGGTTGCGCGAAGTGAACATTGCATTCGTCCAGGCAGACAACAGGCCTTGCGGCAGGGGCGCCTGCCGGCGGCGATGGCCGGCATGGCGTGGCGCGTGAATAAGTTGCGCTCAGGAACTAGTGTAATGCTTTCCTCGCGGGAATGGTAACTGGCGTGTGGCAAGCGGCAGCCGCTGTGCGCTCGCCGCCACAGCGGCGTGGCAGGCGCCACGGCTAGAGGTCGCGTGCCAGCACCTGGCCCGTCAAGTCCTTGCCAAAGCTGTGATGCGCCTCTTCCTCGACCAGCTGGAAGCCGGCCTGGTCATAGATGCGCCGCGCGCCCGTCAGGACGCTGTTGGTCCACAAGACTATTTTCGTGTAGCCAACCTGGCGGCTGAAACGCAGGCACTCCTCGACCAGGCGGCTGCCGATGCCCATGCCACGCGCGCACGGGTCGACATACAGCAGGCGCAGTTTCGCCGTGCTGGCATCCTGGCGCACGATGAAGACGGAGCCGACCACCTTGCCATCTTTCTCGGCAATCCAGCAGCGCTCGGTGGCCGGATCGAATTCCCGCATGAACCTGGCGAGGATGTCGGCGGCCAGTGCCTCGTATTCGTTGTTCCAGCCATATTCCTGTGCATACAGCACGGCTTGCCGGTGGATGATCCAGCCCATGTCGCCTGGCTGGGGATTGCGCAGGAGATAACTTTGCGATGGCTGACCCAGCAAGTCCTGAATCTGCCCCATGGCGGCGACCAGTTCCTGCTGTGCCGTGGGGGGCAAGCGCTCCAGCATGGCCGCCACTTCGCGCCGCGAAGCGTCGACCAGCGGCGCCAGGGTGCGCTGCCCCTGGTCCGTCAATTGCAGTTGCGCTGCGCGCGCATCCGTCGGCGAGCGCGTCTTGGCGATCAGCCCCTGCTTCGTGAAGCCGGCAATGACACGGCTCAGATATCCCGCGTTCAAGCCCAGTTCGCGGCACAGGTCCGCGCTGGTGAGATCGCTCCGGTGCGCCAGTTCGTACAGGATGCGCACCTCCGTCAGTGAGAAAGCGCTGTCGAGCAAGTGCTCGTGCAGCACGCCAATCTGGTGCGTGTAAAAACGGTTAAAACGGCGCACGATTTCCGTGCGCTCGCTGAGTGACTGCGTGGACATGGCTGGCTCCAGTTGCTTGCTTATGGCAGATTATTGCTTGCCTAAAGCAACCATGTCAATGTGAATCTGCGCGAAGTGCCCCTCAAGCACAAGGGTGGCGCGCATAAGCCACCGGCGCCAGAATCTTCACGACAAGGGCCGGCTTATTTCGCGCTTTCCATGGATGCCACGGTGTCGAAAACAGGCGCCAGCGCGCTTTCCATGGCGCCGGCAGTGGCGTCGCCGCTCTGGTTGGTGATGATGAAGACCCCAAGCTGATATTGCGGCACGACGTAGGCGTAGCTTTGCGCGCGCGGCACGCCGCCATGGTGGACGTAATGCGTGCCCAGCTGGCGATTGCTGCCGATGTTCCAGAAATAGCCGATGCTGAAGTCATCCTGAAAGCGTACCAGCGGCTGGTGCGATTCGACGACCGCGGGATGGGCGCCCAATTGCAGGCGCAGGTACTTCGCCATGTCCGGCATGGTCGACTTCAGGTTGCCGGCTGCCCCCCACGGCAGCTGTGGCATCGGCGTTGTCATGACGGGATTGTCGCTGTGGTAGCCGGGCGCCAGCCGGCCGGCATCCTGTGCCGTGAGTCTCAGCCTGGTATCGTGCATGCCGGCTGCGCGCGCGATGAATTGCGTGAGCAGGACTTCGTAGGGCATGCCGTAGATTGTTTCGAGGGTATGCGCGACGAGTTCGGTACCGGCGCTTGAATAGGCGTAGTCCTTGCCCAGCGGACCGTCGATGCGGACTATGTGCAAGTCTTGCCAGAATTGCGCTTGTCCGTAGTCGGCATAGGCGGCATTGAGCCTTGCCGGCGTGGCGTGCGCAGTGAAATCCTTCAGCACGGTGTTCACCTGCAATGGCAGCATGCCCGGCATATTGCTGGTATGCGTGACCAAATGGCGCAGGCGGATAGCCTGCCCCTGCGACTGCAGGTTCGGGTAGGCGGCCGGCAGGTACTTTTGTATGGGGTCGTCGAGCGACGCCTTCCCATCGAGCACGGCGTTCGCCAGTAGCAGGCCGGCGAACGTTTTGCTGACCGAGCCGATTTCATACAGCGTCGTATCGTCCGGCGGATTGGCCTTGCCGGTCTCCAGCTCGCCTTGATGCAGAATGAATTCCTGGCCGCGATACACGACGGCAATCGAGGTCGCGTGCAGCAGTTTCGACTGTAGCAGGGTGGTCGCGGCCTGGCGCATTGCCGCGGGAATGTCCTGCGCGGGGGCCGTGGCTGCGGGCTTGCAGGCGGCCAGCATGAGCGTCATGCCAGTTATGATTGCGGCGAGTTTGGTCATCATGCGCACCATCCAGGGGGGGAGGGGCATTCTCGCACAATGGCTTTGGCGGTGACAGAAAAAAAGTCACGCGCAGGGTTTTTGCCGACAGTGAACGGCGGTGCCGGATAAAAAAAACGCCACCCGGAGGTGGTGTAGGATCTCAAAAAAGATGAAATATAATGCTTTAAAAATCAACAAGTTATCCATGTATTTTGAGACTAAAGGCAGTGCCATTCTCAAAAAACATGAAAATTCCCTCATGAAATCTCACAATAGATGAAATTTTCCTAACGCCCCTCAGCTTAATGTAGACATGACGCTTCCATTGTTTTAAGTCGGCAAGTTAAGTATATGTAGGTGCTGTAAATGCATGTACAATATTTTTTACATTTATAGAGTGGTGGCTGATGAACATCTCCGAGGTCGGGAAATCAATCCGCGTCCGTCGACTTGCCGTTGGGTTAACCCAGCAACGGCTAGCGAAACTTGCTGGACTGTCGCGACAGACAGTGCAACAGCTGGAGACCGGAACTATTGGCGATCTGAGTTTCGGGCGCTTGGTGAATCTGCTTGGGGTACTCGGACTCAATTTTGCTCCGCCATCGATCAAGGCGAGGGAAAAAAAAAGCGGTTTGTGGATGGCGGCAAAAAACGCGAGCGTCAGTTACAGGGGAGAGCTGACTAGCGACGAGCTGCAGCATGCTTTGATTACCGGACAAGTACCGGCTAATCGTATATCCTATTTACTGCATTTCCTAGATGAAACACCCCTGCAAGTGGTGGTGATGGCAGTTGAGGAAACCGCACACTTAGAAGCTGTTTCACCGGCCAAGATTTGGGTAAGCGTTGCTCAGTTGGCTCGTCAGCTGGGAAGTGTACGTAGCGACCTCTGGCTGTAGCTGCATTTTGCTTTTTTTATCTCATTTTCGATGCTGTGCTGATGAAGTGAAGTTTCAAGTGGCGAGTTGTGTTCATAGAGATAAACGGGTAATCCCCCATTTCTAGAGCAGGCTAAAAGTAGAGGTTAAGTGGCCATGGCAAGCTTCCGTTTTGGCGTGATTCCGCCAAGTGCCATGTTGGGCTGGTCGTGATTGTAAGTCCACAGCCAGCGGTTCGAAAAATCCTGAATCTCATCGAGCGTTTCAAACAGGTGATGGACTAACCATTCGTAGCGGACCGTGCGATTATAGTGCTCGACATAAGCGTTCTGCTGCCGCTGGCTGGGCTGAGTAAAGTCGATGCGTATGCCACGCTTGGCGGCCCAGGCCAGCGTCATAGCGCTGATGTACTCGGGCCACTATCGCGGCAAATGACCTGGGGTTTGCCACGCCATTCGATGATCCTGTCAAGGGGCCAGATTACCCGTTCGGACGGCAATGAGAAATCAACCTCTATGCCGCCCCCCTTACGGTTGTAGTCGTCGATCACATTGAACAATCGGATGCTTCTCCATACCCCGCTCATATGGAGAGATCAATGTCGATCAAGTATTGCGCAGGCTGTGGCCGGGAGTTCCAGCCACGCCCCCAAGCTCCGAACCAGGTCTATTGTTCAGCGCCCGAATGTCAGCGCGTTAGAAAGCGCCGATGGCAGCAAAATAAGCTGCAAACGGATCCTGAATATCGACTCAACCAGCGAGACGCACAACGCGCGTGGCAGGAGAGTCATCCCGAATACTGGCGTCAGTATCGCGCCCACCCCGACTATGCGGAGAGCAGCCGAGATCGACGACAGAACGCGCCACGTTGCAACAGAGATTGTGTAAAGATGGACGCGTGGCTTTCGCTCTCGATGTTGCCGCCGGGAGTCTACAAAATCACACATGCCATAGGGGACCACGTTTCAGAAAACGGTACTTTGATCGTAGAAATTACCCCTGTATGTTTGGATTGCCCCTGCAAAAAGGACGCGTGTAAAGAGAGGACTCGTTAGGCTTTCTGACAGAAATTCGGTATTTTCGTTTCAATAAGCTGTCGATCATCTTGATGAAATCATTGTGGTGGCGTGCGCCACGTCCATGCCCGGCCGTTGCCCATTGCTAGAAAGTTGGTCCCGAGATTTACATGTAAATAGCGAAGGGATGAAGCGCTATGTATTTAGACGAACAACCAACTGGCGTACCAGGTCGTCAGAACAGTCCTGTAACGTTCCGTGCCGTTGAATACGTTCGAATGTCTACCGAGCATCAGCAATATTCGACCCAGAACCAGGCAGACAAGATCCGCGAGTATGCGCAACGTCGTGGCATAGAGATCGTTCGAACCTACGCTGACACAGGGAAGAGTGGGCTGCGGATCGATGGTCGCCAAGCCTTGCAGCAGTTGATTAAAGACGTCGAGACTGGTACTGCAGATTTCCAGATAATCCTAGTCTACGATGTGAGCCGCTGGGGCCGGTTCCAGGATGCGGATGAAAGTGCTTACTATGAATATATCTGTCGTCGCGCTGGAATCCAAGTGGCCTACTGTGCGGAGCAGTTCGAGAACGATGGCTCGCCTGTGTCTACTATCGTCAAGGGCGTCAAACGCGCGATGGCCGGCGAATATAGCCGGGAGCTGTCCGCCAAAGTTTTCGCAGGCCAGTGCCGACTGATTGAACTGGGTTTTCGACAGGGCGGGCCTGCTGGTTTTGGCCTACGGCGCGTGTTGATCGATCAGACGGGGTCTATCAAAAGCGAGTTGATGCGAGGCGAGCAAAAAAGCTTACAAACGGACCGCGTCATCCTACAGCCAGGGCCAGATGTGGAAGTGGCTGTTGTGAACCAGATCTACCGCTGGTTCATCGATGACAATTTGTTGGAGTCAGAGATCGCAGAGCGACTCAATGGCCAAGGTATCAAGACCGATCTCGGACGCAACTGGACGCGGGCCACTGTCCGAGAGGTACTGTCCAACGAGAAGTACATTGGCAACAATGTTTACAACCGCCGATCGTTCAAGCTCAAGAAACAACGTGTGATTAACAGCCCTGATATGTGGATCAAGAAGGACGGGGCATTCGAAGGCATAGTCCCAGCCGAGATTTTCTACACCACGCAAGGTATTTTACGTGCTCGGGCACGTCGATATAGCGAGGAAGAATTTGTCGCGAAGTTGCGTAATCTGTACCAGCGGCATGGATACCTTTCGGGCTTGATCATCAACGAGGCGGAAGGTATGCCGTCAGCAGCAGCTTACGCACACAGGTTCGGCAGCCTGATCCGAGCGTACCAGGCAGTTGGCTTTACACCTAATCGGGATTACCAGTATTTAGAAGCCAATCAGTTCTTACGTAGGCTCTATCCAGAAATCGTCGGTGAGACAGAGCAGATGATCTCCGACGTTGGTGGCGTGGTAGAGCGCGATCCAGCCACTGACCTTCTCACCATCAACCGCGAGTTTACGGTCTCGTTAGTGCTCGCTCGCTGCCAGTCGTTCGAAAATGGCCGACGGCGATGGAAGGTGCGCTTCGACACAACGCTGGCACCGGACATTACGGTGGCTGTGCGCTTAGATAGTGAAAATCAGGCCTCACTGGATTATTATCTTTTGCCTCGCCTTGACTTCGGTCAACCGCGGATTCACTTGGCCGACCACAACGGCATTGAAGTCGAGTGCTACCACTTTGATAGTTTAGATTATCTGTACAGCATGGCTCGACGGAGTCGCTTACGGAGGATCGCATGAACCATTACAAGGATCACCACCACTCAGATTTGCGAATGATCCCACTGGAAAAAATCGAGGTGCTCAATCCTCGCGAACGCAATAACCGAGTATTCGAACAGATCGTTGCCAATATCAGAAGCCTCGGCCTGAAAAAACCAATCGTTGTAACGCCCCGGCCAGCCAATGATGGCGAGAGGTACCTGTTGATTTGTGGTGAAGGACGTTTTAAGGCGTTCAAAAGCCTCGGTCAGTCGGAGATCCCTGCAATTGTCATGAGCGTCGATGATGAGTCGGCTTTTATTATGAGCCTGACGGAGAACATCGCTCGGCGTAAGTTTAGTCCGCTGGAGCTTCTGGCAGGTATCGAGCAACTGCGAGATCAGGGTTACGATAAAAAGGCGATTGTGGAAAAGACTGGCCTGAGCATGGATTATGTACAGGGCATCTTGTACCTGCTCAAAAACGGGGAAGAACGGCTCTTGATGGCAGTCGGCAGTGGACGTATCCCACTTAATGCTGCCATCACTATAGCCGGCGCGGGCAACGATGATAAGGCGATCCAGGCAGCCCTGCAGGATGCTTACGAGTCTGGCAAGCTACGCGGTAACCAATT
Source organism: Janthinobacterium foliorum (assembly GCF_978021625.1). NCBI lineage: Bacteria > Pseudomonadati > Pseudomonadota > Betaproteobacteria > Burkholderiales > Oxalobacteraceae > Janthinobacterium > Janthinobacterium foliorum. Next base: position 47,368 of record NZ_CDXDQE010000011.1, on the reverse strand, counting down.
GATACAAGCACGTCGGGTAATTGAACGTCGCCGAACGCGGGGCCGAGGCATGGGCGGAAAAATTCCGTCCCGAGAGCAAAACGATGATGTCACCACATCCAGTCTTGTGCGCAACTATAAGCGTGAAGTCGAGCGCCAAAAACAGCTGGTAAGAAAGGCAGAAAACACCCAGCGTAGTTTGCTGTTCATAGTTAGCGCGTTGCGCCAGCTTCTGGTTGATGAGAATTTCGCGAATCTTCTGCGTGCGGAAGGACTGGATACACTGCCACAGCATCTTGCGGACCGAGTATGGGCGAAAGGAATCTGAGCATGGGAAAACCGCCTTTGGGTTTTGTACCGGAACCATTGAGCTTGCCGCTCTCGTTGATTCTGCCTTCGCGAAAAACGCCTGATGGGTTGCTGGTTTCTCGAAAATTTAAGCAAATCTTCGCATCCATTGAGGCTGTCGGTTTGATTGAGCCATTATCGGTGACGAAACCTAATAGAGACAAGCAGTACGTCTTACTAGATGGGCATTCGCGACTGACGGCATTAAAACAGCTGGGGTTCGAGACGGTACCTTGTTTGGTAGCCCTTGACGACGAGAGCTATACCTATAACAACCGGGTAAATCGCCTTTCTAGTATTCAAGAACACGTCATGATCCGGCGTACTGTGGAGCGTGGTGTTACTCCTGAGAGACTTGCCAAGGCGCTTGACGTTGATATCAGCTTAATTTTGAAGAAATTGAACCTACTCGATGGGATTTGTCCGGAAGCCGCTGAATTGCTGCACGATCAGGTTTTCTCCGCAAATCTCGGTGCAGTGCTACGCAAGCTCAAGCCTACGAGGCAAGTGGAGTGCGTTGAATTAATGGTCAGTAGTAATAATCTCACGGTTGCCTACGCGCGAGCATTGGTAGCCGCCACCCTAAGCAACATGATTGTCGGTGAAACCAAGACCAAAAAAATGACGGGCGTGAGCGCTGAGCAGATGGCGAAAATGGAAAGGGAAATGGGAAATCTGCAGGAACAGTTCAAATTAGCCGAGCAGTCCTATGGCCACGACGTCCTCAACTTAGTATTGGCTAGAGGATATTTAGCGAAGCTGTTGGCCAATGATTCCATTTTGCGTCACCTGACAAAGCATCACCCAGATGTGCTGAACGAGTTCGACGCGATCGCTAGTGTGGCGGTGCTGGACAAGTAGCCGTGTACGCAGGTATGTTCGTGGAAATGCTTGCAGATTGAAGCCCTAGTGCTGTATGCGCAGACGAGGCACTGTTCTTTAACAATCTTAAATGTATTAGGGCCATCGTTCTCAAAGCAGAGGAGTAGTATCCGAGCCCGAGACGATGGCCGACAGGCGTGTCGCCTGCTTGCTCATTCGTGTACGAGTAAGCGAATGAGCAAGCAGCGACACTTCAACCAGATTGGCATTTCTTTGATGGTACTGAAGCCTTGCCAATAATTCATCACACTTCCTGTTTTGTTTGAACGGCTACGCGGATTTACGATTCTTGACTACGTCGTTCATTGCATCGAAAAGATCTAAACATCGGGGAAATAGATAGATTTGCCCACCATCGATTTTTGGGCCGCTGGCCGGTCTGACGCCACGTGCCATAAGACGTGGGATAAAGTAAGAAGGAACCAAGTTGAACTGCGCCTGAAGCTCATGACTAAAAACGAATTTGTTTGCAAATTCTTCCAAGTCTTTTTCGTAGATGAGAACGTGATGGCGCTCGTTATGAAGGACGAAGCGCAATTGTGACCTGTGTACGAATTGATAAATAGCTTCTTGGCGTATACCTAGTTTCCGAGCTGCATCTGGAACGGATATGCAGCCATGCATGCCAACTCGACGTTGCTCATTTATCCAGGCAACAAGTGCATTGCGATCGAATAGCCAACTGGGCAGGCCGGAAATGGAGTCAGAGACAGCCAATGGCATGATCTCTCTGTGTATGACTCGGATTATTAGGGAAGGAAATAGAAATCTTTCACGAAGCAGGTAACGAAGCGCATGAGCAAGCGAAACAAGTTCAGGCCTCTCACGTTCCGCGATGACCGGTAGATCAGAACCAAACGATATAAGAGCTTTCACATGCTGGTGAGGTATCCCCCAACGTGATGTTCCTGAACCTTTTGGTTGAAAGATTGATTCAATCATTTTTCCCTGCACGAGCTGCGTTGTTCGTGACTTCGTAAGCCCTAATAAATTGCATGTCTGCTGGAGATCAAGTACGTTGTCTAACTCCATCCGCATCTTTGCAATTTGCTGGCGATTCACGCAAATGAGAGATCGGCCGGTATCGGTCTTACTAACATTGGAGTCGATACGACCGTCGTTGATGAGGAGTTGGAGTTTACGCGGTGACGTCTTAAGCTCTTTCGCCATTGCGCTGATCGGGATCCAGGTATGACGTCGGCGCATATCAACGGAAAGTCTTGAATTTCGTTCAGCAAGTGCTCCCCGCCATGTGCGTGAAATATACCCTTCGAATGCTTGCAGAAGAAACGAATATTCAGGATCCCTCAGGTTTTTATAGACGTATTGATAGAAAAATCCGAAACGCTTTGACAGTCGCTGATCTTGTATGTCGATCTCACCAGCCTTGCGCAATGATGCAAGCAGAATGTGGAACTTCTTAGGCCAGTTCATAAGTATGCTTGCGGCTGAATGCGTGAGCGGGCGCACAACATCTATGTCATGTAAATTTCTAATTTTTTGCGAGAACTTGCGTCCATCATTTTTTGCGTATGCGCCAAGCATAAACGTCACCCTGTTTAATTGTTCAAGTGATAATTCAGACAGGTGTGTGTGCGTCGTCGGGTTCCGGTAGAGCTTCGCATAAAAAATTTCCGCTAACTGGCGCTCCGCCTGTGAGACGGGCATAGGTTCAGCCGAAGTTAAGGAAAAACCGCAATCACAATTGGTCAGGCTTTGACGTCCCCAGTTTAGCTTCTTGCTGCATCTGGGACAGTGCTCTATCAGCTCGACGCCGTGTTGGGGGCAGCTAGTGAAGAGCGTTAATTCCCACTCCCATCTCCATTGCGGCGACTCACTTAGGCAGCAAGGGCAATAGCGGCTATGCCGTTGGTTCCATAGTGACCGTTGTCCTGGGCGGCAAGTTAGCTGCGGACGAATTGCGTCGAGCATTGTTCGATTCTGTGGCCAGCGTTGTGTGCCAAGCCGGCGTTCCAGCGCATCAATCGAAGGTTTTCGACCGGGTAAAAGCTGGGCGATGCCAACCAAACCGTTTGCTTCAGCCAAGCGTAATAGGAAACCATACATCCCCTCAGTGGGCGCGCGGGCCGGCCTGCAAAGTAACATACTATCGCCAGGGTGACTTTCCGATAGCAGCTTATTCATCGCCCTTCCTCCAACTCTATGGTTGGTAAGCGTAATGGGTCCCAATGCTCGAATGGTTCGCCAACTTTGTTCAACTGCCGAAGTTCAGCATCAGGATTGAACGGATTGAGATTTTTGGGGACATTTCTCCAGACAGACTCCTCAAACGCTTGGGCGAGTATGCTCCAATCAATGTAAGGTATTCCACGACGACCAGCTATTTGTACTGCTTCATCAATGATCTTCGCGATGTAGTCGATGAGCCCATTCGTTGCGACGAAGAATCTTAATGCTAGATTGGCTTCGTGGAATTCAACACATTGAACAGGGATATGGGAATGTATGGTTTTCAGTAGCCCTCTGAATTCCAATTGCCCTTCGCCCGTGTGGAAACTAAAAGGACGAAGTTCAAAGCCTGACGAGAAGCGTCTGGCAAGTTGCTCGTTTAAGTGAATCACGTTCTCAGCCCGAGGTAGTCCCACTACTACGACCGGTATCTGGGCCACATTCAAAACACTTTTCAACCAATCCGCGACCTGATTTGCAACGCTACGACGACGTGTGTCACTAAAGTGCTGAAATTCGTCGATGATGAGTAGTTCAACGCGGCAGGCCTGCAAGAGCTTGAAGATCCGGCGGGTTTTTTCTTCTGTCGATCCTTTGTTCACGTCCGGATCGCACAATGCATGCAGTATGGCTTCTGCCAAGTTTTTCACCGTTGGCATCGCTGGGGTTTGAACTATCAGGACAGGCACAATGGTCTGCTCCGGGCGAAGTTCGTTGGGAAATTTGTCACGGTAGTGTTCGATAAGGGTAGTTTTTCCTGCGCCCGACTGCCCTACCAAAAGCAGCCCAACTGCAATTCTGGCATCACAGCCACGACGATGGATTTGGGCAATTTTTTGCCAGCCTTCACGAAATGCATTGAACTCAATTACTTGATGGCGGATTGAAAAGACTGTGTAATTCTCGTATTGATCGGGGCCCTTAGAGTGCACCTTGCGCTTCGCCATAGCATCTTTATGCACTGCCTTCTCCTTTTCTTTGCATCGTCCGAGTTGAAACTTTGAATGATGGAAGTTCGTCATCCAATCCAGGATCTACCTTTGCTGGCCGAGTCGCTTTGGTTGATTTTTTTGGCGACATGGCTTTTTCGATAGGAGAGCTATTGCGCTGGAGTATTCCTTCGCTGTTATGCTGCGTCAGCTTGGCACCGCGTTTTCGATCCTTCATTTTCTTGCTCTTCAGGGCGTTAGATACAATCTCTTGTATCTCTGTCTTGACCTCAAGTAAACGCTTGATACCGGGCCGGCTGCCATGTTTCTCTCTTGCCGCAGCCTGAATTAAATTATGGACATGCCTGTTTAGGCCCGTGGCATAGTCCCAATCCACAGCGGGCACGCGTACGTAAGAATCGTTGGATGGGTTGAAAGCATGAATGTATGACACGTCGTCTTCGTAGTATTTGAGTTTAATTTTGGTCTTAGCTTCCGCCCCATTTCTGCGAAAGATGGTTTGCAGTTCCTCGCTGTTGTACATGAGATTGTCTATTTCCAAGCCATAGTGAAACAATGTGCGCTCGGCAGGAATTCCAACTAATACATCCATCTGTTCGGGGTAAGCCGGGAGCTCTACGGTGCGGTTGGGAATGCTCTCGTACCACTTCTCAAGCGGTGTCATGCGTAACTTTCGATGTTTCGAACAGTGATACACCTCAACTACCCACTTCGTCAGCAAGTGCATCAAGGTTTTAAGATCGATTGCGGCAAGCTCTTCCGATGGATAGTCACCCCGCTGTTTTACATTAGAGAAAACGGTACCAGGCAGCCTATGAACGAGGCCCTGGCTGATCGTTCGAAAGAAGCGCTCGACTGAACCTTTGTATTCTGGTTTTTTCGCCGGACAATAAAGCAACTGGATCCCTAACTCGAGGCAAATATCGCGAAATGCAGCAGAGTGAAGATCCATGCCGTTATCGGTAGCGATTAACTCTGGGATGCCATGGCAGGGCCATTTTCCCTGGATATCCGGGTAGTTGCTCAGCCAATCATCTTTTGGCAGGATCGCTCGTTTCAAGCATTGAAGAATGGAGAACGATGAAGGTTCGTTGAAAGACACATAGAAACCCATGATGACTCGGCTGTATCTGTCGATTGCGACTGAAAGCCATGGTCTGCCAAGTGGCAAGGCTGTGTCTTCATCAATGATGATTAGGTCCAGTGGCGTGTGGTCCACTTCAAGGCGTTCTAGCACCTTGCTGACCTTGACCGTGCCTAGCACTGGTCGATACTTTCGTTCAGCGGCATGCTTACCTAGACGAGAACGATCCACAATTTCCTTTTCCAAATCGTCTATGCGACGATAAACTGTTGCCCTGGATGGGCAGCGGATTTGCGAGGCGTGATCGCGCTGCCTGTTGACTTGCTCAACACGAGTACACAAGTCGTCGTACACTGCCGAGGCTGGATGCTGTTGCTGATCTAAAAAGAGCGTGGAGATGGATTCTTCCAAAAGTGCATCTGCGGCATCGCACTTCGGGCGCCCGGAACGATGACGCATATCAACTGTTGATTCCCCTGACTTGGAATAGCGATAGCATTTCCACCACCGATACACGGTGATTGGACTTGGCGGATTAAGGTCACCAATTTGCGCTGCGATGGCACTAATCTGCGGCTGAAGTACCTTCGGCACATAGGTACCAAGATATCCTTCGAGGGCAACTAGATACTTCAGCCGCCTTAGTGAAGACGTACGAATGTGCTCTGGATAAGTGGATAAGTCACGCGGTGTGGTCAGATAGAAAGCGCTGCTCGACTCAGAAATGCAGCTCTCATCAATAACGAGCTCTCGTCTGAGCCACTTGCAATTCAGTTCCGATTCCGTGTAGGTGACGATCTCGCCGGCCTCATCTTCGAGTTGTAGTTTTTGATTCGCCAGTCGTCGAATCAGCGTCCACGTACGTTGACGTTCAAGAAACCGCAGGCCTTTTCTAAAAGTAAAGCGAATCATTTGGTGCTTCTCCGTGCGTAAAGGATATACGGGTGCAATGCAGTATTGGTTGGCTTAGGTCGCAAAAGGCCAGACCGGAAGCGAGCAGGCGAAACACGGAAGAAATCCCGCCAAGCGTCTTCGCTAATGTCTCAACGGTCCAGTCCTCACGGTTTTTCAGCTCATGCAACTGCCAAACTGGCGGCTGGTCGACGCGTGCAGCTTTGATGTGATATGCGCACTGTGTTAGGTTCGATAGTCTGGGTTGCTTGCGGATTTCATCGTCAGTCAAAATCCAAAATTGCCGCGACTGCCGTTGATAGCTGGCTGCAATCAGGTGCAAGCGCTCGTAAACCAGTTTGTTGGAGAGCTTTTTCTTGGGTTTAACTTCTACGTGTGCTACAGATCCGTTTCGCAGCGTCAATGCGAAGTCGGGGTAGTATCTTCGAGGGAGAGAGCCGTCGTAGTACAGCTCAATGGATGGCTGTTCCTCATACGAGACAACGCCAGGTGATAGCTCGAACAGGATGATCGCGTCGCGCTCGAGCAAGGATTCCCATGCGACCATTCGCTGGTTCTTTGTGGATGGGAAAAAGCCGCGGATGCCCCGGCCAGATGGTGTGACAACCTTCCTCATTGCCATAACTGCTACCTCGTCAAATTTGCAGGCGTAACGGCGCCCTCGCGACGTTTTAGTCGACGTCGCGTATATAAAAACACGAAATTTGGGACGAAAAATTCCCTGCCTTGGGAAATAGACCAAAGCGATCGTGTAACGAATGGAGGGGGGGGCGGCTTGACGCGCGCAGTCGGTAGCGCGATACTGGAGATTCCTAAGGTCCCCGTAGCACGCAGCTATGGCTTACCAAAAACGGGGCAAGCCAATAGGTTTGTCCCGTTTTTACATCTGGGCCTCCGTTTCTTTCGAACCATTCCTCTCAGGCAATTGCAGACCGTTCATGGGCACGTCTAAGTTCAAGACTGCTCGAATTGCCTGAAGTTGAAGGAGTGGAATGCGATCAATTTTGTCCCATAATTCGCTGCAAAAGCGGAACGCTTCGGGATGAGCCTCGCGTGGAATAACAAACCGTTGTTGTGATTGCTTAACAACTTTGGCGAGTTCTTCCTGCTCTTGAGTTGTCATCTTGAATGCACTGCTTAGACGTGCGATGAATTCCTGGTTTGATGGGTTCTTCGTGCCCAGTTCAAGGCCGGAGATGTAGCTTTGCTCATAGCCCAGCATTTCGGCAAGCTTCGTTTGGCGAAGGCCAAAGCGATTCCTTAGATCCAAAAGATAAACAGAGAAGGGGCTCATTTTATTGCTGTTCTAACGCGAGTAATACCCAAAAGATAGTGTTTATCGTAGGAAATGTCAATAAGCCTTTGATTTTAAAGGAATTGTTAGATAAAAATAGTAGAATTCTGACGTTGGAAGAACGTCATTGAGTTATCAAGGCTGGACGGTAGAGCGTGAGATGCCAAGTTGATCGGCGATTCCATATCGTACCCGTAACTATAAAAAAGTTGGGCTCTGTAAATTTTAACGCTTTGATCATAAATTAGGAATAAAATTACTTTTCCAGCAGGAAAGAGCGGCTGTTGATTCAGATCGTGCTTCCGGCATCCAAGTTGAGTCTTATTACCAGCGGAGCAGACGCGCGTATATGCGAGGAAAGGTAAAGAGTGGATCAAGCCGCATTGAATGACCTCGGGATTGACCAAGGCATATGGATCGCACTGCGTGAATGCCAGAAGAGCGCAGTCCGTTGCGGTGTGGGTTATCTCAACGAGCCGCTAGATCAACAGGAACACAAAGCTTGCTTGCTCAGTCTCCCCACTGGTGCTGGGAAATCAGGAGTTATAGCGACGCTTGCTCACTACGCGCCACAACACAAGATACTTGTCCTCTGTCATAGGCGTTACGTCTGCAATCAGTTAGCCAAGCAAATCGCAGGCGAATTCTTTAAGAAGGCGGCGCCAGGTTCGATGACTGCACAGCGAAAAGTTCATCGCTCAATAAACGACATCGATCAGAATGGCATATATGTGACGACATTCCAGATGCTCTTGCACCAGACGCTGGAGCACCTTACAAAGATTAGGGAGCAATTTGACCTTATCATCATCGATGAAGGTCATTCTGAACCATCTCCCGTGTGGCGCACACTGGTCCGTGGAACACACGCCCATCGAATCATCGTCACTGCAACCCCTTACCGTAATGATCTCTTTCAGTTTGACGTTGGTACGAAAGCGAGTTACATCTACACCTTTTCGGAGGCTGCGGAGGATGGAGTTTTATGCGCTCCGAGCGTAGACTCAGTGGGTGACTATGAACTTGACTCTGTTATTTCGGCTTTCTTGGCGAAGAATTTAGAGCTAAAGTGCATCGTCAAGTGCAAGAACTTTGAAGAGGTCCAGCGCTATTTCGACCGATTTTCAAAGCTCGCGCCGACGATTGCAGTGCACGATGCCTATAAGAATGATTCACGTCAAACTGAACGAGTGTCGGTTCCACAAGACATCGCCACAAGTTCGTACCGCATCCTTGTTCATCAGCATAAGCTTGATGAAGGCGTTGATATTCCATGTGCGAAGATGCTTGTCCTAACTTACGTAGTCGGTAGCGGCAGAGAGCTCGTTCAAACAATCGGTCGCGTGGTCCGCGCATTCAAAGGTACCGATCCGGTTGTGGTCGAATTGGATGACGGCTCAAATCAGGTCATGTGGGAGAGCTATCGTGATTTCGACGAATCGCTAAGATCATCAACTGGTGTGTCGAAGTTCCTTAGTTCGTTAGACAGCGCGAAGTTGATCGAACTATACTTGGATGCATTCCCGAACTATAGCTATCATCAGAGCCGTTTCGTCGGGAAATTTGACATTAACGATTTCGATCCCGACAAGGCTCTAGTCATTCCGACAGCTTCGATTTGTTTCCTCAATACGCAAAGCAGCTTTTCCATCGATCAGGCGGTAGATACACTATTTTGGCGCTCGACAAATTGTGGAGAATTATGCAAGACTTTTAAGTCGAATAGTACTTCAATACATGTCGTGTTATCCGTAGCGTTCAATAAATCCAGGTTCTTGGCGAATGAACTTTTCTTTGAGCCCAGCCTTGAAATTACATTGATTCGTGTTCTGAAGAATGGTGTTGTTGCTGTGTTTGACAGCCGAGGCCGATCATTCTCTGGCGATACTGAGCTTGGATTAACACTTCCACTGTCGCAGGAAAAATTGCTGAAAGTCATGATTCGAGATGGCCAGATGCGCCCAAAGGAGACGAGCACACGTGCTATTGGCAGGCCAGCTCGCCGGCCAGAGTCAATGCACTTAAAAAGTCCCAATCTAGACGAGCTCGGAGGACAGCAACAATTTGCTGGCTACCGAATGTCAACGTTGAAGTGTGACACCTTGAACAATCAGGGGAAGAAATCTGGAACTTTCTACGTGGGCGTGGATGCCGGGCGAATCTCCGACCACAAAGATCGTCAATTCAGTTTGTCCGATTTGGAAGAGTGGTTCGAGATGATCGAAGGGTGCCTCGCTTCGAACGAGGTGGCAACAAGTCGCGTATTAAGTTCATTCGCGAAGCCAATTGTACCTAGTCGAGCGCTTGAACTCGAAGCGCTGATGTTTGAGTTTGACGGAGAAGAAAATCCAATTAGTGTAGAGGTTGACGGGGTGCGACGCGAATTCGACGATGAGTTCGCTTTCTACCCATGCATCAATCAGTTCGAACTGATCGAAGGAATTAAGGGAACGCTCATCGATGTCAGCGTGGGTCTGGAGGAGCCGTACTTAACATTCTCACCTCGGAAAAGTATGGATGTGCATGCCGAAGGAGTGGACAACATCAGCGACCTTCTGACTATGAAGTTAAGCAAAGCTTTATTCAAAGATGGCATCACATATTCTGGAGGTAGATTCTACGAATTGCGCTTGCCAACACAGGGGGGATTTGAAATCGAAAAGTCTGAGTTGAGTAACATTATCGTTGGACTCACAGCCTTGCAGCAGGCAGGCCTGAGTGAGAAGGGCGCAAGTACCGGACCGGTAAACGATGAATTTGATCCGTTGTCTGTGTTCTACCTGATCGATAAGTTGAAAAATTTCTCTTTGGCGAACCCCTCGCTTGCAGACTTGGGACCCTTTTATGATTATGTCGCTCATCCCGACATTCTGTTGTGTTCAGATATGGGAACAGAACCGGCAGACTTCGTCGTCTCTTCACCAGACAAGCTTGTTTATATTCATGTGAAATGCGGTTCTTCGAGCAAGCGACCGCAGTCATCTGCTGGTGCAATTGCTGAAGTCGGCTCACAGGCGGTGAAAAACTTGGAGATGCTAATATCAAGTGATCGAAATCTTCTCGCTGCAAACTGGTCCGAGCTGCTCAATGACTGGCCTACAAATGGAGCGGCAAATCGCCTCAAAAGTCGTATTCGCATGTTGGATCGAAAACGTTTCGACGAGTCAACGTCGGATTCGGAATCAGAAATGACGCGCCTATGGGACCTCATCGCCGATAGGAGGAGGAATCACGCGGTGAAAAAAGAGGTCTGGGTCGTTGCGGCAAACAGTTTCTCAAGAAATCACTTTGCTAACCAAATGAATCTCGGTGCAGCTGGGAGCAGCGAGTCGCTGCAAGCCTTTCAGCTAATCCAGGGATGGATTAGTGCGTGTTCAAACCTTGATGTTGAACTTCGTATCTTCGGTGCCCCATGATGGTTAAGGTCTGATATGGTGATTTACGCCCAAATGGCATGGGCGTAAAGCTGGACATTCGTAAACGCGCGAAGATTTGCTCTCAAACCGACAACTTGACAAGCACCCTTCGATTTAGGTTACAACGGTAAAGCTCAGGTGGATAATATCCCCCCTTTAATAATGAAATCTTGGAGGAGCTTTGCGGTTCTGATATTGACCCTAAACAAGGCCAGTTCTTTGCCTTCCAAACCTTCAAAGTAGGTCTTCGCTTTTTGTTGATCGACGGTCGCTTTCAGATCGTCGAAGCGGCCAAATTCGTTGAGATTGGCGTCCGTCACATGGGTGTTCATGAGAGCGACGAGTTTCGTTTTGTCCACACCTAGAAGAGCCACGAGCATGTCGATTTGACGATTCTTAGCCTTGGCCTGATAGTCGGCCAGATAGTCGCGGAAGGTACGGTGGGCGTCGATCTGCACGTCGCCACGTTGAATGTCATGAAGGAAGATCTCGGAGATTTTTTGCTCTTCTTGGGAAAGCGATGAAAAGGACCGGTGCAACTCGGCCAAGGTGGTTTCCTTGGCCGGTTCATTGCCGCTTTGCAGAACTTTGAGATATTTGTCAAAGCGCGAGTTCATATAGTCGGCATCGATCTTGCCGGTGTCGATTTCGGTGATGTGGCTATCAATCTCGAAGGGGATGGCCTCGCCAACGCTGCCACCACCGCCGCCAAGCTCCTTATACCGCTGAAGGAGTGTGAGATATTGATGCTGGGTAATAGCAAGGTCAACCGTTCGTTTTGGTTCATCGAATTCATAGATCGCTTTCTCCCAAGTGAAGCCTTGGATCTTCGCCGCTTCTAGAATTCTGTTGAATTCTTGAAAATTTTTGGCAAAGGTCGCGCGCTCGGTGAGGTCATCTGGCAGCGTTATGAAATCCTTAATGCCCCCTGCTTCGAAGATGGCATTGATCTCGGCAAAGCTGGCATTCATGCGCTCCAAATTGTGGGGTAAACGATCCGCGAACAGGCCGATGGGTTTGTCTCCTGAATACAATTTTACGGCAGCGGCGACGTTCCGCTTCATCGTGTGCGGCTTGCGATAGTAGCGGATTGTGCCAAACGGCTTGTCCGGCCCGAAGAGGCGGTTGGTACGGGAAAATGCCTGAATAATGTTCTCATACGCCAACAGCTTGTCGAGGTAGAGCGTGTTTAGCCATTTCGAGTCGAAGCCGGTGAGCATCTGGTTCACGACAATCAGCAGATCGAGCCTCTTGTCTGGCTCGGTCTCAATGCGAATATAGGGCGCTTTGTGGGCAAGACGCGCGGCGAGGTCTTTTTTGAAATTGGCATGACTGCCAAGGTCGAATTTGTGCCCATAGGACGCGTTGTAGTCTCCCAGGATTTCGACGAGGCCATTGGTTTTGAAAACGGGGTCGCCGCCGCCATCTTCATCACTGATGTTCGGATCGAAGAGGGCGGTGATTTTCAACTGCGGGCATTGCGCCTTCATCAGACGGTAGTAGGTGATGGCTTCTTGGACACTGCTGGTGGCGAAGATGGCATGGAATTTACTGCCTTGGCTAAGGGTGACCCATTTGTCGGCAATGTCTTGAACCACGGCGTTCTGGTGCTCGTTCCGATTGTATTGGGTGCTGGATAGATGATCCTCTATGCCTGTTTGATAAACACCGGCGTTATCCCTGTGTCCCGCCATTGGCAAATTCATGTAGTGGTTGAAAACCTTCTTCTTTGCGGGGGTGGCAAAGGCCTCCTGTGGCGTGGCGGCTTTGGCTTTTCCCAAAGCGACGGCCTTCCTTAAATCGTAGTCGCTATATGTCGGCACTTGGTAGGGATCGAAGCCCAGGACGTTCTTGTCGCGTATTCCGTCGGCAATGCTGTAACGGTGTAGCTCATCGCCAAAGACATCGGTGGTCGTGTTGTCGTTTCGGACGTTCTCTTTTTGGATGGGTGTGCCACTAAATCCGAAGAAAACCGCTCCAGGGAAACTCTTTTTGATGTCAATGAGCATGTCGCCGAAGGTGGAGCGGTGGCATTCATCGACGATGAAGACGATGCGCTTGGCGCGCATGGTTTCCAGATCGTGCGCTTTGAGCCCGTCCTCTTCATCCTTGAGTTTGCTCATCTTCTGAATGGAGCTGACGATGAGGGTATCAGCGGGATTGGTGCTCTTGAGTTTCTTGATGAGCACGCCGCTGTGTTCCGTGGCCTGCACCTCATTGCCATCGCCGGCGAAGTTGCGGTAGGCTTGCAGGGTCTGGGCGCCCAGCTCGATGCGGTCGAGCAGGAAGACCACTTTGTCCGCGTCCTTAGAGTTGGCGATGTGTTGGGCGGACTTGAAACTGGTCATGGTTTTGCCCGATCCGGTGGTGTGCCAGATGTAACCGCCAAGGCGGTTTGCATTCTTCCAATCAGTCTTGGCCACTTTGTCGGAAATGGCGTGGGCGGCGTAGTACTGGTAGCTACGCATTACTTTCAGCACGCCGTCCGATTCATCTGCCACAGTGTAAAAGCCGATGAGCTGGTGCGCCATCGGGATGGAAAGCAGGCTGGCGGTGAAGTTCTTCCAATCGGTGATCGGCTCGTTGTTGAAGTCCGCCCAGTGAAAGGCGTAGTCTTTGTTGAACTTCCCATCCGGCCCGGGATTGGCAAAGTAAAGCGCCTCGGCGGGCTCCATCGCCACGAAGATCTGGATGAGCGAAAAAATGCCCGTGAAAATGCCTTCGCGAGAATACTTTTGGATCTGGTTGTAGGCCTGACCCACCGCCACGCCGCTTTTCTTCAGCTCAATGTGGATCACTGGTATGCCATTCAGTAGGAGCAGAAGGTCGCCACGCCGGTCATTGATGAGCTCCGAGCCACGGGGATAACGCGGTTGCCGGGCGATCTGGTAGCGGCTCTGACCGGCGGCGATCTCGTGGCGGTCGTAAATTTTCAAGCTCACTTCCTTGCCAAAGTGCAACGTGTCCACTGGGTTATCGCGGGTGATGGCAACAGTTTTGCCGTTGATGAAGCCATTGAGCTTGAGCGGTGTGCGCAGCGCGGTAATCTGCTCCATGATCTGCTGCATCTCACCGTCGGTCAGGGGCACTTCATTGAGCCGATCCTTGCCACGATTGTTCTCAAAAAGGATTAGCTTCCAATTCGCCAGCAAGTCCGCTTCGCTCGGGTTCTTGATGACTTCCGCGTCGCCCCAGCCACGCTGGCGAAGCTCGCGGATCACTGCGGTTTCAAATTCGGATTCTTTGGAAAAAGTGGTCATAGGGGATTTAGACATACATTTTTTCCAAGCAGGAGGATTTGATCTGTTTGAGCTTTTGAAGCTGGATGGCGTGTTTGAAAATTAGCTCATCCATCGTACGAAAGTAGGTGCCGATCTTTTGTTGTTCTAGCAAAACGGGATAAGGGACGGGTAGTTCCATAAAAACAGCGTCTTTGATCGAAAATCTGTCAGCCCTTGCTCCGGTATCCCCATTTAAATACATGAAAGGATGCCAGAGATTCGTTTTGAAAAAATATTCCAGAAAAGTGTTATCAACATCTTTGGTTCTAAACACGGTGTACAACGGTGACATTACACCTGTCCGGCCAAGCTTGTTTCGATTGACTGGACCAACTGGAGCCAATGCCGAAATGCGTGGGTTATAAATAAAGCTATCTGGTTCCACGATGTAGTAGCCACCGATATTCTCTGCGTTCGAGATGTCTTTGTCGAAGTAGTCTCTCTGATTGATAATTCCAATCTCAGCTGAGTTTGTGAAAGTTTCAGAGTGCTCTTTTAAAACATTCTTTTCAATTACTTTGCTCGTGAGCTCGCTCAAAAAACGCTCCTCCCAGGCCCCCGAGAAACCTTTGAAGCGGATTTCGGGAGTGGTTGTACCGGGTCGCGGGAACATCTTTTGGAGCATCGCTTTTTTCAGCATCATCAGCTTGTCATGCTTGCGCTGATGCAACCCAATCAGACTATCCAGATCTTCGAAAAGCTCTCCGATTTTGGTTTGCTCGGCACTTTCTCTAGGAACGGCGAGTGGGGTTATTTTTGCCTGCTCGACTGTATAGTGAGCAATTGTTCCGATGTGACTTATGCTTTTTAAATATCTCCTAAACGACTGAGATGAAAAAAAAGTAAATAGATAGTGACTATCTACGGAATTGCGAATTTTGAACCAAAGAAGATCCGCGTCTTTGAAGTACAAAGGATCATCGGTTTTCACTAAGTAGGGTATGCCTATAGAGCCGCCACCAGTGATCAGCATATCGCCTTTTTTGACGCGTCCAACTCTCTCTGAAAGTTCTAAGTAAAGGTCGTTAGAGATAAATGCCTTTGTGTTTACTTTACCTATGAAAGCTGAAACGACATCACTCGATCGGAAAAATGGGATACCGAATTGAGTCCACTCATGTTTATGAACGCGAGCAGCAGATGTGATTGGAAATAAGTTCCCCAGCGTCTGACGCTCCCACGCCCCCACAAATCCTTTGAAGCGAATTTGAGGAGCTTTGTTGTTTGTTTGCTTCCTCATCTTAGTTGCCATTGCCATTGAGTAAAGATTTCAGTTCCGTGAGGCCTTTAAGGTCAAATTCGTTCGCGTCGAGTTCCCCAATCATGCCAGCAAGCTCGGTTTCAGTTTGCTGGATTTCGCGGGCATTATCAGCGTAGGTGATGCGATACTTTTCCACGAGGGCTTCCAACTTGCGGGTCAATCCATCGATTTGTTGATCGGGCAAGCGGTGAAGTTCGTCACTAAGGGAAATGATCCATTTGCGGTCGAGGAGGTCGTGCACCTGCGCATCGCTCAGGCCTTCGATGGTCGCTTTGGTCTTCAGTTGGAGGGAGGCGGCTTCTTGTTTGATCGCGGCTTTTAGAGTTTTCTCTTCGGCGAGCCATTTGGCTACCTTGATGATCTTGGCCTCGTAAGATTCGGGGTCAAAGTCGCCTGATTTTTTCACCTCGGTTTGCAGGGACGTTGCCTCCCTGGTCACGGCGGCGTTGACGAACTTATCGCCCACGTCGTTGACGGTGTCGGAGGATTTTTCTTCTTCACTGAGGCTTTCGAGAATTTCTTCAATGGAGGCGGTGATCTCGATGAGGCGGGTTTCCTTTTCGTGCAGCGCGTCCAGCTCCTTTTTTAGGTAGGTCATCTGCACTAGCTCAAAGGGCATGATGCGGCCTTTCCAGCCATCTTGCACCTCTACGTCTTTCCCATCTTTCTTTTTGGTGACGAGATGAGGATCGACCATGCGGGAGGCGTCAAAGCCCTCTGTCTGGAGAATTTCCAAATCGATGGCGATGGGCTGCCACTGAACGTCGAGAATTTGATAAGCGTGATAGCGGTCAATGAGTGGCAGCGGAGCAAGGCGGGCAAACAGTTCTTCGCTGATGAGCGCCTCCTGTCCGTGGACGTGAAGGGTGAGCATCTGATCCAGCAGCGCCCGGCGCAACCAGGGATTGAAATCGGTAAATGCCGCAGAAAATTTTTCGCCAAATTTTTTCACTTCGGCATGTTCGCGAATGGCGTGGGCAAGGTCTTCCACCTGCGGCGCGACGTATGGCGTGCCGTTATTGGCAAACAGGGCGGAGCGCAGGCTTGGAAAGGCCTGCCAAAAGTCAGCCAAGTCATTCAGCTCGCTCTGCGGGATGCCGCCGAACATGGCGGCATAGAGATCCCAACTCTCGGCGAGCTCGGAAGAGTCCACATAGCGCGGGATGTTGAGGTTATATTCATTTTCCTGAAGCTCGGACTTGGGGACGAGGCGGCTGTAGTGCGGCACGCTGACTCGTTCGATCACCGTGTCGGTGATTTTCTTGATATCGGAAGCACGAAGTTTGTTGCTTTTCCCCTCCTTGGCAAAGCCCTTGGAGGCATCCACGATGAGGACAGCGCTATCTTTCCGCTTCTGCCGAAGCACGAGGATGATGGTGGGGATGCCGGTGCCAAAGAAAATATTGGGCGGTAGGCCGATGATAGTCTCAAGGTGGTTGTTTTCGATCAAATTCTTGCGGATCGCACCCTCTTCGCCACCACGGAAAAGAACCCCGTGCGGCAAAACGATGGCCATGATGCCGTCAGGCTTGAGGTGGTAAAGGTCGTGAAGGAGGAAGGCGTAGTCCGCCTTGGACTTGGGCGCGAGGCCGAAGCGGGCGTAGCGAGGGTCAGTGTCCTTGTGCTGCGGATCCCATTTTTGCGAGTATGGAGGATTCGAGACCACAGCGTCGAGGTATAGCGGGTTGTAGGTATTGACTGGGTCTTGATCGTCAAAGTAAGGCCAATCATCTTCCAAGGTGTCGGCGTTGCGGGTGACAATGTTGGTTGGGAGGATGCCACGCATGACAAGGTTCATGCGGGTGAGGTTGTAAGTGTTCTCTTTAAGCTCCTGGGCGTAGTATCTAATGTTGTCCTTGTCCGCCATGTGCTTGGCGATGGACTGGCCGATATTTAGGAGGAGCGAGCCGGAGCCGCTGGTGGAGTCGTAGATCTGAATGGTTTTCCTGTCCTTTACATGATGCGCGATTATCTCGGACATGAGGACGGAGACCTCGTGCGGGGTATAGAACTCGCCGGCTTTCTTCCCAGCATTGGCGGCGAACATGCTGATCAGATATTCATAGATGAAGCCGAGCACATCGTATCCCTGGCGGCTATCCATGGGAATGTCCTTGATGAGCTGAATCAGCTCGCTGATGGCCTTGCTCTGCTTGGCGGCGGTGTCACCGAGCTTGCTCAAGCCGGTTTCAAGGGTTTTGAAAATGCCATCGAAAAGGCGCTTGTGGTTTGGGTGAATCAGGCGGCTGAAGGCGGAGAGTGCATCGCGTACATGGGCGACATCGAAGTCGCCCTTGTTCTCTATCCAGGTGGAAAACAGATGCTCGTAAGCGATGAAGTAGCCGATGTTGCTCTTGATGTGGTCAACGGCTTCGGCGTCGCTTTCTGACAGAGCGCGGAGCTCTTCATCGCTGAAGCCCTCGATTTTTGCGAAGCGCTCCAGCTTGTCGGAGAGGTATTTGTAAAAAATGAAGCCGAGGATGTAGTCCTTGTATTCATTGGCCTCTATTTTCGACCGCATTTGGTTTGCCGATTCCCAGATTTTGGCGGCGAGTTGTTGTTTGTTCATTCAGGAGACGCTTTAAAGTTTGCTACTAGCTTATCGATGAGGTCTTGCCCAGTTTACCTGTTATCCAGAGTGGATTTGAAGTATGTAAAACTGACGCGAAGTGCTGTTTTATTGGCTATTGAATAACAAAATTTCATCGCTAGCTATGATTTGTCCATCGGCATCGGATGTGGAGTGTGTTGTTAATAATGCCATTGGTGGTTTGTTTGGATGCAGCTTATCAACCATGCATATAATAGTAAAGTCCAGGGGACGCCATCGATGGATCCATAAACAGAAAGTTTAACAAGGACAATGTCAGATCGTTAATTATGATGGTATAGCATGAAGTCGGCTTAGCGTAACCGGCTCGGCTGTATCCGTAGTCCCCACCCCGCGAAGCTGCTCCGCGCTGACCCGCTTCTGCCAGTGGCACAGTTCGGAACCACCGAATTATCCATTTACGAAAAGTACCCACATAAACTCGCCAACTTTCGGATTGAGAGCTTGGAGACGATATTTGAGCCGAGTACGTAGACCAAGATGAGATAGTGCAATCTGGGTAATTCTACCGTCGGTCACTAAGGCTTGCGAACTTTTTCAATGGCCGCTGCCGTAACTGTGACTACCGCTTCCTAGATCAGATGCTCGCCGATGATAGACGATGCTCTGTTTCGGGGGGGCTGCAGTTGAGAGTATCGCGTGACGGATTAATCTTAACGATGCCCAACGTATATTTGGCCAGCCGCGAAAATTATTTGAGTTTATTTCGGAATTTTCTGAGCCTGTAGACAAAAACGGCGGCCGTTTTGGGTGGCCGCCGATATTTCAAATTATGAGATTTATTTCATGTATTTTGAGATCCTACAGGTGGCGTTTTCTTTGCATGCGTGATGGCATGACGCGGTGGTTTACACGTCGATATTGCCCGCGCGCAGCGCGTTGTTTTCAATGAAGTTGCGGCGTGGTTCCACGTCGTCGCCCATCAAGGTCGTGAAGATTTGATCTGCCGCAATGGCGTCTTCGATCTGGACCTTCAGCAGGCGGCGCACTGTCGGGTCCATCGTCGTTTCCCACAATTGATCCGGGTTCATTTCGCCCAGACCCTTGTAGCGCTGTTTCGACACGGTGCGCTCGGCTTCGTCGCGCAGCCATTGCATGGCCTGGTGGAAATCGACCACGGCGATTTCCTTGACGCGCTCGCCTTCGCCGCGGCGCACGAACGCGCCTGCGCCGATCAAGCCTTCGAAAGTGGCGGCACCGTTGCTCAGCACGGCGTAGTCCGGGCCTTGCACGAAGTCGGCGTCGATGGCCGTGACCTTGACGTTACCGTGGTGCATGCGTTCGATGCGCAGCATGTGCTTTTCCGACAGGTCGTCGGAGCGCACGTGCACTTGCACGGCGGTATCGTTGATGGCTGCCTGCAGGGCCAGCGCGGATTTTTCCGCCAGTTCCAGCGTCGACAGGTCCAGCTGCACGCCCGTCATGATGGCCGTCAGGGCGGCGCGGTCGATGACGCGCGTCAAACGCGTCATGATGGTGTTCGACAGATTGAACTTGCGTACCAGTTCGGCCAGGGTCTCGCCGGAAATGCCGTCCGCGCCTTCGCGCGGCACCAGCACGGCCGTGTTCAGGGCCACCGTCATCATGTAGCTGGCTTCTTCGGCGTCATCTTTCAGATAGCGCTCGTCGCGGCCGGCCTTCACCTTGTACAGCGGCGGTTGCGCGATGTAGATGTGGCCGCGCTCGACCAGTTGCGGCATCTGGCGGTAGAACAGGGTCAGCAGCAGGGTGCGGATGTGGGCGCCGTCGACGTCCGCATCGGTCATGATGATGATGCGGTGGTAGCGCAGCTTCTCGACGTTGAATTCGTCCGGTCCAATCGAGGTACCCAGCGTGGCGATCAGGGTGGTGATCTGTTCCGACGACAGCATTTTCTCGAAACGGGCTTTTTCCACGTTCAGCACTTTACCGCGCAGCGGCAGAATCGCCTGGAACTTGCGGTCGCGTCCTTGTTTTGCCGAGCCACCTGCCGAGTCACCCTCGACGATGTACAGTTCGCACAGGGCGGGGTCTTTTTCCTGGCAGTCGGCCAGCTTGGCCGACAGGCCCAGGCCGTCCATGATGCCTTTGCGGCGGGTCAGGTCGCGTGCCTTGCGGGCCGCTTCGCGCGCGCGCGCCGCTTCGACGATCTTGCCGCAAATGATCTTGGCGTCGTTCGGTTTTTCCTGCAGGTAGTCGGCCAGGGTCTTGGCGACGATCTCTTCGACCGGGCCGCGCACTTCCGACGACACCAGCTTGTCTTTCGTCTGCGACGAGAATTTCGGCTCCGGCACTTTCACGGACAAGACGCAGGTCAGGCCTTCGCGCATGTCGTCGCCGCTGATTTCCACTTTCGCCTTCTTGGCGAATTCGTGTTCATCAATGTATTTGTTGATGACGCGCGTCATGGCCGCGCGCAGGCCCGTCAAATGGGTGCCGCCATCGCGTTGCGGAATGTTATTCGTGAAGCACAGCACTTGTTCATTATAGGCATCGTTCCACTGCATCGACACGTCGACCGAGATGTTCGTGCCCTGGTCCGACAGGCGCTCGCCCGTGGCCTGGAAAATGGTCGGGTGCAAGACCGACTTGGCCTTGTTGATGTACTCGACGAAGCCGCGCGTGCCGCCTTCGAAGGCGAAGATTTCTTCCTTGCCCGTGCGCTGGTCCGACAGCTTGATGTTGACGCCATTGTTCAGGAAGGACAGTTCGCGGATGCGCTTGGCCAGGATTTCGTAGTGAAATTCCACGTGTGTGAAGATTTCCTCGTCGGCCCAGAAATGCACGTCCGTGCCGCGCTTGTCGGTGTCGCCGATGACCTTGATCGGCGAGACGGCCACGCCATCGCGCATCTCGATTTCGCGGTTTTGCGGCACGCCGCGCACGAACTCCATGTAATGCACTTTGCCATCGCGGCGGATGGTCAGCTTCAGCAGTTTCGACAGGCCATTCACGCAGGACACGCCGACGCCGTGCAAGCCGCCCGAGACCTTGTACGAGTTCTGGTCGAACTTGCCGCCCGCGTGCAGTTCGGTCATGACGATTTCCGCCGCCGAACGCTTCGGATCGTGTTTGTCGTCCATTTTCAGGCCGGTCGGCACGCCGCGGCCATTGTCGGTGATCGAGATCGAGTTGTCGCTGTGGATGGTGACGTGGATTTCCGTGCAGTGGCCGGCCAGCGATTCATCGATCGAGTTGTCCAGCACTTCGAATACCAGATGGTGCAAGCCCGTGCCGTCCGAGGTGTCGCCAATGTACATGCCCGGGCGTTTGCGTACGGCTTCCAGGCCTTCCAGGATCTGGATGGAGGAGGCGCCGTATTCTTCCGTTTTGGCCTGGATCGGGGTGTCTTGTGGATTCTCGGACATGGACTGCTTTCTCAAATAGCGATTACTGATTGATTCGGGACTGCTGGCGGATGAGCGTAGGTCGGGTTAGCCGGAACGGCGTAACCCGACATGGCCGCCGGGTGCGTCGGATTACGCTTCGCTAATCCGACCTGCCTTCTATATCCGCATCGGCATGACAACGTACTTGAAGTCGGCGTTGTCAGGGATGGAGATCAGGGCGGACGAGTTCGAGTCGCCCAGCGCGATGTTGACGTATTCGCACTTCAGGTTGTTCAGCACGTCCAGCAGGTAGGTCACGTTGAAACCGATGTCGACGGCGTCGCCGCCGTAGTCGATTTCCAGTTCCTCGACGGCTTCTTCCTGGTCCGCGTTGGTCGAGCTGATCTTCATACTGCCCGGGGTGATGATGCAGCGCACGCCCTTGAACTTGTCACTGGTCATGATGGCGGCGCGTTGCAGCGAACGCAGCAGCTCATCGCGGCCGATGGTGAAGTCGTTTTTATAGCCTTTAGGAATCACGCGCGTGTAGTCGGGGAACTTGCCTTCCACCAGCTTCGAGATCAGCTCGATGTCGGCAAAAGTCAGTTTCACCTGGTTGGCGGCGATGTCCAGCTGCACCGGCTCATCGTTCTCTTCCAGCAGGCGCTGCAGTTCGATGATGGTCTTGCGCGGAATAATCACTTCCTGGCGCGCAAATGTTTGCTCGGTGGCCACCTGGCAAAACGCCAGGCGGTGGCCGTCGGTGGCAACGGCGATGACATTATTGCCATCCAATACCAGCAGCAAGCCGTTCAGGTAATAGCGGATGTCTTGCTGCGCCATCGAGAAATGCACCATGTTGAACAGGTGCTTCAGCGTTTTCTGCGGCAGGGTGACGGTCGCGTTGTAGCTTTCCGCTTGTTGCACGGTTGGAAACTCTTCCGCCGCCAGCGTCTGCAGGGCGAAGCGCGACTTGCCCGTTTGCACGGTCAGGCGCTTGTTCAGCAGGGTCATCGTGACGTCGCCCGATTCGGGCAGCGCGCGCAGGATGTCCAGCAGCTTGCGCGCGGCCACGGTGGTGCCGGTGACGTCCGCGCCGGAGCCGATTTCCGCGTGCGTGGTGATCTGCACTTCGGTGTCGGTCGACAGGAAGGAGACATTTTCACCGTCTTTGCGGATGAGGATATTGGCCAGAATCGGCATAGTGTGCCGACGCTCGACAATACCGCTCACGATCTGCAGTGGCCGGAGAAGGGTATCTCGGGTGGTTTTGACCAATTGCATATTTATCCTCAATGTATAGGTATGAAGTTTAACGTAGTAATTTAACAATCATTGCATGGGGAACCCCGGCAGACCAGCTGCGGCGCTCTCCCAGATAATAAGGGTAAAGCACGTTTTGAGCCAGTCTTGCCCAAGCGGCGCTTACCCCTTCAATGTTTGTTCCAGCACATGCAATTCATGGTTGCATTCCGGGTTCTTGGTGCGGTCCAGCGCGATCTTGCGCACGGCATGCAGCACCGTGGTGTGGTCGCGGCCGCCGAACAGCTCGCCGATTTCCGGCAGACTCTTCTGTGTCAGTTCCTTGGCCAGGTACATGGCGATCTGGCGCGGCCGGGCGATATTCGCGGGGCGGCGCTTCGAATACATGTCGGCGACCTTGATATTGAAGAAGTCGGCCACCGTTTTCTGGATGTTTTCCACGGAAATCTGGCGGTTTTGCACCGACAGCAAGTCTTTCAGGGCTTCCTTGACGATATCGATGGTGATATCTTTGCCATGGAAGCGCGAGTACGCGAGGATCTTGCGCAGCGCGCCTTCCAGCTCGCGCACGTTCGAGCGCAAGTGCTTGGCGACAAAGAAAGCCACGTCATCGGAGAAGGTCACGCCTTCCTGCTTGGCTTTTTTCAGCAGGATGGCCACGCGCATTTCCAGTTCCGGCGGTTCGATGGCCACCGTCAGGCCCGAATCGAAGCGCGAGATCAGGCGGTCGTCCATGCCCGTGATTTCCTTCGGATACGTATCCGAGGTGATGATGATCTGTTTCTTCGCTGCAATTAATGCCTCGAACGCATAGAAAAACTCTTCCTGCGTGCGGCTCTTGCCGCCAAAGAACTGGATATCATCGATCAGCAGCATGTCGAGCGAGTGATAGTAGTGCTTGAAGTCGTCGAAACCCTTGCGCTGGTAAGCGGTCACTACGTCGCGAACGTACTGTTCTGCGTGGATGTAGCGGATCTTCGCGCCCGGGTTGTCGGCCATGACCTGGTTGCCGATGGCATGGATCAAGTGGGTTTTGCCGAGGCCGACGCCGCCGTAGAAGAACAGCGGGTTGTACGACACGCCCGGATTGTTCGCCACCTGGATGGCGGCGGCGCGCGCCAATTGGTTGGCTTTACCCGTCACGAAGCTGTCGAAGGTCAGGTCGGTGTTGATGCGGCTCTGCTCGCGGCGCGGCGCCGCGCCGATGCTCAGTTCCGGCACGCTGGGCTGCGGTTCCGCGGCGCGCGCGCTGGGCGCGCCGCCATTCGGATCGCTGGCCGGGGTGCTGGCGGCAACGGGCTTCTTCGGCAGGGCCAGGCGCGGGTCGAGCACGAACTGCACTTCCGTGGGCGCTTCGAAGTACTGAATGGCCAGGGCAGTGATGCGGCTGGCGAACTGGGTCTTGACCCAATCGAGCTTGAAGCGATTGGGCGCAGCAATGCGCAGCTTGCCCTCTTCGTAGTCGAGAGGGATAAGCGGTTTGATCCACGCACTGAATTGTTGCGGTGTCAGCTCCAGTTCCAACTGCGCGGAACAGGCCTGCCAGAAATTATCCATGTATGTCTATGTGAAAAGGTGTGGGAGGGCGTATCGATTCTGCCCTGCGTTCACCGTGTTGCAAGGCCGGCGTCGCGCGAGGGCTCGCCACACGTAACGCGCTATTCTACTCCCGACTGCGAAAGTTATCCACAGGCGCGGCTGTTATTTTTGCGTGGCGGGGTGGGGCGCCATGTGCATAAGCCTGGACTTATCCCCCGGTTATCCCGTTGCAGGCAGTGCTGGTGCGGCCTCTGGCGCAGGTGGGGAGCGGCGCGCAAATTTCCAGGCGATCACGGCAATCCTTGACAAGAGGGGGGCATATGCTGAATAATTCAGGGTTCCCCGCCCGTATTCCGTGTTTATTCATTTGGAACGACAATATGGACTAAGCGTGGATTAACGACGCAGTATCAAATCGTAGCGAGCGGTGATGAGTTGTGGCTGAGGCGCGCAACTGTGCGAAGGCACAGTGAGCACCGGAGGCCGCAAATCGCTCCGCGTAGTAGATTTGGTGCGCGTTCCAGCGGGCGATGAGATTGGCCAGCTTGTGCCTTGGCATAAGTGCGCGATTGTCATTGGCACCAAAAACTGACGGGACGTCAGACCCGATTTTGCATTTTTTTTGTTTTTAGCGAGACCAACATGAAACGTACTTACCAACCTTCCGTCGTTCGCCGCAAGCGTACGCACGGCTTCCGCGCTCGTATGGCTACCCGTGGTGGCCGTGATGTGCTCAACGCACGTCGCGCAAAGGGCCGCAAACGTCTGGCCGTCTAGGCTTGTCGTTGACAGCTGATCGCGTGGCTAGCTGTACTCCAGTCGGCAATCAACGCGAAGGTTCACACGACTTCGCGCGCTTTCGGCGTATCGTTAAAACGGATGAATTTTCATCCGTTTTTCGTTTGCGCCCTTCGCAAAAAACAGCGCATTTTGTGCTGTACACCCGACACAATCAATTGCCGCATGCGCGGCTGGGCGTCGTTGTGGCCAAGCGTTTCGCGCCCCGCGCGGCGACCCGCAACACGATCAAGCGCGTGACGCGCGAGCTGTTTCGCAACAGCGCGCTGCCGCCGGTCGACTGCGTGGTGCGCCTGTCGCGCGCCGTCAACAGCAAGGATGGCCCGGCCACCACGACCCGGCTCAAGGCCGAGCTGCGGGAAGAATTGAGCCGCCTGTTCGCGGCGCAAATCGCCGCCCAGGCCCGTTCTGTTGCTGCGCCACCACCCGCTGCGCCATGAAAACCCTGCTGCTGTTCCTGTTGCGTGCTTATCAGTTGCTGATCAGCCCCGTGCTGGGACAGAATTGCCGCTTCTATCCGAGTTGTTCGCATTACGCGATGGAAGCGTTGCGCGTGCACGGCGCCGCCAAGGGCAGCCTGCTGGCTGCCAAGCGCGTGTGCCGTTGCCACCCCTGGAATGAAGGGGGCGTCGACCCGGTGCCGCCGGCCGATTGCAAACAATCTTCAACGACCGCTTGCGGTTGCAACCACTCCTGACAAATACCCTAATGGATATCAATAAACGTACCATCCTGTGGATCGTGTTTTCCGTCTCGCTGGTAATTCTCTGGAACGAATGGATGATCTCGAACGGCAAGCCGTCGATGTTCTCCGCGAACACGGAACAAACCGCCAAGGCGCCTGTGACCCCGGCCAAGACGGCTGCATTGCCAGCCGCCGGCGCGACTGCCGTGCCTGGCGAAGTGAGCGATCCCGCCGCGTTCAAGCGCGAAGTGATTACCATCACCACCGACGTCATCAAGGTCGATATCGACACCTTGGGCGGCCAGGTCAAGCGTCTGGAATTGCTGAAATTCAAGGGCGCGGGCAACCCGGGCTGGTTTGGCGGCTGCTTCGGCCTGTTCAAATGGTGCCAGCCTGACGAAGGCAAGCAAAACGAAGTGCTGTTCGACGAAGGCGCGAACCACACGTACCTGGCGCAATCGGGTCTGGTCGGCGGTCCTTTCCCCACCCACGCGAGCGGTTTCACCGTGCAGCCTGGCGTGCGCACCCTGGGTGACGGCAAGCAAGTGCAACTGGTGATGGAAGCGGTCGAAGGCGGCGTCAAGCTGACCAAGACGTTTACCTTCAAGCGCGGCGACTACGTCATCGACGTGCGCCACGACGTGGCCAACGTGGGCGCGGCTCCTGTCACGCCACAGCTGTACCTGCAACTGACGCATGACGGCAACAAGCCCGTCGGCGACTCGTTCTTCAACAGCAGCTTCACTGGCCCGACCCTGTACACGCCGCAAGACAAGTACCAGAAGCTGACGTTCGAGAAAATCGAAAAAGCGGCCCTGGAAGACGAGAAGAAGGGCAACGACAATGCCATGAAGGCGCTGCATCCGCAGACGGCCAATGGCGGCTGGTTTGCCATTTCGCAACACTTCTTCGTGTCCGCCTTCGTGCCGCCTGAAAACGCCAAGCGCGACATCTTCACGAAGAAGGTCGGTACCAACCTGTACGCCATCGGCAACGTGTTGCCTTTGCCGACCCTGGCGCCAGGCGCCTCGGCCAGCATGGACAGCAAGCTGTACTCGGGTCCGCAAATCGCCCACCTGCTCGAAGCCGTTTCGCCAGGCCTGGAACTGGTCAAGGATTACGGCTGGCTGACCATCATCGCCAAGCCGATCTTCTGGGTCATGGAGCATATCCATAGCGTCCTGGGCAACTGGGGCTGGACCATCATCGCCTTCACGATCCTGATCAAGCTGGCGTTCTTCCCGCTGTCGGCCGCCGGCTACCGCAGCATGGCCAAGATGAAACTGGTCACGCCGAAGATGCAGGCCATCCGCGAGCGCTACAAGGGCGACCCGCAAAAGATGAACCAGGCCACGATGGAGCTGTACAAGACGGAAAAGATCAATCCGCTGGGCGGCTGCCTGCCGATCCTGATCCAGATGCCCGTGTTTATCGCCCTGTACTGGGTGCTGAACGCGTCCGTGGAAATCCGCGGCGCGCCTTGGATCGGCTGGATCACCGATTTGGCCCAGCATGACCCATGGTGCATCCTGCCCGTGCTGTACGCGATCTCGATGTACATCACGACCAAGCTGAACCCGGCTCCAGCCGATCCGATGCAAGCGAAGATGATGCTGTTCATGCCACTGGCATTCTCGGTGATGTTCTTCTTCTTCCCGTCGGGCCTGGTACTTTACTGGGTCGTCAACAACGTCCTGTCGATCGGCCAGCAATGGGTGATCACCAAGAAATACGCGGTCGCCGCCAAGTAATTCCGGCCAGCGAACAGAAAGCCCGCCTCGCGCGGGCTTTTTTTTGGCATCCTACCCAGTGGGTACGATGTCAAAAAAAAGTGGGTTTTGCCGGTTTTCCACTGGACTTCCCCTTTTTTTGTGCACCCGGTTTGTCGCTGAAAATATCGCGGCTCCTGCAGCCTTCCCCGAATAATCTACAATATCCCCATGAAACTCGACTCTTCCCCTATCGCCGCCATCGCCACCGCTCCCGGACGCGGCGGCATCGGCGTGGTCCGCGCCTCCGGCAAAAACCTTGCGCCTCTCATGACGGCCCTGTTCGGCGCGCAGCAGCTGAAACCGCGCCACGCCACCTATCTGCCGTTTACGGAGGCCGATGGCGCCATC
The DNA here is from genome assembly GCF_978021625.1 of Janthinobacterium foliorum. Taxonomy (NCBI): domain Bacteria; kingdom Pseudomonadati; phylum Pseudomonadota; class Betaproteobacteria; order Burkholderiales; family Oxalobacteraceae; genus Janthinobacterium; species Janthinobacterium foliorum. The sequence continues at coordinate 19,447 of NZ_CDXDQE010000011.1, read as the reverse complement.
ATCGACCAGGGCATCGCCCTCCATTTCAAGGGCCCGCATTCGTACACGGGCGAAGACGTGCTGGAATTGCAGGGCCATGGCGGCCCCGTCGTGCTGCAACTGCTGCTGGCGCGCGTGCTCGAAGCGGGCAGGGACAGCGGCTTGCGCCTGGCCGAGCCGGGCGAGTTCACGCGCCGCGCCTTCCTCAATGACAAGCTGGACCTGGCGCAGGCGGAAGCCGTGGCCGACCTGATCGATGCGTCCACGGAAGCGGCGGCCAAGTCCGCCTCGCAATCGCTGTCGGGCGCGTTCTCGAATACCATCCACGCGCTGGTGGAGCAGGTGACGGGCTTGCGCATGCTGGTCGAGGCAACGCTGGATTTCCCGGAAGAGGAAATCGACTTCCTGGAGAAATCGAATGCGCGGGGCCAGTTGAAGGCCGTCATCGAAGCGCTGAATAAAGTGTTTGCCCAGGCGGCGCAGGGCGCGCTGCTGCGCGAAGGCCTGAACGTGGTGCTGGCGGGCCAGCCCAACGTGGGCAAATCGTCGCTGCTGAATGCACTGGCGGGCGCCGACGTGGCCATCGTCACGCCGATCGCCGGCACCACGCGCGACAAGGTCAGCGAAACCATCCAGATCGAAGGCATTCCGCTTAACATCATCGACACGGCCGGCATCCGCAGCGCAGGCGACACCATCGACGCCGTCGAGCGCATCGGCATCGAGCGCACCTGGGGAGAGATTGGCAAGGCGGACGTCATTTTGCACTTGCTCGACGCCGACCACGGCCCGACCCTGGCCGATGAAACCATCGTTGCCGCCTTCCCCGAAGGCGTGCCGGTTGTGCGCGTATGGAACAAGATTGACCTCTCCGGCCACAAGCCCAGCGTCGACAGCTTGCCGGACGCCACGCACGTGTATCTGTCGGCGCACGAGCACATCGGCATCGACCTCCTGCGCGCCGAGCTCTTGCGTATCGCCGGCTGGCAGCAGACGGGCGAGTCGCTGTACCTGGCGCGCGAGCGTCATTTGATCGCCTTGAAATCGGCGGGCAAGCACTTGAATATCGCCGCCGAACACGCGGCGCAGGATGACCAGTCGCTGGACTTGTTCGCCGAGGAGTTGCGCCTGGCACAAGTACAGCTGTCGAGCATCACGGGGGAATTCTCGCCCGACGATCTGCTGGGCGTGATCTTCAGCCGTTTCTGTATCGGCAAGTAAGGGGGACACGATGAAAATCCTCATCGCTGGCGTGCTGTGCTGTCTGCCCCTGCTGGCCCCGGCACAGGAAAAACTGCCGCGCGACGTGGCCCAGTTCATTGAGCATGCGCAAACGTGCGAGCATTTTGCCGGCGAGTGGGATGACAACGACAAGGCGCGGCAGCGCGAGATCATCGCGGCCATCGATGACTCCTGCGGCCAGGCGCAGCGGCAATGGAAGCGCCTGTCTGCCATGTATGCGAAGCAGCCGCGGCTGCTGAAAATCATCGATGAACATGCCAATGACGCGGTGCGCAGCTACCGAAAGTCAGGCTAGGCTCCGCCCCGTTGAGAAATGTCATGGAGTCCAAACTGCGCTGACGTAATCTTGCTGAGCGGCCTTGAAGTGCCGCTAGGAAAGGAAGCGCCATGGACAGCAAACAGCCGGATGTCGTGGAAGGCGGGGCGGAGGTGGTGGCGCGGCCATTGCCGGCCATGCCGGAATTGATCGCTTCCTTGCCGCCCAAAGGTGCGTGTTGGTACTGCGACAAGCCGCTCGACGCCGTGCGTCGCTTTTGCGGCAAGAGCTGTGGCGTGGCCTATGCGGAAGAGGCGCAGTACAACCCCTGAATTCGGACGCTAGCGGCGCCGCAGCAGCGCCGCCAGGGCGCCGTCAAAATCGAATTCGTGCGCGGCCGCCGCCACCTCCTGGTACACATGCACACCCAGGCTGGCAGCCAGCAGGCTGGCCGAGTTTTCCAGGATATCGATGGCGGCGCCGTCACCTTCGCGCAAATGGCTGGCCAAACGCGCCAGCAGCAGCTGGATGGCGGGCGCGGCCGGATCGGGCGCCACGTCTTGCGCCGCCGTATGCGGTGCTTCCGGCGTGCCCAGCATGCTGCTGACGGCGCCGAGCAATTGGTCCTGTGCCAGCTCCAGCTGCAGCATTTGCTGCGCCAGGTCGGGCGCCTGCGCGCGCAGCGCCGATTCCAGGGTTTCCGACAGGCGGTGCACGTGGCGCGCGCCGATCATGCCGGCGGCGCCTTTCAGGGTATGCGTCTTTAGACGTGCTGAACTGTAGTTGCCGGCGTCGAACTCGGCGCGGATCTGGCATGGCGTGGTGCCGTGGTCGTGCAGGAAGCGGCGCAGGATTTTCAGGTACAGCAGGCGGTCGCCCATGATGCGGCCCAGTCCGTTCTCGACATCGAGAATACGCACCATGTCGGAAGCCGCCAAGGCAGCCTCATCATCGCAAGTGGCGTGTGGTTTCATCATGCCTGAATGCCCATGGCCCCAAAACTTGTCAATTGCCGTACAGCAGGAGCAGCTATTTTACATCCAGTCGTCCTAGATGCTGCGCCCGCTTGGCAAGGCGGGGCAGCCTAGCGCGTGGTGAATGACCAGGTGCGCGTGACGTCCGCGCCACTGACTTTGCCGATGAAACTCACGTCATAGGTGGTGTTCGCCAGCAGGGGCGCCAGAGGGATGATGGCGGCCACAGAACGCGCCGTATTGACGGGGTCGGTACTCCGGGTGAGGAGGCGGACGGTCAGATCCGAAGCGGCCCCATGCTGGCGCACGGTGAATGCGCTCACGCTGAGCGTGGCGTCGAAATTCGCATGGACGCTGATGGGGTAGCCGACCACGTCCTGGTCGGGCACGGGATCGGGCGTTTCTTCATTGCTGGAAAAACTGGTGGCGACCTTGACTTGTCCGCTGAAGGGATAGCTGATGATCTGTCCGGCTGGCAAGCCGGGACCGTAGCGGCTATTGCCGGCCAGGTCCGTGGTGAAGTAGGCGTAGCCGCTATTGTTGACGGCCGCACCGGCGCCGCCTTCCTTGAACAGCGGCTCAAAAATGACGAAGCGGTGATAGATGGCCGTGATCAGGTTCTCCGCCATGTAGAAGCCGGAGGTGGTCGCCACGCCGGCGATCACCTCGCCCCAGACGGAAGTGATGGCATAGCCTGATTTGGTGATGCGGTCGTAGGGCGCGACGCCCGTAAATCCCGGCTTGCCGACGATTTGCTCGTGCGCTACCAGATTATTGGTGTTCAGGTACGATGTGTGGCCCTGGGCCGCGCTGTCGATCAGGCTGTTGCGCACCAGCGGCGACAGGCCGACCTGGCTGCGCCGGTAATTGATCCAGTTGAAGCCATCCGTGGCGATATTGTTGCTGAGGACGGGAGCGCCCGGTTCCTGGGTCAGCTGGCCGGCCGGTGTCGACGTGATTTGTGCGGCATTGCTGCCACTATCGCCGCCACCGCCGCAAGCGCTCAGCAGTGCCGCGACCAGAAGGGCGGGTAGGCCATGTTTCCAACGCAAAGACGAGGCAATCAAGCTGACTCCTGTATAAATGTTGTGGGGGGCCGCCGTGCTGCCCTGGAATCGATTCTAAGGCATTTTTATGTGCCGTAGAGCATTGGTGAAAAGATATGTCACGCGTTGGTGCACAGGTGGCAGCGGCGCCGCACAGGGTAGAATGAGCATAGTGCATCGTGCGCCGCCGCGCTGTTTTATTTCCGAATTCTTTGATTGTCCATAATTTGAACACATTGCCCAAGTCGCGCTTGCAGCGCGCCAAATACGCCTTGCCCAGCATGGTGACGTTAATGTCGATCGCTTGCGGCTTTGCCAGCATCGTCATTTCCGTCGATAACGCCACCGTCGGTGACGCGGATGCCTATCGCCTGGCCGCCGCCTTGCTGGTCCTGGCCGGCGTATTTGACGCGCTCGATGGCTACGTGGCCCGGCTCACGGGCACCAGTTCGCAGTTCGGCGTGCAGCTCGATTCCATTGCCGACGTGATGAATTTCGGCTGCGCGCCGGCGGTATTGTTGTATTGCTATGGCTTTGTGCAGATGGGCGTGCACGACCCGCTGCTGCTGCGTTTTGGCGGCATGGCCAGCTTTTTCTTCGTGGCCTGCGGCGCCATGCGCCTGGCGCGCTTCAATGTGAACGTGGGACGCACCGATCCCCTGTATTTTGTCGGCATGCCGATCACGGCCGGGGCCGCCTGCGTGGCGGCCGTGGTGGTGGCCTGGCCGGCGCCCATCGATTCGATGCTGCACAGCTATCTGCTGATGCTGCTGCTGGTGGGCGTGGGTAGCCTGATGGTGTCGACCTTGCGCTTCCCCAGCTCCAAGCAAAAGAAAAGCCTGGCCGCCTTGCTGGTCCTGATCGTCGCCATTGCCGCACTGGTATGGCTGAAAACCAGTTTCTTCGCCTTCTTCTTCGCCGTTTACATCGCCGCCACCCTGCTGCTCAACCTGGCGTGGCACCTGGGCTGGCGAGGGATTGCCTTGCCGCAGGTGTTCCATGACCCGGATGAGATTGATTAAATTTTAAGCAACCTCGTGCCCGCGCGCGGCCCGCAGGATGGCGAACCAGTCGCTGCGGCTGAGCGTGAACTGCGTGCCTTCCACGGCCACGCCCACGGCTTCGATGCGGCCCGTGCCCGTCAGCGGCAGGGGCCGGCTAGGCAGTTGCATGATCCACGCAAACACCACGCTGGCAAACGGACGCTGCAGCTGGTCGGCGATCTGCTTGATGACATTGCGCAAATTCTCCACATTCGCATCGCCCCCCTGGAACAGGCGTCCGCCCGCCAGCGGCGACCAGATCATCGGCGCCACTTTCAGGTCCTGCAAGCCGTCGAAGGTTTCGTCGAACAGGGGCGCCACGTGCAGCGGTGAAAATTCGACCTGGTTCGTCACCAGCGGGAAGCGCCGGTGCAGGCACTCGAACTGGTGGCGGCTGAAGTTCGACACGCCAAAGTGCAGCACCTTGCCCGCATGCTGCAGGCGGGTAAACGCGCCGGCGATTTCGTCGAAATCCATCAGCGGGTCGGGGCGGTGGATCAGCAGCAAGTCCAGGCGGTCCGTCCGCAACTGGCGCAAGCTGTGCTCAACGGAACTGGTGATGTGCGCCGCGCTCGTGTCGTAATGCTGGATGGCATGGCCGGGACGGTGCGGCGAGAGCAGCTTGATGCCGCATTTGCTGACCAGTTCCATCTTGTCGCGCAAGCCCGGCTGCAGGGCCAGCGCTTCGCCAAACAGGCCTTCGGCGCTGTAGTCGCCGTAGATATCGGCATGGTCGAAACTCGACACGCCCAGCGCCAGGCATTGCTCGATGAATGCCAGGCGTTCTTGCGCCGACATTTCCCACTCGCCGATGCGCCACATGCCGGCGACGATGCGCGACAGTTCGGGACCGTTGCTGCTCAAACGGCTGCGCGGTGCTTGCAGGCTGGCGGGAAATACATGGCTCATGGGCTGGCTTTCTGGTGGTGGCGTGGAAGAACTCGCCACGATTATAGCCAGCTAATCTACAGCATGCTGCGGATAAAACGGCAGCAACGCTCCTGCAATGCATCGTCGAGCTGGCCGCCCAGCTGCATCTGGTACACCAGCGCCGATTGCAGCATGAACGCGAACAGGCGCAGATCGAGGTCGGGGCGCACGCCGATGTTCAGCAGGCGCTGTACCACCAGGGCAATCCAGGGGGCGACGATGTGTTCGCGAAAGCGCAGCTGCGCCGCCGCATCGTTGTGGATCAGCACTAATAAATCGCAGGTGAAGCGGCCGTCCGCATTCAGGTTGTCGAAGATGCGCGCGCAGATCGCTTCGATTTCCTGGCCTTCCGGCATGTCGAGCGCGCGCTGCAGCTTTTCCGCCGTGCGCTTGACGAGCGCGTCGAGCAGCATCTCTTCGCGGCGCGGCCAGCGCCGGTAAATCGTCTGGCGCCCCACGCCTGCCGCATCGGCTACCATCTGTATCGTCACCGCATCGAGCCCATGCTGGCGCACCAGCATGACGATCGCTTCCAGCACAGCATCTTCCACGCCAGCCTTGCGCGGCCGTCCGCGCGGCGCTGCCTCATTTTTGATCATGTTGCGCCTGTCTCTGAATGTTTCTTTTAATTATGGTACGATGCGCACCGTAAATGCAAAACAAGCGCTTGTCAATCATGTTGGTCAACTAACCAAGAGGCAGATAGATGAGCGCAGCGATACCCTGGCCTATCCCACGTGAAATCTGCACGCTCAGCGGCGCTTGCCCGCATTGCTCTTCCCCCATCCATCATTGTGGTGGCTCATGCCGCCTGAGGAAAACCTATGAAAACCATCGGAATTTCGCCGCACCGGCGTCATTTCCTGCGCAAGGCCGTCAGCGCCGCGCCTGCCGTGGCCTTGCTGGCCGGTGCCGGCGGCGGCCTGGCCATGGCTGTCTCCAAGGACCAGCCTGCCTACAAGCCCACTTTTTTCAACGCCACGGAATGGGCGACCCTGACGGCGCTGGTCGACCGCCTGATCCCCGCCGATGGCGAAGGGCCGGGCGCGCTGGAATCGGGCGCGCATGAATTCATCGACTTGCAGATGAACACGCCGTATGCGTATGGCGCGCTGTGGTACATGCAGGCGCCGTTCGTGCCATCGATCGAGCAGTTCGGCTACCAGTTCCACATGGCGCCGCGCGAGCTGTACCGCAGTGCCCTGGCGGGCGTGAACGCGGCCGTGAACAAGCAGTTTGGCAAGCCTTTCGTGCAGCTGGCGGCGGCCGAGCGCGATGCCGTCATCACGCAATTGCAAAAAGGCACGCTGGATATCGGCGAAGTGCCTTCGAAGACCTTCTTCAACCAGCTGCTGCAAAACACGCGCGAAGGCTACTTTTGCGATCCCGTGCACGGCGGTAACAAGGACATGCTGGCCTGGAAGATGGTGGGATTCCCTGGCGCCCGCGCCGACTACATGGATTGGGTCGAACAGTACGGCAAGAAATACCCGTTGCCGCCCGTCTCCATCGCCTAAGCCTGTCATCGCATTGTTGTTGTACCAGATCAAAGAAAAAGAAAAACCATCATGAGTGATATCACACCAGATTTGAAAATGAAGCCTGTCGATGCCGTGATTGTCGGCTTCGGCTGGACCGGCGCCATCATGGCCAAGGAATTGACGGAAGCGGGCCTGAACGTGGTCGCGCTGGAACGCGGCGAGTACCGCGACACCTATCCCGACGGCGCCTATCCGAAGACCCTCGACGAGCTGACCTACATCCAGCGCACCAAGCTGTTCCAGGATATGTCGAAGAGCACGTTTACCTTCCGCCACAGCATCACGGGCGTGGCCGTGCCGTATCGCCAGATCGGCGCCTTCAAGCCGGGCACGGGCGTGGGCGGCGCCGGCCTGCACTGGTCGGGCATGCACTGGCGCGTCCTGCCGGAAGAGCTGCAAATCCGCAGCCATTACGAGCGCCGCTACGGCAAGAAATTCATCCCCGAAGGCATGACGATCCAGGACTTTGGCGTGACCTACGCCGAACTGGAGCCGCACTTCGATTTTGTGGAAAAAGTCTTCGGCACCTCGGGCCAGGCATATAAGGTCAACGGCATCGTCGTCGGCGACGGCAATGTGTTCGAGGGCGACCGCTCCGACAATTACGCGCTGGCGCCGCAAAAAGTGCCGTACACGGCGGAATTGTTCCGCCGCGCGGCCAAGGCTGTCGGCTACCATCCCTTCGTCAACGCGTCGTCGAACGCGTCCGGCCCGTACACGAATCCGTATGGCTGCCAGATGGGGCCGTGCAACTTCTGCGGCTTCTGCTCCGGCTACGCCTGCTACAACTATTCCAAGGCGTCGCCCAACGTCAACATCATGCCGGCCCTGCGCATGGTGGCCAACTTTGAATTGCGCGCCAATTGCAACGTCGTGCGCATCAACCTCGATGGCACCAAGAAACGCGCAACCGGCGTGACCTACATCAATGCGGACGGCAAGGCCGTCGAGCAACCGGCCGACCTGGTCATCGCCAGCGCCTTTGCCTACAACAATGCGCATCTGTTCCTCTTGTCCGGTGTCGGCAAGCCGTACGACCCCGTCAGCAATGAAGGCGTGGTGGGACGCAACATCGCCTACCAGATGATGTCCACCATCCAGACCTTCTTCAAGGAAGACACGAACACGAACCCGTTCATCGGCGCCGGCGGCACCGGTGTCGCGCTTGATGACTGGAATGGCGACAATTTCGACCATGGCCCGCTGGGCTTCGTGGGGGGCTCGCCCGCCTGGTGCAATCCGGCCGGTTCCAAGCCCATTTCCGGCATCGCCACGCCGGATGGCACGCCGGCCTGGGGTTCGGCGTGGAAAAAAGCCGTCAAGAAAAGCTACCTGAATACGGTCTCGTTCGATTGCCACGGCGCCAACATGACTTACCGCGACTGCTACGTCGATCTCGACCCGACCTACACGGACAAATATGGCCAGCAATTGCTGCGCTTTACTTTCGACTGGAAGGAAAACGACATCAAGATGAGCCGTTTCGTCACCGACAAGATGATGAAAGTGGCCGAAGCCATGAATCCGGAATCGATCAAGGTGTCTGTCAAGAACGTGGGCGATCACCTGGACTTGCGCAACTACCAGACCACGCACTGGGCGGGCGGCACGGCCATGGGCGCGGACCGCAAGACCAGCGTCGTCAACCGCTACCTGCAGAGCTGGGACGTGCATAACGTGTTTGCCGTCGGCTCCAGCGTGTTCCCGGTAGGTATCGGCTACAACCCGACAGGCCTGGCCTGCGCGCTGACCTACTGGTCGGCCAAGGCCATCCGCGAGCAATACCTGAAAGATCCCCGTCCCCTGGTCGCCTGATGAAGAACAAGAAGATGAACAACACATTCACCACCACCGTGGGCGCGCTGCTGCTGGCGCTCGCCTCCAGTACCCCCAGCATCGCCTGGTCCGCCGGCGCGGTTGCCGCCGCCACCACGCCGAACGCCCAGCTGATACGCCAGGGCGAATACCTGGCCCGCGCCGGCGACTGCATCGCCTGTCATACGGCCGGCACGAAAGGCAAGCCGTTCGCGGGCGGCCTGGGCATGGAAACGCCGATCGGCAAGGTGTATTCCACCAATATCACGCCGGATAAAAAGGCTGGCATCGGCGACTGGAGCTTTGCCGATTTCGACAAGCTGATGCGCACGGGCGTGACCAAGCACGGCTACACCGTGTATCCGGCCATGCCGTATCCATCGTACTCGCGCCTGAGCGAGGCGGACATGCAGGCGCTGTATGCCTACTTCATGCATGGCGTGAAGGCGGACCCGACGCCGAACAAGGCGGCCGATATTCCCTGGCCCCTGTCGATGCGTTTCCCGCTGACCATCTGGCGCTGGGCCTTCGCGCCCACGCCGCAGCCGTACAAGGTGCCGGCCACGGGCGACGCGCAATTGCTGCGCGGCGCCTACCTGGTGCAGGGCCTGGGCCACTGCGGCGCCTGCCACACGGCGCGCGGCGTGGGCATGCAGGAAAAATCGCTGACGGATGCGGGCAATACCACCTTCCTGGCCGGCGGCGGCGTGATCGACGGCTGGTCCGTGCCATCGCTGCGCAACGAGCATGGCGGCGGCCTGGCGCGCTGGAGCGCGGCGGAGATCGCCGAATTCCTGAAGACGGGCCGCAACAGCCATACGGCATCGTTCGGCGCCATGAACGATGTGGTGGCCCATTCCATGCAGCACATGACGGATGGCGACCTGGCGGCGATGGCGAAATACCTGAAGTCCCTGCCGCCATCGAATCCGGCCACGCCCGCGTTCGTGGCAGACGACACGCTGGGCAAGCAATTGTTCAGCGGTATCGTCAATTCCACGGGCGCCCAGTTGTACCTGGACCGCTGCGCCGGCTGCCACCGTTCCGACGGCAAGGGGTACGACAAGGCTTTCCCTGCGCTGGCCGGCAATGCCGTGCTGCAGACGAATGACCCTACGTCGGCCATCAACATCGTGCTGTCGGGCGGAGCCGTGCCGGCCACGCGCACGGCACCGTCGGCGCTGACGATGGCGCCGTATGCCGACATCTTCACCGATGAGCAGACTGCGCAGGTAGTGACCTTCATCCAGACCAGCTGGGGCAATCGCGGCACGCCCGTGACGGCGGCGCAAGTGGCCAAGGTGCGCAAGGTGTCCGTGCCGGTGGAGCCATCGCAGACGGAAGCGACCTTTGCCGCCGGCCGCCACGGCACTTTCCCGCCCGTGCCGCGGGCGCCGCACCTGAAGGATGCGCCGCTGAAGTAAGGTGAACGGACGAAAAAAATGCCCGCAACGTGCGGGCATTTTTTATGCGGAAAGCTAACTGCTTATTTCATCCACAGACGCATCGAATCCCAGGCGCGGCCGAAGATCGTTGCCTGGTTGATGGTTTCCAGCGCCACGACTGGCAGTTCCAGCAGGACCTTGTCGTCCACCATCATTTTCAATTTGCCGACGGGGGCGTTCTCGGCCAGCGGGGCGACCAGCGGGTCCTTGCGTTCCAGCACAGGTTTCATCTTGGCAGCCGTGCCTTTGGGTACGGTGACCAGCACATCGCGGGCGAAACCGATTTTCACGGTGCCTTTCGAGCCTTTCCACACTTCCGGCGTGGCCACGGCCTGGCCTTTCGAGTACAGCTTGACCGTATCGAAGTTCTGGAAGCCCCAGTTCAGCAGCTTCTGGCTTTCCTGCGTGCGCGCCTGGTCGGAGGTGGTGCCCAGCACCACGGAAATCAGGCGGCGCTCGCCGGAACCGGCCGGACGGCGCGCCGAAGCGATCATGCAATAGCCGGCCGCTTCCGTGTGGCCCGTTTTCATGCCGTCCACGGTTGGATCCAGCCACAGCAGGCGGTTGCGGTTAGGCTGGGTAATCTTGTTGTACGTAAAGCTCTTGATGGAATCGATTTTGTAGAATTCCGGATAGTCGGCGATCACGCGCTGGGCCAGCACGGACAAATCTTGCGCCGTGGAATAGTTATCCGGGCTAGGCAAGCCATGCGGATTGCCAAAACGCGTGTTTTTCAGGCCCATGCGCTGGGCTTCGCGGTTCATCAGCACGACAAAAGTGCCTTCGTCGCCGGCAACGGCTTCGGCCAGTGCCACGGCGGCATCGTTACCCGATTGAATCATCAGGCCATGCAGCAAGTCGTCGATCGAGACGGGCGTGGCCGGGTCGATGAACATCTTCGAGCTGCTCGAATCGACCTTCCATGCGCGCACGGAGACATTCACTTTTTGATCCAGCGCCAGTTTCTTTTCGCGGATGGCGGCAAACGTCAGGTAGGCCGTCATGATTTTGGTCAGCGATGCCGGCTCGATGCGCGCGTCCGGATCTTGCGAAGCAATGATCTGGCCACTGGTGGCGTCAAGCAGCAGCCAGGACTTGGCGGCGATGGTTGGTGCGGGAACGCTCTGGGCGAAGGCGGCGGAAAAGAAAAATACACTGGAGGCCAGTGCCGCTAAAAGTTTTTTCATGGAGGCTGGTCTGCGAAAAAGATGAAGGCTGAGGGCCATGTCGTTGCTACTTACATGGCCGCGTGGAAAAAACGGATCAATTATAGCCGTGGAGGCAGTAGTAAGCCCACACTTCAATGATCATCGGCTGCGATTGCGGGTTTGTCACCATGCCACAAGGCAATCACGAGGTTCTTGATGTGGTTGAGCTTGCGGTGGAAAAAATGGTCGGCACCGGGGATCACGATCACGGGAATGTCTTGAGGACGGGCCCAGTCAAAGACGGCGGACAGGGGAATGGTATCGTCCAGTTCGCCGTGAATCAAAATGGTGTCGGCGGGAATGTCCGCCATGGCCCATTTGCCGGCGGCGCTGCCGATCAGCGCCAGGCGCTCGACGGGCGTGCCGGCGGCGGCCAGGCGTTCCTGCAGTTTCGATTGCACGAAGGTGCCGAACGAGAAACCGGAGAGGGCCACGGGCAAGCCTGGATACAGGCCGCGCATGTGTTCATACAGCAATTGCATGTCGTCCGTCTCGCCCGCGCCATGGTCATGCACGCCTTCCGAGGCGCCGACGCCGCGGAAATTGATGCGCGCCACCACGTAACCAAGGGCGACAAAGGCGCGCGCCAGGGTTTGCGTGACCTTGTTGTCCATCGTGCCGCCGTACAGCGGATGCGGATGGGCAACGAGGGCGATGCCGCGCGGGGTATCTGCCGGGAAATCGAGCAAGCCTTCCATGCTGCCCGCATGGCCGGCAAGGGTAAATTTTTCCGAGTTTCTGTTCATGATGCTCATACTGGTGGCTTACGCTTAAATTAAGATTAAAGACGGGGCATGGAGCGCCTGGCAAAACCCTAGCGAGCGGCAGTGAGGCTCGGCGCCTCTGTTGGTCCGAGAGGCGCAACCGTGCTGGAGCACAGTGAGCATCGGAGGCCGTCTATCGCCACGCGCAGCAGGTTTTGTTCAGCGATCTTAGATTTTCAGGCGCTCGACGACCTTGCCACCCACCAGGTGCGTATCGATGATTTCATCGATGTCGCTGGTGTCGACATAGGTGTACCACGTCGCTTCCGGGTAGATCACCAGCAGCGGGCCTTCTTCGCAGCGGTCCAGGCAGCCGGCCTGGTTGATGCGGATCTTGCCCGCGCCATTCATGTCCAGCTCCTTGATGCGGCGCTTGCAATGTTTTTGCGCCGCTTCCGCGCCATGGTCGCCGCAGCTGTTGCGGCCATCTTCACGTTTATTCATGCAGAAAAAAACGTGGCGTTCAAAATACGGTGCGTCGCTCATGCGGCTCTCCTGCTGTTCAAGACATTAATGCGCCATGATAGCGCTTATGGATGGTCTTCGCGACGCTGTCGCTGCACATCGTCCTGGCGGTTCAGGCGGTGCGATGGCAGGCACAGGAACCACAGGGCCATGAAGGGCCACAGCAGGGCCAGAAATTGGGCCGCGCCATTGAAGTTGAGGAACTTGCCTTGCACCCAGCCTTGCAAGGTCGACATGAAATACGGATTGATCGGCGTCGTGTTGACCATTACCAGGCTCAGCAGCAAAGTGGCGGCCGCGATGCGGCGCTGCGCCACATGGGGCGCGAACGCCAGGCCGCCCAGCATGATCAGCCCGATCAGGAAACCGCCCTGTGCCCCCGGGGTGATCCAGACGAAGGCGTTTTGCGGCGAGAACAGCAGCGCGCTGGCCATCGAACGCACGATCAGGGCGGCGCCGATCAGGGTCAGCATCAGGATGGCGCGCGGAGCCGCGCGGCGCAGCAGGCACAGCAAGGTGAGCACGGCGCCCGTCATGCCGCAGGCCGTGATGATGGTTTCCGAAAGCCAATATTGTTCAACTGTTAATATGGTGTCGGGGCGCAGGTAGGATGCCAGGTCGATTTCCATGCCCATCAGGCTCGAAGCCCAGTCCGACAGGATGGGCAGCAGCTGGCCCAGGCCGAACAGATAGCCTTGCGGATAGATTTGCGCCAGCGGCCACAGGGCCACCAGCACCAGGCCCTGGCTGGCATGCTGGGCAAACCAGCGCTGGCGCAGGCGCAGCAAGTGGCTCTGGTCCAGCAGCTTGCGTGCCGTCAAGGCGCCGATGATGGCGCCGAGGCAGCAGCCGGCCGAATTCGTATAAAAGTCGAGATTCGACGAGACACGGCTGGGCAGATAGGTTTGCACGGCTTCCATGCTGCCGGAAATAAACACGCCGCACAGGCTGGCGATGATGACGGCAAGAAAACCTGTCACCCTGGGAAACAGCGAATACACGATCAGCGCGCCCAGCGGAATATAGCCGACGACATTGATGCCGACGTCAAAGCCCGTCCAGTAGCGGGGCATGCGCGTGTTTTCCAGGAACGTCAGCGGCGACAGGCCGTTGCTGTGCCAGCCCGTAAACGGAAACCAGCTGGCATACACGATCAGGAAGACGTAGGCGAGCAGGGTCGCGCGCGAGACGGGCGACGAGCGTACGGGCAGGGGCGGCAGCGCCGCCGGGCTGGCGGGGGAAGCGGGTGCCGTCATTCTTTCGGGATGGTCAGCGTGCCCAGCCAGGTGAGCAGGTCGGCGGCGATGGCATCCGAGGCCGCCGCCAGCGCCTGTGCGCCCCCTTGGGCGTCGGCGCTGGCGGACGGGCCGCTGCGGCTGAAGGTTTTCTGGTCGATCAGGCGATAGCCGCGGAACAGCGAGGCGCGCAGCGAGACATGGCCGCTGCTTTGCGTCTGCGTGTCAAAATTTTGCGAGAAATCATCGACGTCGATGCGCAGCAGGGGAATGCCGGCGGCCGCGTCCGTGGTCGACAGCACTTTCACGCCGCTTTGCGCCACGCGCGTCTTCAGGCGCTGGCTCAGCAGTTGCAACGGCGGCGTGTTCCAGCGGTTGTAGGCGTAGGGCCGCGATTGCTGCGCATCGGCGTACAGCAAACGGTAATACATGCGCTGGCTGTCCAGCCAAGAAGGGCCATTCGCCTCGGCAATTACCAGCACGGGCACGGCTGGCACGGCTGGCTGCGCCTGCGCAGCTTGCGGCGCCGGCGGGCCAAAATCATAAAACGTGGGCAGGGGGCCGCGGCTGGCGCAGCCGCTCAGCAGGAAAGCGCTGGCCAGGACCAGCGCGGTGAGATTGCGTGGGATATGCATGCGGTGTTCTCCTTATTTGCCTGGCGCCGAAAAACCGGGCTCGCCCGGGCCGGGCGGAATGTCTGGGGCGCCGAACAAGATGCTCTGCGGCTGTTCATTCAGCGTGCTCATGGTGGTTTTCAGGGCGCGCATGGAGGAGCGCGCTTCGCCGCTCAGCTCGATTACCTGCGGCAAGACTTCCAGCGACACGCCATTGGCTACCGTTTCCACCGAGCTGCCGACCTTGTCGACCGTGCCATTGACCTTGTCGAGCACGCCGCCGGGCGCCTGAATGTCATTGCCCAGTTTTTTCCAGGTGGCCGTCAAGTCCGAGACATTCTTGCTGGCCGTGCTGATGGCCGTCAGGGTTTGCCGCGTTTGTTCCGTCAGTTGCGGCAATTGCGTCATGGTTGGCTCCAGCTGCTGCGGAATGGCGCCAAAGGCTTTGGCTGCCTTGCCCACTTCATTGAAGGCACCCAGCATGGCCGCCTGGTTCTCCGGGCTGAGCAGATTGTTGACCTTGTTGGTGATCTGCTCGGCCTGGTCAAGGATGCGCTTGCCGCGCTTTTCCAGCTGGTCGAGCAAGCCGGCGCGCAGGGGGATCAGCGATGGCTTGTCCTTGCTGGTGCCCAGCAGTTTCGATCCCACGTGCTCGTCGTCGAGCTGGATGTAGGCGATGCCCGTCACGCCCTGGTAGCCCAGCACGGCAAAAGTGGTATTGGTGACGGGCGTGTCGGGCGCCACGCTGATATGCACGAGGATTTGTCCGGCTTTTTGCGTATCGAAATCGATGGCATCGACCTTGCCCACTTCCAGGCCCCGGTAGCGCACGGTGGCCTGCGGGTTCAGGCCCGGCACGGACAGGGTGGTGGCCAGCAGATACGGCACCCGTTCCACGCGGTCGCGGTTGAACCAGACGCCGAACAGGATGGCCGCCACCAGCAGGGTGATTGTAAAGAATCCCGTCATCAGGGCATGTGATCTGTTTTCCATTACTTCTCCGCTTTCTTGTCAGTGCCGGCAGCGTCGCCTGGCTGTGCGGCCTCGTCTGCCGCCTGTTTTTCGTCCAGGACGGCCAGTGCGCGCTTGCCGCGGTCGCCGAGGAAAAACTGCTTGATGAATGGGTGGTCCACGTCGATGACGTCGCGCGGCGGGCCGATGGCGATCACGTGCTTGGCCGCCAGCACGGCGATGCGCGTGGACAGGGCAAACAGGGTATCGAGGTCATGCGTCACCATGACGACCGTCAAGCCCAGCTCGCGGTGCAGCGACTGGATCAGGGACACAAAGCTTTCCGACAAATCCGGGTCCAGGCCTGCCGTTGGCTCGTCGAGGAACAGCAGTTTCGGCTCCAGCGCCAGGGCGCGTGCCAGGGCCACGCGCTTGATCATGCCGCCAGACAAGTCCGACGGCATCTTCAACGCATGTTCCGGACCCAGTCCCACCATGTTCATCTTTAATAATACCGCGTCGTGTATCAGCGCTTCGGGCAGCACGCGCAATTCGCGCATGGGCTGCGCCACGTTGTCGAAGACGGTCAGCGCGGAATACAGGGCGCCTTGCTGGAACAGCATGCCCCAATGGTTGCGCAATTGCTGCAACTGGTCGGAACTTGCCTGGTTGATATCTTCACCGAATACCTTGACGCAGCCGCGCGCCGGATGTTCCAGGCCCAGCATCTGGCGCAGCAGCACGGTCTTGCCCGTGCCCGAGCCGCCGACGATGGAGAGGATCTCGCCCCGTTCGATTTCCAGGTTCAAGTCCTGGTGCACGACGGTGCGGCCGAACTTGGTCCACAGGTTGGTGATCTCCACCACGGGCGCGCTGCCGTGCAGGTTGAACTGGCCATCCTTGCCTTCGCTCGCCTTGCAAGCGCTATCGTTGTCCGCCATCAGTAGCCCACTCCATTGAAAACGATGGCGAACACGGCATCGGCCAGGATCACCACGGTGATGGCCGTGACGACGGCGGTGGTGGTGCCGCGCCCCAGGCTTTCCGTGTTGGCCTTGATGCGCAGGCCGAAATGGCATGAGACCAGGGCGATCAGCATGCCGAAGATGGCGCCCTTGCCCAGGCCGATCATGTAGTTCGCCAGCGGCACGGCGTCGGGCAGCTTCTGGATGAAGTAGCGCGCCGACAGGTTCAGTTCCACCTTGGCCGCCACCATGCCGCCGATCAGCGCGGCCGTGTCCGTCCAGATGACGAGCAGGGGCATGGAAATGGCCAAGGCCAGGACTTTCGGCATGATCAGGCGGAAGCCGTGCGAAATGCCCATCACCAGCATGGCGTCGAGCTCTTCCGTGACACGCATCACGCCCAGCTGCGCCGTGATGGAGGAACCGGAGCGGCCCGCCACGAGGATGGCCGCCAGTAACGGCCCCAGTTCGCGGATGATGCTCATGCCCAGCAGGTTGACCAGGTAAATGTCGCCGCCAAAGGCGCGCAGTTGCTGCGCGGACAAATATGACAGCACCACGCCGATCAAAAAGCCCACCAGGGCCGTGATGCCCAGCGCCTGGAAGCCCGCATGGAAGATGTTGGCGGAGATTTCACGCCAGGGCCCGCGCATGGGATGGCGCGCGAAACGGCCGATATCCTGCGTCACCTGGCCCACCAGGGCGATAAAACCCTTCAAATGTTCGAAAAACAGCAGGATGGCCATGCCCAGCTTCATCACGGGCGTGAGGCGGTTGGCGCGCGAGGGCGGCGTTTCCAGTGGCCCCGTGTCTTCGATGCGCCGGAAAAACTCTTCCAGCGACGGAGCCAGGGTCAGCTGTGCGGGGCGCTGCTTGCCCCAGGCATTCCAGAACAGCTGGGCACCGATATGGTCCATGCTGTCGATCTGCGACAGGTCCCATTGCGTGTTGGCGTCGCCCTGCAGGGGCTTGAGCTGGGCCTCGATGCCCTTGATCGCATTGTCATGGGCCAGGGCGTGCACCTGCCAGGTGCCGCTGGCGGTCACGATGGCTCCCTGTTGGGAGCTGGTCTGGGAGAGGGTCAGTTTCGGCGATTGTACAGTCGGCATCGTGTCAGTTTAAGGGAGAATGGCGCAGACCGCCACCGATGTTCGATCGCCGGGCCGTCAGGACGCCAGGTGGCGCGCCTGCCGCTGCGGCAAGGCGATGTCCGGACGCACCTTGGCGTTGCCAGTTCCCGCTTCGGCCGGTTTGGCCTGCGCGGCTGCCTGGGCGCCGCCTGCATAGTCGCTGGCCACGAGGGCATTGGCTTGCGCCGCGCTCATGCCGCGCGTCTGCAGCCATTGCGCCACCAGCTTGGCCAGGCGCTCCATGGCGATGCGATGGGTGGCGTCCGTGTGCGCGTACAGCCAGTTCGAAAAGTCCATGAAGTTTTCAAATGGCGCGTCGCCCAGCATCCATTGCACCGTATTGGCAAAGCGGCCCGAATTGGCCACCAGGTCCCAGTAGCGGGCAAAGCGCACCAGGCGTTGCATGCTCATGAAATCGAGCTGCTTATTGGCCAGGATGGTGTAGGGCGGGTGCGGATCGAACACCATGCCGAAGTTTTCCGTGTGACGGATGATGGGCGTGCCGCGCAGGCGTTTCAAGATGCCGAACTGGATTTCATGCGGTTTTAACGCCACCAGCTTGTTGAAGCCGGCGGCAAAGCTGGCTTCATCCTCGCCCGGCAAGCCGGCGATCAAGTCCACGTGCAAGTGGGCGTTCGATTCCTCGCACAGCCAGCGGATGTTATCGGCCGCCTTTTGATTGTCCTGCTTGCGGCTGACCAGCGATTGCACGTCCGGATTGAAGCTCTGGATGCCAATTTCAAATTGCAGTGCGCCGGGCGGGAACTTGCTGATGCCTTCTTTCAAGGCGTCGGGCAGGTGGTCGGGCACCAGCTCGAAGTGGGCATAGATGGGGTCGTTGGGATTCGCCTCGATCTTATCCAGGAAGAACTGCATGATCTTCAGGCTGGTCTTGATGTTCAGGTTGAAGGTGCGGTCGACGAACTTGAACAGGCGCGCGCCGCGCGCATGCAGGGATTCCATTTCGGCCAGGAAGTTCTCCAGCGCGAAGGGCCAGGCCGTCTTGTCCAGCGCGGACAGGCAGAATTCGCACTTGAACGGGCAGCCGCGCGACGCTTCCACGTAGATCGTGCGGTGGCGGATATCGTCGTCCGTATATAAAGAGTAGGGCAGCTGCAGTTCCGCCAGCGGCGCCTGCACGCCCGCGTGGATCTTCATCAGCGGCTTGGGGCCGTGGAGGATTTCGCCGCACAGCTTGGGGAAGGTGACGTCGCCCCAGCCCGTGATCAGGTAGTCGGCCAGCTTGACGATCTCCTGCTCACCCGCCTCATGTGATACTTCCGGCCCGCCCAGCACGATGATGACCTCGGGTGCCACGCGCTTGAGCATGGCCACCAGTTTCGTGGTTTCCTCGACGTTCCATATATATACGCCAAAACCGATGATGCGCGGCTTGTTCGTCAGGATGCGTTCGACCAGTTCCGTGGTTTTGGTGCCGATGACGAATTCCTGCAGCCGCGTTTGCGCCTGCAGCGGGCCCATATTGGCCAGCAGATAGCGCAATCCCAGCGAAGCGTGGGTGTAGCGGGCGTTCAAGGTGGAGAGCAGGATGGTCATGACAGGTGCGGATCGAGGGAAAACAGCCATTTTACGCTGCACGCGAAGATTTCTCTGGATAAAGCTTGCTTCCTGGCCAGGACTTGGCTATAGTTCGCCTCCCCAATGAGACGCAGTCAAATGCGGCACTTGAGGATCACCGGAAACGGTGATGTAGCAGAAAAGAAGGTGTTGACGGATTTAGCGAAATGCTTCATACTCTTCCTTCTTCGCAGCTGACAAACACAACGCTTTGTCGATAGCGCGAAAGCAGTAACCGAATACAGTTCTTTAACAATTAACAGTCG
>NZ_CDXDQE010000010.1:0-267611 GCF_978021625.1 Janthinobacterium foliorum | reverse complement strand
ATATTACTCACCCGTTCGCCACTCGCCACCAGAGCAAGCTCCGTGCTGCCGTTCGACTTGCATGTGTAAGGCATGCCGCCAGCGTTCAATCTGAGCCAGGATCAAACTCTTCAGTTTAATCTCTGTTACTTTGCCGTTTTACCGGCATGGTCGAACTATTTAACTAGTTCAAACCCCTCGCATTGCGAGGTGTTTGCTCACTCAAAAACAACTGACAGGCTGCTTCTTGCGAAGCATCCTATTTCATTTATTTCTTCGTGAACATTTGATATTTTAAGTATGACGTTACCGAAGCAACGCTGCACTTGCATCAAATGTCCACACTTATCGACTGTTAATTGTTAAAGAACTGTATTCGGTTACTGCTTTCGCGCTATCGACAAAGCGTTGTGTTTGTCAGCTGCGAAGAAGGAAAAGTATGAAGCATTTCGCTACGTCCGTCAACTCCTTCTTTTTCTCCACTTCACTCGGCATTTGCATGCGTCGTTCAGCGAGGGGGCGAATTATAGCCAAGCCGCGCACGCCCCGCAAGGGCTATTTTCCAGTCGCGAATGCACCCGCTCACCGCCCAGCAAGCCGGGCCTTCACTTCAAGCGTCATTTTGTGCAGCCTGTCGCAATCGGCTGGTGCGAAGCCATGGCTTTAGGCACAGTGGCAACATCAGACTCTGACACGGCACAACAACAGGTTAAACTTGTCCGCCGCGTCGATTAACTCTCGTATCTTGTATTTGAAAGCGCCCACATGCTCCCGATTTCCAACCTGCCGCAACTGTTGAAAACCATCCTCGCCTGGTTGCAACGGGGATTCGACGCGACCACGACGTGGGTCACGCAACTGTCTTGGTGGAAATTCTTTCTGTTCGCGGCGCTGGCCTTGATCGCCGGCTCGATCTTGCAGGACGAACTGTTCTCGTCCAGCCCCAATGAAGAAGTCGTCATCAAGTCGCACAAGCGGGCCAGCAAGGGCACGGGCGAGACCAATATCCTGATCGACGATACGGGCATCCATTTCAATCCCCGCAATAGCAAGAACCGGCGCAGCAGCACCGCTGATGCGGCCAGCGACCCGGCCGATGCCGCCGAGACCGATGAGCACGCCAACGCCGTGCCGCCGGAACCGCCGGAGCCACCGGCCGCCCCTGCGGTACCGGCCAAACCCAGCTATCCAGTCACGACCAATGCGTCGGGCGAAGAAGTGCATATTGAACTGCCGCCACAAATCGGCGAAGAGCTGTCAAACGCCATTGAAGAAGCGGTGGATGATGCTGCCGAGCAAAAGGTATCGCGCTACCACCAGCAAGCATCCACCTGGTTCAAGAGTTTTGTTTCGCTGCTGGTATTGGCCCTGTTCGCCATGAAGGCCCTGGTCGGCGGAAAAAAACGCGCCGAAGCGGAAACCGTGACGGCGAATGAAGCGGCCGAGCGCGAATCCATGCAGCGCCAGCTCAGCGAAGCGAAGATGCAGATGATGCAGGCGCAAGTCGAGCCGCATTTCCTGTTCAATACCCTCGCCTCCGTCGAGCACCTGATCCAGGTCGATCCGCCCCGCGCGGCCAAGATGCAGCGCAGCCTGATCCAGTATCTGCGCGCCGTGTTGCCGCAAATGCGAGACAACGCCCTGATTACCAACCTGGGCCGCGAGGCAGACATGGTGCAAGCCTATCTGAACCTGCTGAAAATGCGCATGGAAGAGCGCTTGACGGTCGACTTCCAGATTCCTGACGGCCTGCGCAGCGCTGCCTTCCCGCCCATGATGCTGCAATCGATGGTCGAAAATGCCATCAAGCATGGTCTGGAAGTCAAACCGGAAGGCGGCACCTTGCGCATCGTGGCCGAAGTGGCGCACAGCAAGCTGCGCGTGACGGTAACTGACGACGGCCTGGGCTTTGGCGTGGTGCCCAGCGATGGCACGGGGCTGGGATTGCCCACCATCCGCGAGCGCTTGAAACTGCTGCATGGCGACCAGGGCAGCCTGACCATCACGCCGAACCAGCCCAGCGGCGTGTGCGCCGTGATCGAAGTGCCATATCAGCTGTCTAAATAAGGCAGTTGATAAAAACGCTAAATCATTGAATAATCAATCTTCGCCTGTTCACACTTGAGACCTATGCCTACCGCTATTATTGCCGACGACGAAAGACTGATGCGCGACCAGCTGCGCTTGCGCCTGGGCCAAGCCTGGCCGGAACTGGAAATCATCGGCGAAGCCAAGAATGGCGACGAAGCGATCGAACTGGTGGAACAGCTGAAGCCCGACTTTGCCTTCCTCGATATCCGCATGCCGGGCAAGACGGGCATGGAAGCGGCGCAGGTGATCGGCGGCAAGAGCCACATCGTCTTCGTGACCGCCTACGACACCCACGCCGTCGAGGCCTTCGAGCGGGGTGCCGTCGATTATGTGCTGAAACCGCCCGAGCATGAACGCCTGCTGGTGACGGTGGAACGCCTGAAAACCCATTTGAACAAGCCGGCGCTGGACGTCAACAGCAGCGTCACGGCCATGCTGTCGCAACTGGCGGAAAAAATCACGGCCAAACCCACCTACCTGCAATGGATACAGGCCAGCATCGGCCAGGACTTGCGCATGATTCCCGTGGAAGAGATCCTGTTCTTCCGTTCAGACGAAAAATATACGTGCGTGCAGACGGCCAAGTATGAAGCGCTGATCCGCAAGCCCGTGCGCGACCTGGCAGAAGAGCTCGACCCTTCGCTGTTCTGGCAAATCCACCGCGCCACCCTGGTCAATGTGAACGCCATCGAAGGCGTCACACGCGACATCCGCGGCCGCCACCTGGTGCTGATCAAAGGCAAATCCGACAAACTGGAAGTGAGCCGCAGCTTCCTGCACCTGTTCAAGCAAATGTAAGTCCCGGAAATACGCCATCTTGCCGCCGCCCGACCCTTGCCGGCGCGGCGCATCATTCTCTTCCGTTCACCTCCTGCGCCACATCAAGCCGCGCCGCGCCAGCAGGCATAGGCTAGCTAAAGCCCTGCCCGTCATTCGCCATCCTGCCTGCCTTCGTTAATCCGTTCGCAAGGAGATCACCATGCCTGATCGAGGCAGCTCCACACTGTTGCGCATGCTGCCTTTGGGCATGGCGGCGGCACTCCTGCTGTGCCTATTCCCTCCACTGAAAGCCAGCCGGCAACGGCAGGCCCGGGGACAGGCCATCATCGACAGCGCCAGCGACGCCATCATCAGCATCGACAGCGGGCAAATCATCCTGCATGCGAACGCGGCGGCAGCCCGGCTGTTTGGCGACACGCCGGCCGGCATGCGCGGCCGGCGCCTGGGCCAGTACATCCTGCGCGACTTGCGCAGCCTGGGCAGCCACGAGGGCGATGCGCCATTTGACAACATCAGCCAGGAACTGCGCCTGACAGGCAGGCGCGCCACCGACTACACCTTGACGGGCCGGCGCAGCGATGGCTTCATGTTCCCCCTGGAAGGATCGCTCTCGGCCATGCAGGAAGATGGCCGCAGCGTGTTTACCATCATCGTGCGCGACATCAGCGCGCGCAAGCAGGTGCATGAACAGCTGGCCCGCTCCTTTTCGCAACTGCGTGAATTATCGAGTGCGCTGCAAACCATCCGCGAGGAAGAGCGCAAGCACATCGCGCGCGAACTGCATGACGACCTGGGCCAGTTGCTGGCCACCTTGCGCGTCGACCTGACGCTCGTGCGCCAGCACGCGGACACGACCCTGCCATTGCAGGCGCTGCTGTACGGCATGGACAGCTTGCTGGTGACGGCCATCACCTCGCTGCGTCGCATCGCCAGCAATCTGCGGCCGCGCGCGCTCGACGAAGGGGGTTTGTATTTCGCACTGCAAAAATTGCGCCATGACTTCCTGCAACGCCGCGCCGTGCATTTTGACTTGCTGGCCGACGAGGCCGACCTGGTGCTCGACGATGCGCGCAGCACGGCCATCTATCGCATCGTGCAAGAGGCACTGACGAATATCGCGCGCCACGCCGAAGCGAGCCACATCACCATCGCCCTGCACCGCATCGATTCCTCGCTGGCGATCACGATCCAGGATGACGGCCGCGGCATCGCCGAACGCGACCTGGAAAAAGCCACGGCCCTGGGTCTGCTGGGCATGCGCGAACGGGTCTGGGGCTTGAATGGCAGCATTCAAATCGGCGCCGACAGTGAGCTGGGCGGCACCCGCATCGAGATCTCCCTGCCCATGCATGCGGAGGTGGAGGAAGCCGCCATGCAATAAAAAAGGCGCCCGCAGGCGCCCTTCCTTCTTCCAGCAACCATCCGGTCTGCTTAGAACTTGTGGGTCATGCCCAGTTGGTACATCGATTTTTCGCTGAACTGGTCGCGGCCACCGTAGACGTACACAGCGGTACGCTTCGACAGCGGATAGTCGTAGCCCAGGCCAAAGGCCTTGGCCGTTTCCTTGCCGTTCGCGGTGTTGCTGTCCTGCTTCTGTTTCACGTAGCTGACCTTGACGGCACCGCCGCCGATGTCATACGCCAGACCCAGCAGGTAGCTCTTGAATTCGCCGGTGGCAGCGACATCGGTATCGGCTTTCGAGTAATCGAAGGTGACTTTAGCCGGGCCAAATTTGTAGCCGCCGCCAACGATCCACAGTTTTGGCTCAGCCGCTGCATTGGCAACGGACTGTACTTTCTTCTGGTAGCCGGCGTGTGCGCTGGCTGGACCTTGGTCGTACGTGGCAACGACACTGAAGCCCGAATCCGCATCCTTGATTTCGCTGGCGACGTATTGACCGCTGATCACGAAACCGCTGAACGATGGGCTGTTGTAGGTCACGGCGTTGCTGACGCGCGAAGCGCCGACCACCGATGCGCTTGGAATGGCTTGCGCGCCGTTTGGCGATTGGCCGCCGCGCATGACTGGCTCATTGATCTTGCCGATGACGCCATAGGTGTTGAACGGATCAACGCGTGCCAGGGTGCCGTCGATCAGGTCCTTGGTGCGGCCCAGGTAGACGGTACCGAAGTCACCGGTCAGGCCAACCCATGCCTGGCGGTCGAACAGGGTGTTGGCAGTCGCTTGCGCGCCGGTGTCAGCCTTGAATTCGCTTTCCAGGTTGAAGATAGCTTTCAGGCCATTACCCAGATCTTCCGTGCCCTTGAAACCAATGCGCGACGCTTGATTTTCACGTTCCAGCAACGCGCCGCCGGTGGTCTTGGCAATGCCCAGATCGACCACGCCGTAGACGGTGACGTTCGATTGCGCTTGTGCCGTAGCTGCTGCGAAGGCGCCGATGATCAATGCTGCCAGAGTAATTTTTTTCACTTGAGATTCTCTACATTAGGTTGGACAAGATGTGCTGCTGCTTGGTTAGCTGCTTAGCTGCTGAACCGAATCATGCCAACCAAATACTTCAACAATATGACATCGACAAGATGTTGTTTTTTGGCACAACATCTTGTTAAATAAAAACAACAGACGAAAAAAAACCGCCCGCAGGCGGCTCCTCTCGCTGCCAGGCAGCTTATTTCAGGCGGCAGCTCAGCAGCCAGTAATACTCCAGGCGCTTCATGCGGATTTCACGGGCCGAGTGGGCAAACTTCTTGCGCAGATGGCTATCCGATGGGAAATTCTTCAACACCTCATAGCGCTCGCCGCCATCCGTCGTGCGGAACTGGTGGGTGTTGCCTTCCAGGTCAGTACGCGCGATCACGGTGCTGCTGCCATCGACATAGGAATTGTCGATCAGCACCAGCAGGATGTCCTTGCCCAGCTTCGTGCGCAATTGCTTCAGGTATTTATCCTGGTCTTCGCGCTTCACGTGCGACCACCAGAAACCGGCGAATACGGCCGTAAACTTGCCCAGCAGGTCATCGGGCAGATTGAACGCGTCGAGCTTGGCAAAGGTGACATTGTCGGGCAAGCCGCGTGCCTGGGCCAGCGCCAGCATTTCATCATTGATGTCGGTGGCCAACACGGACTCGGCCGTCTCGGCGACGACTTCCGTCCAGTAACCGGTGCCGCAGGCCAGTTCCAGCACGGTGTGCCCTTCCAGCGCGTCGGCGACCTTGTCGCGCAATACTTCCAGGTCTTCCTGGCGTTCGGGCTTGTCATAGACGCGCTCGTACTGCTGCGCGATGGTGGCGTAATATTTGGCAAGCTGATCGGTAATCATGTTTCTTCTCTTCTTAAATATGCTGGGCCGGGCACCTTGCCCGGCCGTGTTCCTGCGTTGTTATAGTTCGTAGTGCTCTTTTTCACCGCTCATCGCCTGCTCGATGAGCTTGCGATTCAGGGTCGGCGTCAGCAACTCGATAAAGGTATAAATATAGCTGCGCAAATACGCGCCTTGCTTGACCGCCACGCGCGACACATTCATGCCGAACAGGTGGCCGACAGGGATGGCGCGCAAGCCCTTGTCGCGCTCGGCATCGAAGGCCATACCCGCTATGATACCAATCCCCATGCCCAACTCGACATAAGTCTTGATCACGTCCGCATCGATGGCCTCAAGCAAGATGTCCGGTTTCAGGCCCCGCAGCACGAAAGCATGGTCGATTTTGTTGCGTCCGGCAAACGCGCTGTCATAGGTGATCAGGGGGAAAGCGGCAATTTCTTCCAGCGTGACGGACTTCGATTTGAGCAGCGGATGCTCGGCCGGCACCACCACCACGTGCTCCCATTGATAGCATGGCAAGGTGATCAGGCCATCGATGGCGGCGATCGATTCCGTGGCGATGGCCAGGTCGGCCTGGTCGCGCTGCACCATCTCGGCGATCTGGCGGGGGTTGCCTTGCAACAAAGACAAGCGTACTTTCGGGAACTTCAGCATGAAGGCCTGCACCACTTTGGGCAAAGTGTAGCGCGCCTGCGTATGCGTGGTGGCAATGGTAAAGCTGCCGCTGTCCTGCGCCGCGAATTCCTTGCCGATGCGCTTCATGCTGTCGATTTCCTGCATGATCAGCTCGACGGACTCCAGCACCAGGCGGCCCGGCTCCGTCAAGCCGCGGATACGCTTGCCATGGCGCGTGAAAATATCCACGCCGAGCTCTTCTTCCAGCTCGATAATGGCTTTCGACACGCCCGGTTGCGACGTAAACAAGGCCTTGGCGGCGTCCGTCAGGTTGTAATTCTGCCGGACCGCTTCGCGCACGAAGCGCAGTTGATGGAGATTCATTGCTGGTTTGCCCTAATTGCCGTAATTTGCCGAAGTTCCGTACCACCCATGATTTTGCGTTCA
The DNA here is from genome assembly GCF_978021625.1 of Janthinobacterium foliorum. Classification (NCBI taxonomy): domain Bacteria; kingdom Pseudomonadati; phylum Pseudomonadota; class Betaproteobacteria; order Burkholderiales; family Oxalobacteraceae; genus Janthinobacterium; species Janthinobacterium foliorum. The sequence goes on along the minus strand of NZ_CDXDQE010000010.1, from coordinate 260,416 downwards.
TGCATATACGCATATCGCATATAAGCAAATGCGTACTAAGTAGTTTGGATTAAACGCTAAGTTTATTACTATTGCGGGTACTTTGGGGGTGCAAGCATGACTTTGTCTTATATAGTCTCAGGATTTGCCGTAGGATTACTCGTAGGAATGACCGGCGTGGGCGGCGGTTCGCTGATGACGCCCCTATTAACCCTGCTGTTTGGCGTGCCGCCATCCGTGGCCGTGGGCACCGACCTGGCCTTCGCCTCGATCACCAAGAGCGCCGGTACCCTGACGCACCGCCTGCGCGGCACCATCCGCTGGGATATCGTCAAGCGCCTGTGCATGGGCGCCCTGCCCGCCGCCGTCATTTCCACCCTGGCACTGAAATCGTTCGGCACCCTGTCGCCGGAAATCGGCCAGATCATCCGCTATTCCATCGCCGGCTCCGTGCTGCTGACGGTGGTGGCGCTGATCTTCAAGGGCCGCATGCTGGCCTGGATCAACGCCCATCCAGAGAAACAATTACAAGGCAACAAGCTTGCCGCCGCGACCATTATTTCCGGCGCCGTGCTGGGCGTGCTCGTGACGGTGTCGTCGATCGGCGCCGGCGCCATCGGCGCCACCTTGCTGGTGATGCTGTACCCACGCATGAGCTCGGCCGAAGTGGCGGGCACCGATATCGCCTACGCCGTGCCCCTGACGGCCATCGCCGCGCTGGGCCACTGGTGGCTCGGCTCCATCCACTGGGAATTGCTGGCCTCCTTGCTGGTCGGCTCCCTGCCCGGCATCACGCTCGGCTCCTGGGTAGCCCGCTCCGTGCCGGAAAAGTTTTTGCGCGTGCTGCTGGCGATGACCTTGACCGGCGTGGCAGTAAAGCTAATCTATTAAAGAACATCAGTATCAAGAACATAATCCCAGGCAATCTTCCAGCACCCCGGCTTTTTTAGGAATTGATATGTACCATTACGATCAGTACGACCACCTCATCATCAAAGAACGCATCGCCCAGTACCGAGACCAGGTTGCGCGCCGTATCGCCAATGAACTGACGGAAGAGGAATTCATTCCGCTGCGCCTGCAAAACGGCCTGTACATGCAGCGCCATGCCTACATGCTGCGCATCGCCGTGCCCTACGGCTTGCTGTCGTCGAAGCAGATGCGCATGTTTGCGCACATCGCGCGCAAGTACGACCGCGGCTATGGCCACTTCACGACGCGCCAGAACATCCAGTTCAACTGGATCGAACTGGAACAGACTCCCGATATCCTCACGGACCTGGCGTCCGTGGAAATGCACGCGATCCAGACGTCCGGCAACTGTATCCGTAATACAACATCGGACCCCTACGCCGGCGTCGCCGCCGATGAAATCATCGATCCGCGCCCGTACGCGGAAGTGCTGCGCCAATGGAGCACCTTCCATCCCGAGTTCATCGCCCTGCCGCGCAAGTTCAAGGTCGCCATCAATGGCGCCGAGGAAGACCGCGCCGCCATCGCCGTGCACGACATCGGCTTGACGGCCGTGCGCAACGCGGCCGGCGAAGTGGGCTTCAAGGTAATGGCCGGTGGCGGCATGGGCCGCACGCCCATCCTGGGCAGCGTCGTGCGCGAGTTCCTGCCGTGGCAGCATTTGCTGACGTATATCCAGGCCATCATGCGCGTGTACAACCTGCACGGCCGCCGCGACAACAAATACAAGGCGCGCATCAAGATCCTGCTGAAAGCCATCGGCGTGGAAGAATTCACGCGCCAGGTGGAAGCGGAATGGGTCGACCTGAAGGATGGCCCGGAAACCCTGACGCAGGAAGAAATGCAGCGCGTGGCGGACTTCTTCAATCCGCCCGCTTATGCCACATTGCCCGAGTTCGACTACCGGGCGGAACACGCGGACAACAAGGCCTATGTGAACTGGCTGGCGCGCAACGTCAAGCCGCACCAGCGCCCCGGCTACGTGGCCGTGGTGCTGTCGCTGAAGAAAACGGGCGTGCCGCCGGGCGACGCGACGGCAGAGCAGATCGACTTCGTGGCCGACCTGGCCGACCGCTACAGCTTTGGCGAATTGCGCGTGACGCATGAACAGAACCTGGTGCTGGCCGACGTGGAGCAGACAAAACTGTTCAAGCTATGGCAGGAAGCCAAGGCGCACGGCCTGGCCACGCCGAACATCGGCTTGCTGACCGACATGATCTGCTGCCCCGGCGGCGACTTCTGCTCGCTGGCCAACGCCAAGTCCCTGCCGATCGCCGCCGCCATCGCGGAGCGCTTCGACAGCATTGACTTCCAGCACGACATCGGCGAGATCGAGCTGAACATTTCCGGCTGCATCAATGCCTGCGGCCACCATCACGTGGGCAGCATCGGCATCCTCGGCGTCGACAAGGATGGCAGCGAATGGTATCAAGTGTCGATCGGCGGCGCGCAAGGCAACAACGCCGCCATCGGCAAGATCATCGGACCATCGTTCTCTTCCCTGCAGATGCCTGAAGTCATCGGCCGCCTGCTGCACGTCTACGTGCGCGAGCGCCATGAAGGCGAGCGCTTCGTCGACACGGCCCAGCGCCTGGGCCTGGCGCCGTTCAAGGAACACGTATATGCAACGCCGATTACGGTCGGCAACCTGGTGGGAGAAGACGAATATGTTTGAAGTACGCGAAGAGATCATCAAGAACGCCGCCGTGGTGCCGAATGACTGGGGCCTGCTGCGCCTCGATGAAAACGAGACGCCGGACACCGTCGTCGTGCCCGCCGGCAAGGTCATCGTGCCGCTGACCGTATGGCAAGCGCAGCGCGCGACCCTGGCCGCCCGCCTGCCCGACATCGGCGTCTGGCTGGCCAGCGACGAGCGCCCGGAAGAACTGGCCGCCGACGTGGCGCAGCTGCCCGTCATCGGCGTGGATTTCCCGAAGTTCACGGATGGCCGCGGCTATTCCATCGCCTTCAACCTGCGCGCCCGCCTGGGTTTCCGTGGCGAATTGCGCGCCATCGGCGACGTGCTGCGGGACCAGCTGTTCTCGATGCACCGTGTCGGCTTCGATGCGTATGCGACGCGCCCGGACCGCAGCATCCATGACGCCCTGAAAGGCTTGTCCGTCTTTTCGGAATCCTACCAGGCTTCGTGGGACCAGAAGTCGCCGCTGTTCCGCCGCCACCACCGCGAAGGCCAGAATCCTGACCTCGACAACGCGGCCGGCATCTGAGAAAGACAGCCATGAGCGACCTCGCCACTTTAATTGACGCCACCGAGCAAACGCTGACACGCATCGCCGCGGACTTTTCGCCGGCCGTGTTCGCCTCTAGCCTGGCAGCCGAAGACATGGTGCTGACCGACATGATTCTCAAGGCAAAGCTGCCGATTGGCATCTTTTCCCTGGAAACAGGCCGGCTGCACCAGGAAACCCTGGCCGTGCTCGACAAGGTCAAGGCGCACTACGGCCACGACATCGCCCTGTACCGTCCGCAGCCGGCAGCCGTGGCCGCCTATGTGGAACAGAACGGCTTGAATGCGTTCTACAACAGCGTCGAGATGCGCCGCGAATGCTGCCGCATCCGCAAGGTCGAGCCGCTGGGCCGCGCCCTGACCGGCAACAAGGCCTGGGTCACGGGCCAGCGCCGCGCCCAGTCCACCACGCGCGCCGAACTGCACGTGCAGGAAGACGATGCGGCGCACGCGATGACGAAATTCAATCCGCTGGCCGACTGGTCGGAAGACGACGTGTGGGCCTACATCCGCGCCAATGACGTGCCCTACAATGCACTGCACGACCAGGGCTACCCATCCATCGGCTGCGAACCGTGCACGCGCGCCGTCCAGCCCGGCGAAGACGTGCGGGCCGGGCGCTGGTGGTGGGAAAACCCGGATTCCAAGGAATGCGGCCTGCACATGGTGGACGGCAAACTCATACGCATCAAATCCGTGGCAGCCTGAACAGACATAACAGACGCAGCAGAACAAGAAAGCATCCAATATGAGCAACATTTTGAACCAGCGCCACCTCGACAGCCTTGAGTCGGAAGCCATCCACATCATGCGCGAAGTGGCGGCCGAATCGGCCAACCCCGCCCTGCTGTTCTCGGGCGGAAAGGACTCCGTCGTCCTGCTGCGCCTGGCCGAGAAAGCCTTCCGCCCAGGCAAGTTTCCCTTTCCCCTCGTGCACATCGACACGGGCCACAACTTCCCGGAAGTCATCACCTTCCGCGACAAGAAAGTGGCGCAGCTGGGCGAGCGCCTGATCGTCGGCTCCGTGGAAGACTCGATCAAGCGGGGCACCGTGCGCCTGCGCAACCCGGCCACGGATTCGCGCAATGCGGCGCAAGCCGTGACCTTGCTGGAAACCATCGCCGAACACGGCTTCGACGCCTGCATCGGCGGCGCCCGCCGCGATGAGGAAAAAGCCCGCGCCAAGGAACGGATCTTCTCGTTCCGCGACGAATTCGGCGCCTGGGACCCGAAAGCCCAGCGTCCGGAACTGTGGGACTTGTATAACACCCGCGTCCATCCGGGCGAAAACATGCGCGTGTTTCCCATCTCGAACTGGACCGAGCTGGATGTATGGCAATACATCGCCCGCGAGCAGCTGGAACTGCCGCCGATCTACTTCGCGCACGAACGCCAGGTGATCCCGCGCAATGGCCTGCTGGTGCCGCTGACGGACCTGACGCCGCCGCGCGAAGGCGAAACGGTGGAAACGCAAGTCGTGCGCTTCCGCACCGTGGGCGACATTTCCTGCACCTGCCCCGTGTCGTCCGACGCGGCCACGGTCGATGCCATCATCGCCGAGACGGCAATCACGCAAATCACGGAACGGGGCGCCACCCGCATGGATGACCAGACTTCCGAAGCCTCGATGGAAAAACGCAAGAAAGCAGGGTATTTCTAATGAACGCAGCAATCCAGAACACCACTCTCAGCAACAGCGTCGAACGCGGCATGTTGCGTTTCATCACGGCCGGTTCCGTCGATGACGGCAAGAGCACCCTGATCGGCCGTTTGCTGTTCGACAGCAAGGGCATCTTCGCCGACCAGCTCGACGCCATGTCGCGCTCCAAGCACAAGCGCACGGTGGGCGACACGGTCGACCTGTCCCTGCTGACGGACGGCCTGGAAGCGGAGCGCGAGCAAGGCATCACCATCGACGTCGCCTACCGTTACTTCGCCACGCCGAAACGCAAGTTCATCATCGCCGACACGCCGGGCCACGAGCAATACACGCGCAACATGGTGACGGGGGCGTCCACCGCCGACGCCGTCATCATCCTGATCGACGTGTCTAAAGTGAAGCTGGGTGACGACGGCAGCGTGGAACTGCTGATCCAGACCAAACGCCACTCGACCATCGCCCACCTGCTGCAGATCGAGCACGTGGTCGTCGCCGTCAACAAGATGGACCTGGTCGACTACGATGAAACGGTATACAACCGCATCGTCGCCGCCTACCGCGAATTCGCCCGGTCGCTGGGCCTGAAAGACATCACGCCGATCCCGCTGTCGGCGCTCACCGGCGACAACGTCGTCGAACGGGGCGAGAAGCTGGGCTGGTACACGGGCCCGACCCTGATCGAGCTGCTCGAGTCCCTGTCCGTCTACGACGAATCGCACGACGCGCCCTTCCGCTTCCCCGTGCAGCTGGTGGCGCGCCACAACGGCCACGAAGCCAACGACTTCCGCGGCTACATGGGGCGCATCGAGGCGGGCAAGGTCAGCATTGGCGACACCCTGGTGGTGCAGCCATCGGGCCAGACGGCCACGGTGAAAGATATCGTCACCCTGGACGGTTCGCTGCCAACGGCCGTGGTGGGCCAGTCCGTGACCCTGCTGCTCAACGAGTACCTGGACATTTCGCGCGGCGACTTGCTGGCCAGCAGCGATCGCCCTGCCACCCTGCTGAAACAAGTGGTGGCCGATGTGTGCTGGCTGTCGGAAGACGGGCTGGACCTGCGCCGCAAGTACTGGATCAAGCACGGCACGCGCCAGACGGCGGCCAAGGTGACGGCGGTCGATTCCATCCTGGACATCAACACGCAGCAGCGCCACCCGGCCGACGGCCTGAAGCTGAACGATATTGCCCGCATCAGCCTGAACGTGCAGCAGCCGCTGGCGGCCGATGCATATGCCGATATCCGCGCCACGGGCGCGTTTATCCTGATCGATGAAGTCACCCACCAGACGGTTGCGGCCGGCATGGTCCGACTCTAACCCCACATCGTCCAGGAAAGGCAGCCATATGAACAGCTCCCCATCTCTCCCCGGCAAGGTCTACCTGATCGGCGCCGGCCCCGGCGCGCAAGACTTGATGACCTTGCGCGGCGCGCGCCTGCTGGCGCAAGCGGACGTCGTGCTGCACGACGCACTCGTCACCGAAGAGATGCTGGAGTTGTGCCCCCAGGCGCAGAAGATTCTGGTGGGCAAGCGCTGCGGCCAGCTGTCGACGGCGCAAGCCTTCATCAACAAGCAACTGGTCGACAATGCGCGCAAGCACGCCGTCGTGGTGCGCCTGAAAGGCGGCGACCCCATGCTGTTCGGCCGCGCCGACGAGGAATTGCGCGCACTGGAAGAAGCGGGCATCGCCGTGGAAGTGGTGCCCGGCATCACGACGGCACTGGCGGCCGCGGCGGCCACGCAGCAGCCGCTGACCAAGCGGGGCGTGTCGCGCAGCGTCGCTTTCTTTACTTCCAGCACGGCGCCGGGGGAACCGGACCAGACGCGCATCCCCGACTGCGATACCCTGGTGCAGTACATGGGTGGCCGCGAAGCCATCGTCACGGCGCAGCGCCTGCTGGCGCAGGGCCGCCCTGGCGATACCCCCGTGGTAGTGATCGAAAACTGCAGCCGCCCCGACCAGCGCATCGTGCGCCTGCCGCTGAGCGCGCTGGCGCACGGTCTGGGCGACGCCCATGGTCCCGTACTGGTGATGCTGGGCGCCGCCATGGCAACGCGCGACAAGCAGGCCACCGAGGCGCCGCAGGGCGTGCCGGAACGCCGCCATGCCTGAATTAAACACAGCGTATTTTACCGACTTTAAAGTCAGTAACTGACGTCTTCAGAAAAAACATGATACGATGCTCACGCATCTTTTCTCGAGAAGTTATTGTGCGATAGCAATGAAACTCGCGCTTCACCCTGCCATAGCGTCTGCTGTGCGGCCTCCCGGCTGACGGGAACCGCGCACCAACCTCCCCGAAAAAAGCTGCGCCGCAGGCCGCAATACCGCGCCGCGCAACTTGAAACGTCACACCCTACATGAATTTCACTTCCATGCGCGAAGCCCTGGCTTCGCTCAGCCGCAGCAATGCCGGCGTCACCAGCGCCGTGCTCCTCAGCATGCTGGCCTCCATCGCCCTGTGGACGGTCTTCCCCGATATCGACGACGAAAACCATTTGCTGGAATGGCTGCAGGCGCTGTTCCTGGCCCTCGCTTGCAGCGTGCACGGCGTGCGCGCCTGGCAGGAACCCGACCGGCAGTCGCTGCGCTTCCTCATGCACGCGGGCTTATGCGCCCTGATGTTCGGCTTCCTGCTGCGCGAACTCGACATCGACCAGTTCGGCACGGCGCCCGCCTGGGCGCAGGCTGAAAAAGCCCTGCGCGTCATGGAATTGCTGATTCTGATACGCCTGCTGATCTTCTTTGCACCGCGCGCGCGCAAGGTGTTCGCCGCGGCGCCGCGCATTTTCGGCATGCGCATCACCATCCTGACGCTCATTGGCGGCTTGCTGATGGTGGCCGGCTGGCCGTTCGACAAGAAAGTCTTCCATGGCATGCCCGACGCTTATGCCCTGCTGGGCGAGGAAGTGCTGGAACTGGGCGCCTACCTGCTGCTGTTCCTCGCTTCGCTGTCTGACAGCTCGGCAGCCGCGCGTATCAGCCTGGCGCCCAAGGGCAAGCGCTAGACAGTTTCAAATGAAGAAGGCAGCGGCAGCAGCCGCTGCAAGGCAGCCGCCACGCGCAGCAGGCGCGGATCGTCGTCCTCGGCCTCGTCGCAGGTGTCGTTGATGCAGAAAAACGGCAGGCTGCCAAAACGCGCCGACAGTTCCGCAAGCTGTTCTGGCGCATGCGCATCGCCGCTGGCGATATGCAGCGGGTCCAGCACCTTGTCGCGCGCAACACCCTGATGCACCATCCAGCGCGGCACCAGGTCGGGCAGCAATGCCGGTACCCGCCATGAACGGAACACCGTCGCGCGCACGCCGGCGAACATGGCCGGCGCCAGCGCCTCGAGCGCGTGCAGCGCGCTTTTCAGCATGGGCCGCGGCGCGTGCGCATACAAATGCGCCGCGTGCCGGTAATCGGCGTATTGCGCCGAGAGCCATTGCCTGGCCAAGGTGGCGCAATTGACAGGCGCCGCCACGTCGTCGCGCAACTCTTCCAGCGCCTCTTGCCGCGCGCTTTCCGTAAAGGCGCTCAGGCGCCCGCCCTCCCCCTCGCCAAACCAGAAGGCCGGCTCGAACGGCGCGCCCAGAAAAACGTCGTCATTCAGGTAGAGAAACCGTTCGGACAGGCCGGGGATATGGTGCAGATACGATTCGATATGGCCCGAGTCGAACACGGGCAGCGCCGCGCCGGGCATCAGGCTGGCGTGGTCGATCACCGTCAGGCGCGGCGAGGCGCGCAGCCATTGCGGCACTTGCCCGTCCGTCAGCAGGTAGACGTGGCCATGGCCGGGAAAGAAGCGCTCCAGCGCGCGCAGGTTGTAGCGCAATTCGCCATTGTCGCGGTAGCGCCCCGCCACATTGCCGTGCAGGGCCAGCTGGCCGGGATGGACCTGCGCCCAGGCGGCGTAGGCCTGCTGCCGGCGCGCGCGCCAGGCCGGGTCGGCGCCGTCGACCCACAGGTAGACGATATCGATGCCGCTCAAGGGGTATTGCTGGAACCTGGCGCCGCCACGCAGTAATCGGCGATGGCGGCCAGCACGCTGGCGTTCTCGCCCACCGCCTCGACCACCTTCAGACGTAGTTGCGGATGGCGCTGGCGCAGTTCTTCCACCAACAAGGGCAGGTCGCGCAGCACGTGCCCCCCCTGCCCCAGGAATACGGGCACCACGGTGACGTCCAGCAGGGCGCCGGCGGGCAGGCCGTCCAGCAGGCCTTGCACCAGCTCGGGCAGGCGCGGCGTCATCAGCTCCAGGAATGCCAGGTGCACACCGGTGCCGGGCAGGCGCGCCTGGGTCAGCTCGCGCAGGCGCTCGAATGGCGCGGCCCAGGCGGCGGCGCGCGCGCCATGGGCGAACAGGACCAGCGCCTGTTTCACGTCCGTTTCCATCAGTGCCGCTCCACCCACCACAGGGCGCCCAGCGCCAGCAGCAGGTACAGGGTGCTTGGCGCCACGGCCGTCAGGAACGCGGGCCAGGTGCTGAGCAGGCCCAGGTGCGAGAACAGGGTGTTGACCAGCATGAAGCTCACGCCGATCATGATGCCGATGAAAATTTTCAGGCTGATGCCGCCGCTGCGCGTGTGCATGTAGGCGAACGGCAGCGCCAGCGCCATCAGCACGAAGATGGCCAGCGGGTCGATCAGTTTTTTCCAGAAGGCGATGCGGAAGCGCTCCGTCTCCTGCTTGTTCTCGGCCAGGTGGCGCGTGTACACGGCCAGTTCGCTGGCCGACATGCGCTCGGGATCGGACGCCGACACGGTCAGGATCTTCGGCGTCACTTCGGACACCATGTCCTTGCTGGCGCTTTGCACGGTGCGCACCATGCTCGTTTCCTGGCCATAGTAGTTTGTCAGCTTCGGCTCGAATCCGGGCGTGGCGGCAGCGCTGTTCGAGAACGCGGTTTCCGTCACATCGGTCAGGCGCCAGACATTATTGCCCTGGTAGGTCGCGCCCTTGGCCACGGTCAGGGTGCGCAGGCGCATGTCGGTGTCAAACTCGTACAGCTTGACGTTTTTCAGCCTGCCGTCCGGCTGCGCTTCGCCGACATTGAAGAAACGCGAACCGGTGACGGTGCCCGTCAGGCCATCGCTCTTGACCATGTCCTTGGTCCACAGGCCGGAACGGAATTCGCTCGAGACGGCCGCGCCGCGCGAAGTCAGCTTGAGACGCTCGGCCAGGGTTTCCGTGCGCGGCGTGATCAACTCGCCGAAGATGAAGGTGATGACGACGAAGACGATACCGATGCGGAACAGGAAGCCGGCCGCCATCGCCGTCGACATGCTCGACGCGCGCATGATGGTAAATTCCGAGCTGGCGGCAAACTGCGCCATCGTATAGATGGTGCCGATCAGGGCCGCGATGGGCATCACCTCGTACACGTGGCCCGGCACCAGCACCAGCACGTACAGGAACGCATACTGGATGCTGTAGCCGTTCTTGCCCACCTTCGGCAGCTCGCCCGTCAGGTCGATGAACGCCTGCAAGGCCAGGAAGGCCAGCAGGACAAAGAACACCGCCTGGAAAATCGAGACGGCAAAATAGCGCTGTAAAATCTTCATTTCGATGCCGCTTTACTTGTTTTGCCGGCGCAGCGCGCACGCTTGAACGATGCCAGCAGGACCAGCGGATGGTAGCGGTGGTTGACATTCAGGCGCCAGGCAAACAGCGCCACGACGGCCAGCGCCGCCAGCAGGTGCAGCGGCCACCAGGCCACGCCGAACGTCAGACGCCCCTGTTTCACGCTCGCTTCGACGACCTTGATCAGGTTGCTGTAAGTGAAGAAAATCAGCAGGGCCACGATCAGGTTGGCCGAACTGCCCGCGCGCGGGTTCACGAAGCCCAGCGGAATGGCCAGCAGGATGAGCATCAGGCCGATCAGCGGCGCGCTCACGCGCCACAGCAATTCAGCCATGGTGTACGGATTCGGATCGGCGATCAGCGCCATGGTGCTCATGGCGCGCACGCCCAGTTCCGCCCCCAGCTCCTGCTGCTTGCTCTCGATGCGCATGATGTACTGTTCGAATTCCATGGTCTGGAAGTCCGCCTGCGTCGGTATGCCCTGGTAGCGGCGGCCGCTCTTGAGCACCAGGAAGCGCTGGCCCTTTTCATCGGTATTGATCACGCCTTCCTTGGCGACGACGACGACGGCACTGCCTTTTTCATCGACGGTGTTGACGAAGACGTTCTGCACCACGTTCTTTTCGCCGCTGACGCCTTCGACGAAGAAGATGCGGTTGCTGCCGGCCGATTCGCGGAACTGGCCCGGCGTGACTTTCTGCAGGTCTTCGCGCTTTTCGAAGCGCGCCACATATTCATCGCTTTTCATCTGCGCCCACGGCGTGGCGTACAGGCTGAGGATGCCGGTGGCCAGCACCAGCGGCAGGCCAAAGCTCAGGACCGGCCAGATCCAGCGCGACAGGCTCAGGCCCGAGGCAAACCACACCACCATTTCCGACTCCTTGTAGCTGCGCGTGACCACCATCAGCACCGAGATGAAACCGGTGAGGATGAGAATGGTGGGCAGCTGCATCAGGGCGGAAAAGACCATCAATGACATGACGTCGGACGAGGCGATCTTGCCGCCCGCCGCCTTGCCGAGGATACCGATCAGCATCCAGGTAAGCAGGATGCTGAACAAAACAGTGAAGGTGGCCCCGGCGGCACTAGCCAATTCACGTCGAAGGGCGCGTTGAAAGATCATTCGGAGTTTATAATTCGGGTCAGTTAGTTGAGTAACACGTTACTAGTAAATGAAAACGGAGAACCAAATGGACTTTAGCATAAAAGCATTCGATACCAAGAGCACCCTCGGCACGGCCAAAAGCGGATGCATCGCGGTTGCGGTATTCGAAAACAAAAAACTGTCGCCAGCGGCAAAATCGCTGGACAGCAAGGGTGCGATTTCGGCTGCGCTGAAGTCCGGCGATATCAGCGGCAAGCCGGGCAGCACGTTGCTGCTGCGCGCAGTCGATGGCGTCGTCGCCGAACGCGTTCTGCTCGTCGGCATGGGCAGCGATGAAACCGTCAGCGAAAAAAGCTTCGCCGCCGGTGTACAAGCGGCGCTGAAGGCATTCGGCTCCCTCGGCGCTGCGGACGCCATTATCGCATTACCGCTGACGGAAGTGAAAGAGCGCGACGTAAATTGGGCAATCCGTTGCGTGGTGCAAGCCGCCCATGACGGCGAATACCGCTGCGATTCGCAAAAAAGCAAAAAAGACCCGGCGCCAGCAGGCGTGCGCAAGATCGTCCTGTCGGCACCGGCCACCGCCGCCACGCGCGGCGCGCTGGCGCAAGCCATCGCCATTGCCAACGGCTCCGACCTGACGCGCAACCTGGGCGACCTGCCGGCGAACATCGCCAACCCGACCTACCTGGCCAACACGGCCAAGCAGCTGGCCAAGGATTACAAGTTTGAAGTGGAAGTGCTGGACCGCAAACAGCTCGAAGCGCTGAAAATGGGCAGCTTCCTGTCCGTCACCAACGGCAGCGAACAGCCACCGAAGTTCATCGTCCTGAAGCACATGGGCGGCAAGGCCAAGGATGCGCCAGTCGTCCTGGTCGGCAAAGGCATCACCTTCGACACGGGCGGCATTTCGATCAAGGCCGGTCCTGGCATGGACGAGATGAAATACGACATGTGCGGCGCCGCTTCGGTGCTGGGCACCTTCCGCGCCATCGGCGAAATGAACCTGAAGCTGAACGTCATCGGCGTCATCGCCGCCTGCGAAAACATGCCATCGGGCCGCGCCACCAAGCCGGGCGACATCGTCACCTCGATGAATGGCCTGACCATTGAAGTGCTGAACACCGACGCCGAAGGCCGCCTGGTGCTGTGCGACGCGCTGACCTATGCGGAACGCTTCAAGCCGGCAGCCGTGGTCGATATCGCCACCCTAACGGGCGCCTGCGTCATCGCCCTAGGCCACCACAACAGCGGCCTGTTCACGCGCAGCGATGCGGCGCATGACCAGCTGGCCAATGAACTGCTGGCAGCGGGCAAGCAAGCGAGCGACACCGCATGGCGCATGCCGATCGAAGAGGCGTACAACGAGCAGCTGAAGTCGAACTTCGCCGACCTGGCCAACATCGGCACGCCAGGCGGCGGCTCGGTGACGGCAGCGGCGTTCCTGGAAAACTTCACCAAGAAGTACACCTGGGCGCATCTGGACATCGCCGGCACGGCCTGGAAATCGGGCGGTTCCAAAGGCGCGACCGGCCGTCCGGTGCCTTTGCTGACCACGTTCCTGATCAACCGCGTGTAAGGGAGCGCCAGAGCAAAGCTGCTGCGCGGGGCTGTTGGCGGCCGCCGATGCGCGCCGTACTTAAAGTACGGCTGCGCTTCTCGGCCACCACCGGCTCCCGCCCGCAACGGTTTTATCAGGCGCCTTGACGCCGCAAAAAAAACCGCCAGGCCTCAATAAGCATGGCGGTTTTTTGCATTCTTGCGCAGTATTTAATAGACGAAGTATTTAATAGACGACCGGATCGGGAATCGGCAATGGCGCCACTTTCGGCTGCACCACGCTTTGCGGCGTCGCTTCGCCGGGAGTGGCCGGTGCCGGCGCGGCGACGCGCACGGGCGGTGGCGGCGGCGCCAGGCGCGCCGGGTCCTGCATGACGATCGTCAGGACAGATGGATAGTCGAAGCCGGCGCCCGTGTTGCGGTCGACGAAATAGCCGACGCCAAGGGTCAGGATCACATTGCCCCAGACACTGCCATTGAGCTTGGGGTCGATGCTGCTGTCCTGCGCGACGGCGGGCGAGCCGTGCTTCCTGCAGTCGACCTTCAGCGGCTCCCGGCTCTTGCGGATGGTGATGCGCCCCGGCGTGGTGACAAACCACTTGCCCACGTCATTGCTGAGGATGCAGCCGGCGCCCGTCAGCTCGCGGTTGTCCTGGATGGTTTGCACCAGCACCATCTGGTCGGTGTTGCCCGTCAGGGTGGCGCAGCCGCCCAGGCCACACAGCAGCAACGCCTTGGCGGCAAGAGCGGCAGACGAAGATCCACGCATGGGAAACTCGCTTAACGGACGGGGATGGGCTGCTCGCCAGGCACGGCGACGGCAGTGACGCTGTTTTTCGGACTGCCCTCGATCAGGCGGTCGGAATACACCAGGTAGACCAGTGCATTGCGCTTGCTGTCGACCATGCGCACCACGCGCACGTGCTTGAAGAAGATCGAGGCGCGCTCGGTAAACACTTCTTCCTGGCGCGGCAGCTTGCCCTTGAATTGCAGCGGCCCCACCTGGCGGCAGGCGACGGCGGCATCCGCCTTGTCCTCGGCCAGGCCAACGGCGCCCTTGATGCCGCCCGTCTTGGCGCGCGACAGGTAGCAGCTGACGCCACCGACACGGGGATCGTCGTAGGCTTCCACGACGATCTTGTGGTCGGGGCCGATCAGCTTGAAGACGGTATCGACGGAGCCGATGGTTTCGGCCTGCGCCGTGGCGCACGCAGCGCCCAGCAACAGTGTAGCGGCCAGCAATTTATGCATCGGGAGACTCATAGAAGTAAGCCTGCGCACCCAACCAGCAAAGCTGGCTGGCGCGTGCGGGCACGGCCATCAGTTGATGGGCGCAAAACGCTGCACCATGACGCCTTCGACCTCGATCAGCTGAAAGAACACGTCTTTCGGCCGGGTCCAGATCGAACCGTCAGCGGCGCGATAGACGATCATCGGCGTCAGGTCCGATTCCAGCGTGGCTTCGCACACCAGTTCGTAAATGCCGCCCTTGTAGTGCCGATAACGCATCGCCGTCCCCTCAAGCCGTGGAATCTTCGCTCTTGTCGTCGGCCAGCGCCTTCTGTTTCATTTTCAGGCTCTGGATCACTTTCAAAATGCCTTCCATGCCGGCAGCGCCATCGGCGCCGCTGAAGGCGTCAAGCACTTCATTGAGCACCTTGTTGCGCACGGTCGCTTCATCGGACGACATTTCCAGGGCGCGCTGTGCCTTGGCCGCTTTTTCAGCGGCACTGACCCGCGGCTTGGTCGCCGTCTTGCCATGCGTCAGAGCCGCCTGCCAGATAACCCAGCGGCGCTGGGTCTCGAAAATCAGGTACTCGTCCGGTTTGTCTTCTCTTCGCCGCACAATGTGGCCGTCACGCTGCGCCCACGCTTCAAATGCAGTTCGCATTTTCTTCCTTTGCAAATGCTACGCGCAAGTCTCACTATTAAAACTGCAACATTTCAAAATAGTACCATCTATTGATGTCGCAAAACAGTCTCATAGATATAGTACTGCAATTTATATAACAAGTCTGGCGGCGCCCGGGAAGGAATTGTCATTCCGCCCCCGGGCACAGTGGTCATGTAAGTCGGAATAGCAATTACAACTAATTACAACTGCTTCCTGTCTGGGTGTTAACTTGGCTGTAACAAAGCCGTGTGACACAGTTGTTACATTCTGCCATTTTAGTAGTTTTTATCGCGTTTTAGCGAGAAACTTTACACCTTTGTCGTGTTAAATGGCCATACGCAGCAAGCCGCGCGAACCACTTATGCCAAATCAATCATAGTGGTTGATCAATCATACACAAAAACATAATATTCATGCGCCACGATTGGTTAAAAATAAATACTTTTTTTATACTCTTTTTCCCTGCAAGCAAATAAAGCAGGTGCTCGGCAAGCCGGGCAGGACGCCAGCGGCAGGCATGCGGTAAGATTCGCGCCTATCGACACGCAATCAACACTCCGGTCATCGCCGCAGTCTTTATCTATCACGCAAGGATTTTTCCCATGAAACTCGCCACCTGGAACGTCAATTCGCTCAAAGTGCGCCTGCCGCAAGTGCTGCAGTGGCTGGCCGACAACCCGGTCGACATACTTTGCCTGCAAGAAACCAAGTTGACGGACGACAAGTTCCCCGTCGCCGACATTGAAGCGGCTGGCTACCAGGTGGTCTTCAGCGGCCAGAAGACCTACAACGGCGTGGCCATCCTGTCGAAGCTGCCGATCACCGACGTGGTCAAGAACAACCCGCGCTATGAAGATGCGCAGCAGCGCATCCTGGCCGCCACCATCGGCGGCGTGCGCGTCGTCTGCGCCTACGTGCCGAATGGCCAGAGCGTCGATTCGGACAAGTATGAATACAAGCTGGGCTGGCTGGCCGCCCTGCACGACTGGCTGGCGGAAGAAGCGCGGCAGCACCCGCAGCTGGCCGTCGTCGGCGACTACAATATCGCGCCCGACGACCGCGACGTGCATGACCCGGTCGCCTGGGAAGGCCAGGTACTGGTCTCGGACAAGGAACGCGCCGCACTGCAGCGCCTGCTCGACATCGGCCTGACGGACGCCTTCCGCCTGTTCGAGCAGGCGGAAAAATCGTTCAGCTGGTGGGATTACCGCCAGCTGGGCTTCCGCCTGAACAAGGGCCTGCGCATCGACCACATCCTGCTCTCGCCGGCCCTGGCCGCCCGCTGCACGGCGTGCATCATCGACCGCGTACCGCGCAAATGGGAACAGCCGTCCGACCACGCGCCCGTCGTGGCGACGATCGATTAACTGACGGCGATTCGCTCCAGCAAGGCCTGCGCATTCGCCGCCGGCACGGGGGCGGAAAACAGATAGCCCTGCGCATAGCGGCAGCCGTTCGCCTGCAGCAGGGCGAACTGTTCTTCCGTCTCCACGCCTTCGGCCACGGCCGACAATTGCAGGCTGTCGGCCAGCGCGATGATGGCGGCCACGATGGCGCGGTCTTCGCCACTGTGTTCCAGGTCCTTGATGAAGGCGCGGTCGATCTTGACCTTCTTCACGGGGAAGCGCTTCAGGTAAGCCAGGCTGGAATAGCCGGTGCCGAAGTCGTCGATCGACAGGCGCAGTCCCATCGCATTAATCTGCCGCAAAATCTCCAGCGTATGCTCACCGTGCTGCATCAGCGCCGTTTCCGTGATCTCGAATTCCAGCAGCGATGGGGCGATGCCCGTCTCGCGCACGACGCTGCCGATGGCCGCCACCAGGCCCTTGTGCATGAACTGGCGCGGCGACAGGTTCACCGCCAGCGGCACCGGCTGCAAGCCCTGGCGCTGCCAGGCCATGCTTTGTTCGCACGCCTGCCGCATGACCCACTCGCCGACCGGCACGATCAAGCCGTTTTCCTCCATGATGGGAATGAAGCGGTCCGGCAGCACCAGGCCGTGGCCGGGACGGCGCCAGCGCAGCAGCACTTCCATGCCGTGCAGGCGCCGCGTGGCGATGTCGATCACGGGCTGGTAAAACAGCTCGAACTGCTGCAGCGCCAGCGCCGTGCGCAAGCTGCTTTCCAGGTCAAAATGCAGGGCTGCCGCCTGGTTCATCGTCTGCGTGAAGAACTGGTAGTTATTGCGGCCATTGCCCTTGGCGTGGTACATGGCCGCATCGGCATGGCGCATCAGCGCGTCGACATCGCCGCCATCGTCCGGATACACGCAGATGCCGATCGACGGCGTCACGTGCAGCACATGGCCGTCGAGGGGAAAGGCCGGCGTCAGCGCCTCGATGATTTTCTCGGCCACGCGCGCCGCTTCATCGGCGCCGCGGATGCCGGGCACCAGCACGACGAATTCATCGCCGCCCAGGCGCGCCACCGTGTCGCTGGCGCGCACGGCGCGGCACAGGCGCCCCGCCACTTCTTTCAGCAGCAAATCGCCCGTCATGTGGCCCAGCGAATCGTTGATGGTTTTAAAACGGTCCAGGTCGATGAACATCACGGCCAGCTTGCGCCCGGAACGCTGCGACGCCAGCATGGCCCGCTCCAGGCGGTCCGACAGCAGCGCGCGGTTCGGCAAGCCCGTCAGGTTATCGTGGTAAGCCATGTGGTGCACCCGCGCCTCGGCCTGGCGCCGCTCGACGATCTCGCCCTGCAGCAGCAGATTGGCGCCGGCCAGTTCCGCCGTGCGCTCCTGCACCCGCAATTCCAGTTCATCGCGCGCGCGGCGCACCGCTTCGGCCGCCTCGCGGCGCGCCGTCACGTCGTCGACCAGCCACACGGAGCGGCCATGCGCATGCGCCAGGTCGAACGGCCGCCCGGATAGGCGCGCCCAGAAGCGGCTGCCATCCTTGCGCACCAGCTGGTATTCCGACATGTGCACCCTGCCCGCCTCGAAATCGCGTGCCGTCTCGCTGCGCGCCGCCTTCCAGGCCGCCATGTCCGGGTACAGCGCCTGCACCGACAGGCCGTTGATTTCGCCGGGCGCATAGCCGAACAGCTCTTCCATCTTGCTGTTGCTGCGCAAATTGAAGCCGCCCTCCACCACCGAAATGCCCAGCACGGCGCTGTCGAGGATGGCCTGGTTTTCCAGCAGCGCGTTGCGCAGGGATTCTTCCGCGCGCTTGGCCTCCGTGCGGTCCTCGATGATCCAGATGGTGCCGGCGGCGGGATCGCTGGGATTGACGACATAGGCGATCAGCTGCGCCCACAGGGTCGTGCCGTCGCGGCGCATCATCTCCACTTCCGTCTGGAACGGCTTGCCCACGGAGAGGAAGGGAAAAGCGGCCGCGCCCAGCAGCTCATACGATTGCTGCGATACATACAGCGCGCGCCCGGGCAGGCCCAGCGCCTCGTCGCCGCTATAGCCGAACATGGCGGCAAAGCCCAGGTTGTAGCGCGTGATCTGGCGGTTCTTCGTGTACAGGATGCTCACCGAGGCATTCGTCATGATGGCCGCCACCTCCATCTGCGTCTGGCGGCTGGCCGTGACGTCTTCGAGTATCCAGATGGTGCCTTGCTCGCTGTGCTCCTGGTCGACGGCCTTGGCGCGGATGCGGCACCAGAACAGGCTGCCGTCGCGGCGGCGGAACAGCGATTCGTCCTGCTCGTACGGCAATCCCTGGCCCAGCAGCGGCGTCGCTTGCACGCCAAATTCCTCGTAGGCGGCGGGCGAGGGAAACAGTGCGGCGGCCGGCAAACCCGTCATCTCTTCCTGGGTATAACCGAACATGGCGGCGAAGCGGGGATTGCAGCGCAGGACCAGGCGCGAGCGGGAAAACAGGATGCCGACGGAAGCGTTGTCGAGGATGGCCTGCTGCTCCAGCATCAGCTGGCGCGTCGCCTCCTCGGCCGCCTTTTGCGCGCTGCGGTCATCGAACAGCCAGATCGTGTCGTGCAGCGCGCGGTCCGGCTGCTGTTCGGGATTGAGCACATAGCCATAAGCCAGCGCCCAGAAGGTCGAGCCATCGCGGCGGCGCATTTCCATCTCGCCGCGGAACGGCAAGCCGCGCCGCAGCAGGGGCGCCGCCTGCCGCACCACGTTTTCGTAGGCGGCGCGCGACGGATACAGGTCGGCGACGGGCAAGCCCACGCCGCTGTCGCCATCAAAACCGAAGCATTCGGCGAAGCGCCGGTTGTAGCGCAGCACGCCCTTGTCGCGCTGGAAGCCGATGGCCAGCGGCGCGTTGTCCATCACGGCCTGCATTTCCAGCATGGCGCGCCGCAGCTGGTCCTCGTCGCGCCGGTGGTCGCTGATATCCTCGATGATCCACACCGTGCCGTCATGCGTATTGAGCGGGTCGACGGCGCGCCCGTGCAGCCGGCTCCAGAACAGCGACCCATCCTGGCGCCGCAATTCCAGTTCGGCGCGAAACGGCTTGCCCTTGGACAGCAGCGGCGCCGCTTCCAGCCCCAGGGCGCGGCAGTCGGCGGCGGAGCGGTACAGCACCGCGCCCGGCAATCCGGTCAGCTGGTGGCGCGCGTAGCCCAACATTTCGGCGGCGCGGATATTGCACTCCTCGATGAAACCGCCCTTGGAAAACACGATGCCGACGGCCGCGCTTTCCAGGATGGCCTGCTGTTCCAGCAGGGTCTTGCGCAAGGCCTGCTGGTCGCGCTGCTGCACGCTGATATCGGCAAACACCAGGGTCGCGCCGGGCAAGCCATCGTCCACCGGCAGCGGCTTGGCCCACACCTGCACGGCGATATGCATGCCGCGCCCCTGCAGGCTGCTGTCCCAGTGGCGCTCGCGTCCGGCCGCGCCCAGCGCGCCGCGCAGCATGCTGCTGCTCGATGCGCGGTAAGCCTCGCTGAAACAGTCGGCCAGCAGGCGTCCCGAGATATCCATGCCCAGCAAGGACGCCAGCGCGCCATTCGCCGCCACCACCACGCCGCAGGCGTCGCAGGCACAGGCGGGCAAGGCGATCAGCTGCAAGGCATCGGTGATGAAATCGGGACTGGTCGGAACGCGGTTCATGGACACCATGGGACGGTTAAAGGCAAAGTAAGCATGCGCCTGGGCAAAGATTCTCTCAGGCATCATGGTGCTGTCAGATCATAAACCAGTTTCCGCGGGTTTTTTCATATTCCTTATTGGCAATAACTGAAACGCCACAGACCACTTGCAACGCGCCTGTTGCAATGATGTTGCAGGACAAAAATATGAAACAAATCGTTTAGAATAAAGCATGCGCCGCCCCACCCATCCCCCGCTCGACCACCGCGACAAGCCCGTCATCTGGACCGTTTCCGTCTCGCGCCTGTTCGACCTGTTCCGCGACATCACGCTCGAATACGATGACCTGGCGACAATCGAGCCGATCAACCTGGGCTTCGACGACGCCGTGCGCCATATTCGCGAACGCATGGCCACGGAGCGCTGCGACGCGGTCATCGCGGCCGGCTCGAACGGCGCCTACCTGAAGGGGCGCCTGTCGGTGCCCGTCATCATCGCCAAGGCCAGCGGCTATGACGTGATGCAGGCGCTGGCGCGCGCGCGGCGCATCTCGCCGCAGATCGGCGTCGTCACCTACCAGGACCCGATGCCGGAACTGGCCGAATTTGCCGCCACCTTCGGCTTCCGGATCTCGCAGCGCACGTATGCCACGGAAGAAGACGCGCGCGCGCAGATCAATGAACTCAAGGCTGCCGGCATCAAGGCCATCGTCGGCGCGGGCCTCGTCACCGACCTGGCCGAGGAAGCGGGGCTGGACGCCGTCTTCGTGTATTCGGCCACCGCCATCCGGCGCGCCTTCGACGACGCGCTGGAACTGGCGCGCCTGACCCAGCTCGAATCTGGCCGCGGCCGGCGCGCCGTCGTCGCCGATACCCTGCGCGCGCGGCACGGCTTGCACGACCTGCGCGGCGAATCCGAGGCGATGGAAGCGCTGCGCCAGTCGGTGGTGCTGTATGCGCGCTCGCCGGCGACGGTGCTGATCCAGGGCGAGACGGGCAGCGGCAAGGAACTGGTGGCGCAGGCGATCCACCGCGAAAGCCCGCGCAGCCTGGGCGCCAACCGCCCCTTCATCGCCATCAATTGCGGTGCCATCGCCGAATCGCTGCTGGAATCGGAGCTGTTCGGCCACGAAGACGGCGCCTTTACGGGCGCGCGCCGGGGCGGCCATGCTGGCCTGTTTGAAGCGGCCAACCACGGCACCCTGTTCCTCGATGAAATCGGCGAAATGCCGCTGGCCCTGCAAACGCGGCTGCTGCGCGTACTGGAAGAGCGCGAAGTGGTGCGCGTGGGCGGCACGCGGCCCATCGCCATCAACGTGCGCATCATCAGCGCCACGCACTGCGACCTGGAGCAGCGCATCCGCGAAGGCCGCTTCCGCGCCGACCTGTTCTACCGCCTGGCCGTGCTGCGCCTGCATTTGCCGGCCTTGCGCGAACGCGCCAGCGACATTCCCGGACTGGCCGAATGGTCCTTGAAAAACGCGCTGGCCGCGCTCGGCGCGCGTCCCCATCCGAACCTGCACGCGGAAATTACCGGCTGCGCACCGCTGCTGCGCCGCTACGCCTGGCCCGGCAATGTGCGCGAATTGCGCAACCTGGCCGAACGCCTGGCCTTGTTCCTGGCCGCCGAACCGCTGCAGGCGCTGACGCCCGCCTTCGTGCTGGGCGTGGCGCCGGAACTGGCCCACGACACGATCGCGGAGGCGCCCCCGGATGCGCCAGCGGCCATCCTCGCGCCGCGCCTGGAAGAGGAAAGCGCCAGCGCCGTGCTGGCGCGTTTCGGCGGACGCCGCGACGCGGCGGCCAGCTACCTGGGCATCAGCCGCACCACGCTGTGGCGCCGCCTGCGCGGCAGCTGATTTTTATCTACCTTTCTGGACGATACCATGGACGACTGGCCTCACTTGCTGGCATTGTGGCAACGCTGTACCCAGCCTTCCGGCGCAGCCGGCGCGCAGGGACTGGCGCACGACAACCAGGACATCCGGGCGCTGTACGCGCGCGGCATCTCGATGGAAGACGCGCTGCTGTTCCTGTACCAGCAGCGGCCCACGCTGGAAGCATTCGCGGCCTGGCTGGCCGTTCGCACGCGCCCGCGCCCGGCCCACGCCAGCAGCCCGCACGAGGACGTGCTGTCGGCCGGCGAACTGCGCCATTTCGAAGAGCACGGCTACCTGGTGCTGCGCGGCGTGGTGCCGCCGGCGCGCTGCGAAGCTGCCCGGCAGGCCATCTGGGATTACCTGGGCGCCAGCGCCGATGCGCCCGCATCGTGGTACCAGCCGCACCCAGGCAAGCGGGGCTTGATGCTGCAGTTTTCCGACCATCCCGCGCTCGAGGAAAACCGCCACTGCGCGCACATCCGCCACGCCTTCCAGCAGCTGTACGGCAGCGGCACGCGCATTTATCCCAGCATCGACAAGGTGAGCTTCAATCCGCCGCAAACGCCGCAGTACCGCTTCGCCGGCAGCGACCTGCACTGGGACGTCAGCCTGCAGCTGCCGATTCCGTTCAAGCTCCAGGGCATGCTATACCTGAGCGACTGCCCTGCGCGGCATGGCGCCTTCCACTGCGTGCCCGGCTTCCAGCACCGCATCGCCGAGTGGCTGCAAGGCGTGCCTGCCGGTCATCCGCCGCGCGCGTGGGCGGTGCAACAGCTGCAGCCGATACCCGTCGAAGGCAAGGCCGGTGACTTCATCCTGTGGCACCAGGCCTTGCCCCATTGCGCCACGCCCAACCACGGTACGGCGCCGCGTATGGTGCAGTACCTGACCTACCTGCCCGAGCACTGCCCGGATCACGCCGAATGGATCTGAACCGCCCATCCCTGCCTGCCGCCGTTCATCCCAAGGCGCTGGCAGCAAGGCTCCGGCACGGCTAGCATGGTCGTCAAGGAGGAAACACCCATGAAACGAACGCTGCACACTTGCATCCTGCTCGCGACGGCGCTGCTGGCCGGCGCCAGCCAGGCCGCCGCGCCCAGGGCATTCACGGTCGAGGTGACGGGCCAGGGCCGTCCGCTGATCCTGATTCCCGGCCTGGCCTCGTCGGGCGAAGTCTGGCAAGGCACGGTGGCGCGCCTGTGCGCGCCGCAGGCCGGACGCCAGTGCCACGTGCTGACCCTGGCCGGCTTTGCCGGCGTGCCCCCCGTCGATGGCGACCTGCTGGCACGCGCCGAAGAACAGCTGGCTGGCTACATCGCCGCGAAAAAACTGGGCCAGCCCGCCATCATCGGGCATAGCCTGGGCGGCTTCCTGGCCCTGAAAATGGCCATCGGCCATCCCGGCCAGACGGGCAAGCTGGTGATCGTCGATGCACTGCCGGCGCTGGGCGCGCTGCAGCTGCCTACCATCACGCCGCAGCAGTTGCAGGACATGGCCGCGCAAATGCGCACCGCCATGCACGGCCAGGATGCGGCATCGTTCGCGGAAGGCCAGCGGCGCAGCGTCGCCGGCATGGCCGGCAAGCCGGAAGACGTGGCGCGCATCCTCGACTGGGGCCGGCGTTCGGACAGGAACAGCGTGATCGACGCCATGGCCACGCTGATGGGAACGGACCTGCGCCAGGAAGTCGCCAAGGTGCAGTCGCCCACCCTGGTGCTGGGCACCTGGGCCGCGTACCGCGACTACACCACCCGCGCCGCCGTGGAAAACACTTTCCATGCCCAGTACCAGCGGCTGCCGGGCGTGCAGATCGCGCTGGCCGACACGGCGCGCCACTTCATCATGTACGACGAGCCGGACTGGATGCTCGGGCGCATCGAACAGTTCCTCGACTAGGCGCGCGCCATGCGGCAGGCACGCCCCCCTCTGCTCGCCCGGCTGCGCTGGTACTGGCTCTTCCAGCTGGCCGGCTGGAGTGGGATCGGCCTGCTGACCCTGCAGAGTCTCAGCTTCAACGGCGTGAGCTGGGCCATCGCCGGCACCAGCTTCTGGGGCGCGGCCAGCGGCCTGGCGCTGTCCATTGCCTGGCGGCGCCGGCTGCGCCGCCAGCAGCTGGTGGGCCGGCATGCCGAGTGGTGGCGCATCGTCCCGGCCGTCGTGACGCTGGGCGTGCTGCAAACGGTCCTCGTGGCGCTGGGGTATGTCGTGCTGCAGCCCTTCGGCAACGTGCGCGGCGTCGACTGGCTGCCGTCAGCCCTGGCCTCGTGGACCGGCACTTTCCTCGTCTGGACCCTGCTGTACCTGATGGCGCAGTCGCTGCGCCGCGCCAACCGCCTTGAAGCCGAAGCGCTGCGCCTGGAAATCCTGGCCAAGGACGCCCAGCTGCGTGCGCTGCAGGCGCAGGTCAATCCGCATTTTTTCTTCAACAGCCTCAATAGCATGCGCGCGCTGATGTATGAAGACCGCGATGCGGCCGCGCACATGATCGACCAGCTGGCCAGCCTGATGCGCCATGCGCTGCAGTCGGGCCAGCACGCGCTGGTGCCGCTGGCGGCCGAACTGGAGGCCGTGCGCGCCTACCTGGCCATCGAGCTGATACGCTTCGAGGAACGCCTGCGCGTCACCTTCGATATCACGGATGGATTGGAAGCGCTGCGCGTGCCGCCCATGGCCATGCAGACGCTGGTGGAAAACGCCGTCAAGTATGGCGTCGAGGCGCACGGCGGCGGCTGCGACATCCGCATCACGGTGCGACGGGTGCGCGACGGCGGCGTGGCCATGCTGCACATCGACGTGGCCAACACGGGTGCCTTGCGCAGCGCTTCGGGCTCGACCTGCATCGGCCTGCGCAATGCGCGCCAGCGCCTGCAGCTGCTGTGTGGCGACAGCGCCAGCCTGGAGTTGCACGAACAGGCCGGCTGGGTACACGCGACGATGCAGTTTCCGGAGCAGCCATGAGCGTGCGCCCCATCACCGTGCTGCTGGTGGACGACGAGCGCCTGGCGCGCGCCGAGTTGCGGCGCCTGCTGGCGGCGCACCCGCAGGTCGATATCGTCGGCGAGGCGGCCAGCGCCGCGGAAGCCGTCGCGCAGATCGGCAAGCTGCATCCGGACCTGCTGCTGCTCGACGTGCAGATGCCGGGCGCTTCCGGCTTCGACCTGCTGGCCGCGCTCGACGACGCGCCCGACGTCATCTTTTGCACGGCCTTCGACCAGTACGCGCTGCAGGCATTCGAAGTAAGCGCCCTCGACTACCTGCAAAAACCCGTGCAGGCGGCGCGCCTGGCAACGGCGCTGGCACGCGCCGGCGCCCGCGTGCAGGCGGCGCCGGCGCCGAGGCCGCGCAAGGTGTTCATCCGGGATGGCGAGCGCTGCTGGTTTGTCCCGCTCGATGCCATTCGCCTGCTGGAATCGGAAGGCAACTACACGCGCGTGTTTTTCGCGGCGCAGCAGCCGCTGATGCTGCGCTCGTTGAACCAGCTGGAAGAACGCCTCGATCCGGCGCAGTTCTTCCGCGCCAACCGGCGCCAGATCGTCAACCTGGCGCAGGTGGAGCAAGTGGCCCCGAATGCGGCCGATGGCCTCGACCTGCGCCTGCTGGACGGCAGCGTGGTGGAAGTGTCGCGCCGCCGCGCGCAGCATTTCAAGGCCGTCGCCGGCCTGTAGCGGCCTTACTTCAGCGCCGGAATCGCCTGCGGCTGGAAGGCCGGGCGCGGCTGCTCCCTGAGTTTTTTCGCCAGCATCTCCAGGGCCACTTCCAGCTGGCGGTCGGCGCCGTTGAAGGTGGCGTGCGGCGGGTTCTCCACCTCCACGTCCGGCACCACGCCCACGCCTTCGATCAGCCACTGGCCGTCGATGCCGAACTGGCCGTTTTCCGCCACGCGCGCCATGCCGTTGTCGGCCAGGCGCGTATTGTCGCTGAGCCAGACGCCGGCGCCCGCCGTGCGCTTGCCCACCAGCGGCGCCAGGCCCAGGGCCTTGATGCCGGCGGCGAAGGTCTCGCCATCCGAATAGGTCAGCTCGTCGACCAGCACCACCAGGTGGCCGCGGAAGGTGTTCTGCATGTTCGACGACGGCTGCACGCCCGGCGGCGCCCAGTAGGCCCAGGCCTTGCGCAGCAGTTTCTCGATGATCCAGCTGTCGATATTGCCGCCGTTATTGCGCCGCACGTCGATGATCAGGCCTTCGCGGTTGATGTTGGCGTAGAAGTCGCGCGCGAACGAGGCGATGTCGTTGGGCCCCATGGCGCGCAGGTGCAGGTAGCCGATGCGCCCTTGCGAGGCGGCCGCCACCTGCTCGGCGCGGCTCAGCTCCCAGTCCCCATAGCGCAGCGCCGTCTGTTTCGCCATGTTGACGGGCTTGACGATGACGGCGCGCGGCGCGCCATTGCCCCGCCTGACCTGCAGCAGCACCTGCTTGTCGGCCTGGTTCAGCAGCAGGTCGCTGATGTCGCGCGCGGCCAGCACGTCGCGGCCATTCACGGCCGTGATCACGTCGCCCTCCTTCACGTCCACGTCGGGGCGCGACAGCGGCGCGCGCGCCGATGGCAGCTCCGCTTCGCTGCGGTAGACATGCTCGACCTTGTAGCCGCCAGCCGTGCGCGCCAGGACGGCACCGAGGCCCGCCGGCGTGCCTTCCTGCTCCGTGCGGCGCAATTCGCCGGGACGAATCTGCGAATGCAGTGCGCCCACTTCAGCCACCATCATGCCCAGCACATCATTGAGTTCGGCGCGGTCCGTGACCCGCTCGACCAGCGGCGCATACTTGTCGCGCGCCGCCTTCCAGTCCACGCCGCGCATCTTCGCGTCGTACAGGAAGTCGCGGTGCAGGCGCCAGGCATCGTTGAACATCTGCTTCCATTCCAGGCGCGGATTGGAAACGAAGGTCCAGTCGTCGACCTTGACCTTGGCCTTGCTCAAGTCGGCCGGCAGCTTGGCACCCGCCTCGATGACCAGCATCTCGCCCGGACCGTTTTCCGCCGCCGTGCGGTAGTACAAATGCTTTTTATCCTGGGCTAGGTCGAATTCGCGCACATTGGCCACCAGCTGTTCCGGTTTCGAGCCGGTATTGCCGATCGCCAAGGTCTTCAGGCTGAACTTGCGCTCGCTGCCTTCGCGCTCGAGGAAATACAGGCGCTTGTCATCGACGGCCAGCGCATCGTAATTGCCCGGCGGCAGCGGCACCTCATACAGGCGCTCGGCCAGGCCCTTGAGGGCGATGTCCGGCAGGCTGGCGGGGGCCTTTTTCACGGCTGCCTTGCCGCCGGCTTTCTCCAGGGCTTTTTCGGCTGCCAGTTCGGCCGCCTTTTCATCGTCCGTCTCGGCCGGCTTGACGCCAGGACGGCTCAGTTCATCGTCGGGCTGAAACGGAAAACGGTTACCCGGCTGCAGCGCCAGCGCATATACGCCGATGCGCTTGTCGAACACGGGGCCCATGTTGCGGTCGCCCCACGGCGAACCGTTGGCCAGCTGGAAATTACGCGCCGACATGAAGTACAACCATCGCCCGTCGGGCGAAAACACGGGCGAGCCGGACGTGTAGCGGTCGCTGGTGACGAACTGCAGCTGTTTCGCGGCGAGGTTGTACACGCCGATCTGCTCGCGCTGCTCGTTGCTGGCCACGCGCACGATGGCCAGGTTGCGGCTGTCGGGCGACCATTGCACTTCGTCGTGCTTGTCCACGCCCGCCTTGCCCGCGTCATCGATCAGCTGGTTGCCTTTTGTCGCCAGGTCCAGCAGCCAGAAGCGGCCCTTCTTGTCCGTGTGCGCCAGCCAGCGCCCGTCCGGCGACGGATACAGTTTCCAGCGGTGGTTGTTGCCCTGCGTCGTCAGCTGCTCGCCCTTGCCGGAACCGTCGGCGGCAAACTTCCAGATTTCATTTTCGCCGCTCGTGTCGACGATGGCGAAGACGGATTTTTCATCGCTGGAGAAAACCGCGTCGCGCGCGCGGGCGCCTTCCGGTATGGCGATGTCGACCCTGCGCTGGCTGCCCGTGCCGGCGATGCTGACACGGCCCCTGGCGGTGAGGATGATGCGCTCATCCTTGCCGGACAGCTGCACATTGCTCAAGGTATCGAGCGGCGAGCGGATCTGGCGCGCGCGCTGCTGGTCGAAGTCGGACACCAGGCTGATGGCCAGCGGCTGCGAGGTGGCTGCCGCCGCCGGTGCGGCCAGGTCGAGCACGTGCAAGTCCGCCCCCAGCTGGTAGACGATCTTGCCGTCGCCCAGGGATGCATTGCGCACGTCCCACTGCGTGTGCGCGGTCAGCGCGCGGCGATCGGAACCGTCGGGCAGCATGCTCCACAGATTGTCGCTGCCGCCCTCGTCGCTGATGTAATAGACGCGGCCCTGCCACCACATGGGACGCTTGTTGTTGCCGGCCAACACCGCGGCATCCTTGTGCATGGGCACGGCTTCAGCCTTGCCGCCCAGGTCATAGCGCCAGAGGGTGGCGTGCGCGCCACCGCGGTAATTGCGCACATTGTCGTTCGTCATGGCCAGGCCGAAACGCGTGAAGTACAGGGTGGTGCCGGCATCGTCGAGCACGGCGTCGTTCGCGTCAGCCACGGGAAACACGCGGCGCGTCTGCTTCACGGGATCGATGGCGGCGACGATGCGGCGCGAGGCAGGACCATCCGTATTTTGCGTGCTCACCAGCACTTCGCCCTGCGCCGTCCAGCCCAGCACCAGCACGCCGCCATTGTCATATGAGATACGGCGCGGCAAGCCGCCTGCCAGCGGCATCACATACGCTTCCTGCGCGCCCTCGTAGGAAGCCGAAAATGCCAGCCACTGGCCATCGCGCGAAATCGCCGCGTTCGTTTCATAGCCGGGATGGGTGGTCAGGCGCTGCGCCGCGCCGCCATGGAGATTGCTTTTCCACAGGTCGCCTTCGGCGGTAAATACGACGGTATCGCCGCGCACGGCAGGAAAGCGGAAATAACTGCCGGCGGCGGCAGGCGCAGCGGTGGCGCTGCCCAGCAAGCCGGCGGAGCACAACAGGAGAGCGAGAGTACGGGAAATTTTCATGTGAGCAGTCTGTCTTCAAAACAAGCTATGAATGGTCGTGGAAACGCAACGACGTGGAGCGTGGCCGACATCGCGAACATGATTCTTGCATAGCTTACGTAAAAGCAATACCTATTTTTAAACAAGGCTATTTACACAACAGTTTCATGCACATTGCCGGATGTACGGACGTAAAAAAACCCGCGCCACTTGCGTGGGCGGGTTTTTTTGCCTGGCGTCTGGGCTGCAGCGATTACTCCACTTCCACCGTTTCCGGTGCAGCCGTTGGCGCCGCGTCAGGCGGTTCCGGGAATTCCAGCAAGACCTGGTCCTTGTCGTCCAGGTCGACCGTGACCTTGCCGCCGGTGACCAGGCGGCCGAACAACAGTTCGTCGGCCAGCGCCTTGCGGATCATGTCCTGGATCAAACGCGCCATCGGACGCGCGCCCATCAGCGGGTCGAAGCCTTTCTTGCCGAGGAAGGTACGCAGCTTCTCCGTGAAGACCGCTTCGACCTTTTTCTCGTGCAACTGTTCTTCCAGCTGCATCAGGAACTTGTCGACCACGCGCAGGATGATTTCCTGGTCCAGCGCGCGGAAGCTGATGGTCGCATCGATACGGTTGCGGAACTCCGGCGTGAACATGCGCTTGATGTCGGCCATCTCGTCGCCAGCCTGCTTCGAGTTGGTGAAGCCGATCGACGTCTTTTGCAAGCTTTCCGCGCCGGCATTCGTCGTCATGATGATGATCACGTTGCGGAAATCGGCTTTGCGGCCATTGTTGTCCGTCAAGGTGCCATGATCCATCACTTGCAGCAGGATATTGAAAATGTCCGGATGGGCTTTTTCAATTTCATCGAGCAGCAAGACCGCATGCGGCTTCTTGGTGATCGCTTCCGTCAGCAGGCCGCCCTGGTCGAAGCCGACGTAGCCCGGCGGCGCGCCGATCAGGCGGCTGACGGCGTGGCGTTCCATGTATTCCGACATGTCGAAACGGATCAGCTCGATACCGAGGATGAAAGCCAGCTGTTTCGCCACCTCGGTCTTGCCCACGCCGGTAGGACCGGAGAACAGGAAGGAGCCGATCGGCTTGTCCGTCTTGCCCAGGCCGGCACGGGCCATCTTGATGGCCGAAGCCAGTGCGTCGATGGCAGGATCTTGCCCGAACACCACGTTACGCAAGTCGCGGTCGATGGTCTGCAGCTTGCTGCGGTCGTCCTGGTTGACCGTTTGCGGCGGAATGCGGGCGATCTTGGCGATGATGTCCTCGATCTCGGCCTTGCCGATGGTTTTCTTCTGCTTCGACTTCGGCAGGATGCGCTGCGCCGCGCCCGCTTCATCAATGACGTCGATCGCCTTGTCGGGCAGGTGGCGGTCGTTGATGAAGCGCGCCGCCAGTTCCGCCGCCGTCGACAAGGCCGAGGCCGAGTATTTCACGCCATGGTGCTCTTCGAAGCGCGACTTGAGGCCGCGCAGGATCTGCACGGTTTGCTCGACGGTCGGTTCGTTGACGTCCACTTTCTGGAAGCGGCGGGAGAGCGCATGGTCTTTCTCGAACACGCCGCGGAATTCCGTGTAGGTGGTCGCGCCGATGCACTTGAGCTGGCCGTTCGCCAGCGCCGGTTTCAGCAGGTTGGATGCGTCCAGCGTGCCGCCCGAGGCCGAGCCCGCACCGATGATGGTGTGGATCTCGTCGATGAACAGGATGCCGTTCGGATTGTCCTTCAGCTGTTTCAGCACGGCTTTCAGGCGCTGTTCGAAGTCACCGCGGTATTTGGTGCCGGCCAGCAAGGCGCCCATGTCCAGCGAATACACGACGGCATTCTGCAGGATTTCCGGCACATCGCTTTGCGTGATGCGGTAGGCCAGGCCCTCGGCGATCGCCGTCTTGCCCACGCCCGCCTCGCCGACGAGCAGCGGATTGTTCTTGCGGCGGCGGCACAGGATCTGGATCACGCGGTCGACTTCGTCCTCGCGCCCGATCAGCGGGTCGATCTTGCCTTCGGCAGCCGCCTTGTTCAGGTTTTGCGTGAACTGGTCGAGCGGGCTTTCCTTCGGCTGGCCGTCGACGGGCGCTTCTTCCACGCCTTCGGAAGCTTTTGCGCTTTCGGTCGACTGGTCCTTGCGCACGCCGTGCGAGATGAAATTGACCACGTCCAGGCGCGTCACGCCCTGCTGGTGCAGGTAGTAGACCGCGTGCGAATCCTTTTCGCCGAAGATGGCCACCAGCACGTTGGCGCCGGTAACTTCCTTCTTGCCATTCGAGGCGGACTGGACATGCATGATGGCGCGCTGGATCACGCGCTGGAAACCAAGCGTCGGCTGAGTGTCGACTTCGCCCGTGCCAGGCACGGTCGGCGTGTTATCGCCGATGAAATTGGTGAGGGTCTTGCGCAGGTCTTCAATATTGACCGCGCAGGCACGCAATACCTCAGCTGCGGAGGGATTATCCAGCAGTGCCAGCAATAAATGCTCAACCGTGATGAATTCGTGCCGTGCCTGCCGAGCTTCGACAAACGCCATGTGCAAACTTACTTCTAATTCCTGCGCAATCATACTTCCTCCATCACGCACTGCAGGGGGTGCCCCGCCTTGCGCGCATGCGTTAAAACGAACTCCACTTTGGTACACGCTATATCTTTAGAGAACACGCCGCACACTCCTTTGCCGTAGCGATGAACACTGAGCATGATTTGCGTCGCCGTTTCACGGTCCTTGTTGAAATACTCCTGAATGATCGCCACCACAAATTCCATCGGGGTGTAATCGTCATTGAGCAAGGCCACCTGGTAGAGCGGTGGCGGCTTCAGCACCTGCCGCTCCAGCAGGGTTTCTGTGTCGTGCTTGGTTGCCATACGCTTATTCTAATGCTTTCACAGTGGTTGTCATGCGCAATATCTACGCCTTTCCAATTGTTTTCAATCTTACGCGTTTTCTTAATACTGCGCAGATGGCGACCTTGCTGTCAAAATCAAGAGTTGCTTTTTTGGTCGTCGTGAAGAATTTGGCAATATCGATGGAAAAGCGCTTGACTTCATTATTTATTCCGCCAACAATGCTGTATCGACTGTTGCAGTAATGTACAGCTTGATAAGAAGTGAGACGTCGAGGAGGGGGCAAGAAGCTTCTTGCTTTTATGGCTCGTGTGATTTGTTTTAATTTTGAAAGTTCTTTTTATGGCAACAGGTACAGTTAAGTGGTTCAATGATTCCAAAGGTTTTGGCTTCATCACCCCAGATGACGGCGGCGAAGATTTGTTTGCTCACTTCTCCGCAATCAACATGAACGGTTTCAAGACCCTCAAAGAAGGTCAAAAAGTTCAATTCGAAGTCACGCAAGGCCCTAAAGGCAAGCAAGCTTCCAACATCCAAGCAGCCTAAGCATCGCCGGCCCTCAGATGTGAAAAACCCCGTTGTCAAACGGGGTTTTTTTTCGCCCGCAGGGCGCGCGGCGCCCTGCAGACTTGCTGCTACATGTGCTCGATCATCACTTCGCCGAAGCCCGAGCACGACACTTGCGTGGCGCCCTCCATCAGGCGCGCGAAGTCGTAGGTGACGCGCTTCGAGGCGATGGATTTCTGCATGGCGGAAATCACCAGGTCGGCCGCTTCCAGCCAGCCCATGTGGCGCAGCATCATTTCCGCCGACAGGATCAGCGAACCGGGGTTCACGTAATCCTTGCCCGCGTATTTCGGCGCCGTGCCGTGCGTGGCTTCAAACATGGCGACGGAATCGGACAGGTTGGCGCCGGGCGCGATGCCGATGCCGCCCACTTGCGCCGCCAGCGCGTCGGAAATATAGTCGCCGTTCAGGTTCAGGGTGGCGATGACGCTGTATTCGGCCGGACGCAGCAGGATCTGTTGCAGGAACGCGTCAGCAATGGAGTCCTTGATGAGGATATCGCGGCCCGTCTTCGGGTTCTTGAACTTGCACCAGGGGCCGCCATCGATCAGCTCGGCGCCGAATTCCTTTTGCGCCAGCGCATACGCCCAGTCGCGGAAGCCGCCTTCCGTGTACTTCATGATGTTACCTTTATGCACGATCGTCACGGACGGCTTGTCATTGTCGATCGCATACTGGATGGCCTTGCGCACCAGGCGTTCCGTGCTTTCGATGGACACGGGCTTGATGCCGATGCCGGAGGTGTTCGGGAAGCGGATCTTCGACACGCCCATTTCCTTGACGAGGAAATCGATGAGTTTTTTCGCGCCCTCGGAACCCTGCTGGTATTCGATGCCGGCATAGATGTCTTCCGAGTTCTCGCGGAAGATCACCATGTCCGTCTTTTCCGGCTCTTTCACGGGCGACGGCACGCCCGTGAAGTAGCGCACGGGGCGCAGGCAGACATACAGGTCCAGCTGCTGGCGCAGCGCCACGTTGAGCGAACGGATACCGCCGCCGACGGGCGTGGTCAGCGGCCCCTTGATGGAGACGACGTAGTCTTTCAGCACGTCCAGCGTTTCTTCCGGCAGCCACACATCGGGACCGTACACTGTCGTCGATTTCTCGCCCGCATAGATTTCCATCCAGCTGATCTTGCGCGCGCCGCCATAGGCCTTGGCCACGGCGGCGTCGATCACCTTGATCATGACCGGACTGATATCGATGCCCGTGCCATCGCCTTCGATGAAGGGAATGACTGGATTATCTGGTACATTCAGCGAAAAATCGGCGTTGACGGTGATTTTTTGGCCGTCAGCAGGTACAGTGATATGTTGATACATCGTGATCTCCGAAGTGGGACACACCGCAGGCAGGCGACACGGGCCGGCAGCGCGCTCTGCGGTTGCAGAGTTTACAAAAAACAAGTGCGGACATGGCGGCAACAACGCACTTTAGCAGGGAAAGCACACCCGGGCCATGCGTATCGCCATGCCGGCCGCCGCATCAAGGAAGCGGATCGCCATGTCGCTGCAGTCTTCTATAAGATATAAGACAAAACATTTCATATTATGCACCAGTATCCTACTAGGCGCCACGCTTTTGCGGCGCCGCCCAGCCGCCATTCGCCATTCGCCATTTATTGCTTGCCTCACTAACACGTCATCCGCATGCCACTCATTCTCTTCAATAAACCATTCCAGGTCCTGTGCCAGTTTTCGCCGCAGGAAGGCCGCGCCACCCTGGCCGACCATTTGACCATTCCAGGCATCTACCCGGCCGGCCGGCTCGACGCCGACAGCGAAGGCTTGCTGCTGCTGACGGACGACGGCCGCCTGCAGCACGAGATCAGCCACCCGGACCGCAAGGAAGCGAAAACCTACCTGGTGCAAGTCGATGGCGTGCCCGATGCGGCCAGCCTGGCGCGCCTGCAAGCGCCGCTGGACCTGGGCGACTTCATCACGAAACCGTGCAAGGCCGTGCGCATCGCCGAGCCGGACTGGCTGTGGCCCCGCCATCCGCCCATCCGCGCGCGCGCGGACAAGCCCACGTCATGGCTGGCGATCACCCTGAAGGAAGGAAAAAACCGGCAGGTACGGCGCATGACGGCGGCCGTCGGCCTGCCCACCTTGCGCCTGGTGCGCAGCGCCATCGGCCCGTTTTCGCTGGCCAGCCACCCCTTGCTGCCCGGCGAATGGTGCGAAGTGCCCGTCGACGGCATCGGCAAGGCGTAAATATCGCAAAAAAAAACAGCCATGCATGCCGGCTTTTGCCAATAAGCATTATTTATTTTTAGATAATGCATTAAAATCATTCCACCTTCACTTAGTAAAAAGGAACGATGATGACAAAAGCAATCCTGGCCATGGCGGCAACCCTGCTGGCCGGCGCCGCGTTCGCACAATCGGGCGCACAAGTGCACGCTTCGGCAGCGACGGACGCGAGCAAGCCATCCCCGGCATCGGCTGCCAGCCATGCATCGGCCGCCACTGACGCCAGCAAGCCGGCACCTCCAGCCTCGGCGACGAGCGCGGCCTCCGCCGCGACGGATGCCGCGCGTTCAGCCGCCTCGACCAAGGCCTCCGCCGCCACCGATGCGCCGCAGCGCCTGATTCCTCAGGCACGCAAGGCGAAACAGCCAGCCGCCGACGAAGCCAAACCGGCGAAGTAGGCAAGCAAGCGAAGCAAGCTTCTTATTGCGTGGGTGACGGCGGCGTGCTTGTTGCTGCCACCCCACGCTTTCCCTGCCGCCGGGCGGCGTGCTTGACCTGGCGCGCACCAGCATGGCTTAATCGCCGCTTCGATTGCCATTGCCCAGCCCCATGAAAAATCTCCTCAGCAATCTCGGTATGTATCTCGGCACGTCCGTCGCCGTGCTGACCTGCACCGGCATGAGCCAGGCGCAAGCCCAGGCGCAGCCCGGCAAAAATCTGCAATTGTCGGCGGGCATGCACCTGATCCAGGCGGAAGTGGCTGCCACGGAAGAGCAGCGCGAGCAAGGCTTGATGTACCGCGAAAAAATGCCGGTGAATGCGGGCATGCTGTTTGTTTTCGGCGCGCCGGCCACGCAATGCATGTGGATGAAGAATACGCCGCTGCCCCTGTCCGTGGCCTTTATCGATGCCAGCGGCAAGATCGTCAATATCGAGGACATGCAGCCGCACACCCTCGACAGCCATTGCTCGAGCAAAACCGTGCCCGTGCGCTATGCGCTGGAAATGCACCTGGGCTGGTTCAAGCAGCGCAATATCAAGCCGGGCATGAATATCGGCAATTTGCCGGCGGCCCGCTAGGCAAACATGTCGCGTGGCCGCGCGCGGCCATGAAAAGCGTGCGCGCACGCGAAAAAACCCGCCAGAATGAATCTGCGGGTTTTTGCTTTTCAACCAGTGCCAGCGTACCGGCACAGACAAGACCGCCTTGGCGGCTTGCCTGCTGGCGAATATTAAGCGGACAGTGCTTTCAAAGCAGCTGCCAGACGGCTCTTATGGCGAGCTGCCTTGTTTTTGTGGATGATCTTCTTGTCAGCGATACGGTCGATGGTCGACACGGATGCTTGGAAGATTGCAGCAGCAGCTGCCTTGTCGCCGCCCTGGATCGCTTTGCGAGCAGCTTTGATAGCCGTGCGCAAGGTCGAACGTTGGGACGAATTGTGTGCGTTTTGCTTAACTGCTTGACGAGCGCGTTTGCGCGCTTGTGCGGTATTTGCCATGGAATTTCCTAAAACAGGGTCAAAGTGCGTTTGCAAACATTAGTGTTTGCCAACCGGTGCGTTCTGTGCGTCTGCCGAACCATGTGTGCCAAACCAGTGCCTGTCAAACATTAGTGTCTGCGTAACAGAATTCTGTACAGCCTTCGATTATAGCGATATTTTCAAGCGGGGGCAAATCAAAAAACCGTGTGTCACGCCAAAAACACGTGAAAATGGGGCTGGCAAGGGGGAATCGGCAGCAATTGTTACCATATTTTAACCGTTTCCCGGCACCGCGCCCGGCTATAATCTGCCCCCATGAACTTGCTTAAAACCCTCGCCGCCATTTCCAGCATGACCATGCTGTCCCGTGTAACCGGTTTATTGCGTGAAAGCCTGTTCGCCCGCGCTTTCGGCGCCGGCGCCTACACGGACGCCTTCATTGTTGCCTTCCGCATCCCCAACCTGTTGCGCCGCCTGTTTGCCGAGGGGGCATTCTCGCAAGCCTTCGTGCCGATCTTGTCGGAATACAAGAACCAGCATGGCCAGGAAGCCAGCAAGCAGCTGGCCGACCACGTGGCCACCACCCTGGTCTGGGCCACCCTGCTCGTGTCGGCCATCGGCATCGTCGGCGCGCCGTGGTTCGTGTATGTGATCGCCACCGGCCTGAACAAGGACCCGGGCGCATTCGATGCGGCCGTGTGGATGACGCGCCTGATGTTCCCTTATATTAGTTGCATGTCCTTCGTGGCCCTGGCCGGCGGCATCTTGAACACCTGGCGCGAATTCAAGATTCCCGCCTTCACCCCCGTCTTGCTGAACCTGTCGTTCATCGCCGCCTCGCTGTTCCTGGCGCCCCACTTGAAACAGCCGATCTATGCCATGGCGATCGCCGTGTTCGCCGGCGGCCTGCTGCAAGTGGCCATGCAGATTCCCGCGCTGATCAGGATCGGCATGCTGCCGCGCCTGTCGATCAATCCCGCCATCGGCCTGTCAGACGGCGGCGTGCGCCGCGTGCTGAAGAAAATGGGGCCGGCCGTGTTCGCCGTCTCGGCAGCGCAGATCAGCCTGATGATCAATACCAGCATCGCCTCGCGCCTGGCTGAAGGCAGCATTTCCTGGCTGTCGTATGCGGACCGCCTGATGGAATTCCCGACGGCCATGCTGGGCGTGGCCCTGGGCACCATCTTGCTGCCCAGCCTGTCGAAGGCGAACGTGGATGGCGACAAGACGGAATACTCGGCCCTGCTGGACTGGGGCTTGCGCCTGACTTTCCTGCTAGCCCTGCCCGCCGCCGTCGGCATGGCGACGCTGGCCACGCCGCTGATCGCCACCCTCTTCCACTATGGCAAGTTCACGGCCGAGTCCGTAACCATGTCGACGCAGCCGCTGGTGGCCTACAGCCTGGGCCTGATCGGCATCATCCTCGTGAAAACCCTGGCGCCCGCGTTCTATGCGCGCCAGGACATCCGCACGCCCGTGAAGATCGCCATCGGCGTGCTGATCGCCACCCAATTGATGAATTTGCTGTTCGTGCCGTATATCGCCGTGGCCGGCCTGGCCCTGTCGATCGGCCTGGGCGCCTGCCTGAACGCCAGCTTCCTGTACTGGGGCTTGCGCAAGCGCGGCATCTACCAGCCGAAACCGGGCTGGGCCAAGTTCTTCCTGCGCCTGCTGCCGGCACTCGTCGTGATGGGCGGCGTGGCCATCCTGGGCGCCACGCGCATCGACTGGATCGCCATGCAAGCCCATCCGCTGCTGCGGGCCGGCGCCCTGGCGCTGGTGGTGGCCCTGTGCGGCGCGGCGTACTTTGCCACGCTGTTCATTGGTGGCTTCCGCTTCCGCGACTTCAAGCGCAGCGCCTGACAACATGCGCAGGGCGTTGTTGCCTGCGTCTCGCCGTACTCGCGTACTGTCTTCGACTTGGCGCCTAGCCCTGCGCATGTTGTCTATGGCGCTGGCGATGACGCCAGCGGCTTGCCCAGCGTCTTGCCGTACTCGCGTACTGTCTTCGACTTGGCGCCTGGCCCTGCCCATGCTGTGTAAGGCGCCGCCGATGACGCCAGCGGCTTGCCCAGCGTCCCGCCTTACTCGCGTACTGTCTTCGACTTGGCGCCTGGCCTTGCGCATGTTGTCTATGGCGCCGCGGATGACGCCAGCGTCTTGCCGTACTCGCGTACTATCTTCGACTTGGCGCCTGGCCCTGCCCATGCTGTATAAGGCGCCGCCGATGACGCCAGCGGCTTGCCGTGCTGACGTAGCGTCCTCGATTTGGCGCCTGGCCCTGCGCATGCTGTCTATGACACAGCGTCTCGCCGTACTGGCATCCTGACTTATCAGGGCCTTGCCTTGCCCGGATGAGTCAGACGAAAAAAAACCCGCCGAGGCGGGTTTTTTTTACATGACGCGGAAAGCTTAAACAGCTTTCTTGGCGCGGCGGCGGGCCACGGCGCCAACCAGCGCCAGGCCGCCCAGCAGCATGCCGTAGGTTTCTGGCTCTGGCACTGGCAGTGCCGAGACGGAACCCAGGTAGGCTGCATTTTTCAGACCCGTCAGGCCCGTGACGTGCACGGTGTACGAGCCGGCGTTCAACTGGCCATCCCAGCTCAGGCTCTGGATGCCAGCCGAGCTGGTGTTCGTCAGGTTGCCGTAGCCCAGCAAGGTTGCCGAGAAATCCTTGATGGCGCCTTCGACGACGGAGAACGTTTGCAGTGCGCCAAACGAGGCCGACGATGGAGTGATCAGCGTGAAGGTCCAGAAATCATCTACCGCGGAATTCGCGGCAAACTTCGTCGTAATGGCCGACAGGGTATCGGAACCGGTTGGGTCCAGGATGCCCAAGTCGTAGGTTGCTGCCGACGCGCTGAACGATGCTGCTGCCAGAATGCCTGCAGCGATAAATTTCAATTTCATAGTTTATCCCTCAAAAAGTAATTTATGGCTGCAATGCGCATGCCACCAATAGTTTTAGTACCGGAAGTACTGATGAGGATGGTAGCATAAATGCATCAAATTACTTATAAATATTTTATCGAAGTTTCGTTTGGGATAACTATTTTCAATGCGAAATATTTGCCTAGCGCTGCTACTTTCCCACCGAAAATAGTTACTCAGGCATTGATCAGTTTTTTGCCCGTTTTTATGGCAAAACCGCAGGCTCGGCCACGTTTTCGGCAGGATTTGGCGGTTCAGGCTGTTCAACGGGCTCTGGCGGCGGCTCTTCTTGCGGTGGAGCAACAGGCCTGGAAAACAACGATGGCGCCTGCACGACAGGCGCGTCGGCTGGCACTTCCCCTGCCGGCACGGTGGACGCGGCGGCCCCTTGCGCGGCTTGTGCCTGCGCGTCGAGCATGAAGTGCCACTCCGAAAAATGCGCCTTGCCTTCAAAACCCGTGAAGCGCGCCTCGAAGTTCCCGACTTTTAATGGCGCCGCCTTCGACAGGCTGTACACGCCAATGATGCCATTGCTGCCGGGCTGGTACACCAGACCCCACTCGGCGCGCCCCGTGATGGGATCGACGAACAGCTTGCGCAAATGCCGGCGCACCTGGGGGAAACGGGGATCGCGCAGCAAGGCGGCCAGATTCGGCGGCTGTTGCGGCTGCCCCGCCGGCGTGGCGGCGGCGTAGCTATAGAGGGCGTCGGAAAATTGCGCACCAATATCGAGCAGCTCCTGCTCGGCAGCCTGGCGCTGCAGCAGCGAACCCATCTTCAGGCCGGCCGCGCCCACCAGGCCCAGGATGGCCACCAGGATGATCAGCCCAAGATAGGTGAAGCCGCGCTGGCGGCGTGCAGTAGCATGCATTGCCGCTACCAGTCGGCGAATGGCACGCCGCTGCGGTCCTTGCCCGGCGCGCCGCTCTTCACGTCATACACCTGCCCCGGCGTATCGTCGGGCGGCGGCACGATGACCCAGCTGGCATCGCTATCCGTGATGGGATCGATGGGCATGGCGCGCAGGTATTTCTTCTCCACCAGCTGCTCCAGCGACTCCGGGTAACGGCCCGTATCGCCGTGGTACTGGTCGATGGTCATGCGCAGATTGCGCAAGTTGTCCATCAGTACGGTTTCCTTGGCCTTGTCGAGGCTGGGGAAATAGCGGGGCACGGCCAGGGTCAGCAGCAAAGCCACGATGCCCAGCACCACCAGCAGTTCGATCAGGGTAAAGCCGCGCACGCGGGCGCTGCGGTCATGGGCAGGCATGGTTCACCATTTGCGGTAAGGCACGTCATTCAAGCCCGTCTTGCCGGACGTTGAATACACATCGTACACATCGTCTCCCTCGCGCGGCTCGTCCGCCTCGCTGGCGTAGCTGCGCTTGCCCCAGGTCTGGGCATCCGTCAGGCTGGCATCCGCATTGAACGGGTCGCGCGGCACGCGGCGCAGGAAGAATATCTTGCTGCGCTTGGGATTGCGCTGCTCCGCCACGCCGGCCACCAGCAGGTCCAGGCTTTTCGGGTAGCCGCTGGCGTCGGGCGAGCGCACGATGCGCCCCTCGTCGCCGGCGCGCTTGTACGCGTCGATGCCCTGGCGGATATCGCGCAGCGCGCGGCGCAAATCCTGCTCCTGGCGCCGCTGCATGGCCACCTGCGTCACGGGCACCACCAGGGTGCCCAGCACGCCGAGGATGGCCAGCGTCACCAGCAGCTCGATCAGGGTGAAGCCGCCCCGCCCCCGCTGTGCATGCGCCAGTCTCATTTGGCGGGCGGCTGCGCCACCGGCACGGGCTGGCTTGACGACAGCGGCAACGGCGCCGCTTGCAGCGGCACCGGCTGGCCGGACGATATCGGCAGGGGCGACGCCGCGTCGGGCGATGGCGAGGGCGACACTTCCGGCGCAGGCACCGTTTGCGGCTGCGGCTGCAGCGGCGCGGGCAGCTGCCCCGGCGTCATCATCGGCTGCGGCGGCGCCGGCTGCATGCCGACGGCGGACGGACCGGAACGCACGATCACCGTGCCCGGCATCTGCGTGGGGGCCTTGGCCGCCATGTCGGGACGGCGGCGGAAACTGCCTTCCGTACCGGCCGAGAATTCCGATTCCTTCGCTTCCGGACGCTGCACCGTGCGCACCAGGTGCGGCGTGATCGACAGCACGATTTCCGTCTTCTGGCTGTCATCCTTGCTGCTGCCGAACAGGCGGCCCAGCACGGGAATGTCGCCCAGGCCCGGCACCTTGTTGCCGGCGCTGCGCTCTTCATTGTTGATCAGGCCAGCCAGCACCTGGTTTTCGCCATCCTTCAATTGCAGCATGGTCGACGCCTGGCGCGTGCCGATCTGGTACAGGGTCGAGCCGCTCTTGGTGATGGTGGCCGCGCCCAGGTTGCTGACCTCGAGCGAAATGCGGATGCCCACTTCGTTGTTCAGATAAATGGTCGGTTCGGCATTGACCGTCAGGCCCACGTCCAGGTAGCTGATCGACTCGGAGGCGAAGCCGCCCGTGCCAGGCGAAATGGTGGTGGTAATCACGGGCACCTTGTCGCCGATGACGAATTTCGCCTTTTCGCGGTTGCGCACGCGGATGCGCGGATTGGCCAGGATATTCGCATCGCCATCCGTCTTCTTGGCGTTCGCCGTGACGGACAGGTCACTCACGCCGATGGTGCGCTGGTTCAGGTTATTCAAGTCATTGATCGTCAGACCCGCGCCGCCCGAGGTGGAGAGCGGCGTGAGGGTCAGGCTCGTCGGCCAGGCCACGCCCAGCTCCAGCAGGCGGCTGCGCTTGACTTCGAGGATTTCCAGTTCCAGCACCACCTCCGCTTCCGGCACGTCCTGCAGCGCGATCAGGCGCTCGGCCAGGCGAATCGCCTCGGGCGTGTCGCGCACGATGACCAGGTTGAGCTTTTCATCGGCCACCACGTCGCGCGTCTTCAGGATGGTCTTGAGCGTGTTGGCCACCTGCTTGGCGTCCGCGTTCGCCAGGAAGAAGGTTTTCACCAGGACCTCCTGGTACTCCTTCAATTTCGCCGCCACGTTCGGATAGATCAGGATGGTGTTCGCATCCATCACCTGCTGTTCCAGCTGGTTCGTCACCAGCAGGAAGTAGACGGCCGATTCCACCGTGCTGTTTTTCAGGAAGATCGACGTTTTCGCATCCGCCTTGACGTCCTTGTCAAAGACGAAATTGAGGCCCGAGCG
Source organism: Janthinobacterium foliorum (assembly GCF_978021625.1). Classification (NCBI taxonomy): domain Bacteria; kingdom Pseudomonadati; phylum Pseudomonadota; class Betaproteobacteria; order Burkholderiales; family Oxalobacteraceae; genus Janthinobacterium; species Janthinobacterium foliorum. The sequence continues at coordinate 218,340 of NZ_CDXDQE010000010.1, read as the reverse complement.
GCGCGCAATCAGCTCGAACACCTGCTTTAGCGGCGCGTCGCGGAACTCGATGGTGATCGGCTGCTTGTACGACTTGGCCAGGCCCGACTCCACCACGGGCGGCGCGGTTTTCTCGTCGACGTCGCGCAGCAGCGCGCGCGCGCCGGCGTGGCTGGGCTGCTCGGTGAGGATGGCGTTCAGGCGCTGGCGCGCCGGGTCATAGCGCTTGGCCTCGACGTCGTTCCGCGCTTCGGCCAGCAGCTTGCCCTGGCGCTGTTCGCGCTCGAGCGCGCGCAAGCCGCTGTTGGCGCGCTCGTTCTGCGCATCGATTTCCAGCACGCTGAGGAAGGACGCGCGGGCCAGCTCGCCCTGCCCGGCCTGCGCCTGGCGCTCGGCCTGCTGCAAGCGGGCGCCGGTGGCCCGCTCGCGCGCCTGCAGATAGGCGCTGCGATACTGCGCATTGCCGGGGTCCTGCTGCAGCGCTTCCTGGAGTTTTTGCAGGCCGGCCGGCACCTGGTCTTGCGCGATCAGCTCGCGCCCGTCGCGGTAGGCCTGCTGCCCGGCGCAGCCGGCCAGCAGGACCAGCAGCAGCGCCGATGAAAAGGAACGGGACATCACTCGAGTACTCCAATGTTGAGCTGCTGAACCTGGTTCAACGGCAGATAAGTAAGCGTCATGACAGGCGGCGCGATCGCCACGACCTTGTAGGCGCCATCGATGACGGTATTGGCGCGCACGATATACGTCTTGTCGGCGCGCGACAGGAATACTTCCCAGGCGCCGTCGGCGGCCGCCTTGCCCAGGTAGACGAACGGCAGGGGCGGCGCCATCGGCGGCGGCGGAGGGGGGGCGGCCACGGCCACCGTCTTCGGCGGGGGCGGGGTCCAGTTCTGGCTCTGGAAGACGCCGTCGGCGCCGCCAAAGGTGTCGCCATCCTCGCCCGCCACCTCGCCGCGCGGCAGCAGCGCCAGGATGGCCGGCTGCGCCGCCTGCGGCCTGGCATCGCGCGCGCGCGCGGGCGCCACGGCCCGCTCCACCGCCTCGGCCACCTCGGCCACGGGCTGGCGCTCGCCAAACAGCAGCAAGGCGCCCGCGCCCAGCACGCCGGCCAGCATCAGGATATGCCGCGGCGTCATGGCGCGTCTCCCCCGCTGCCTGGAGGCGCGTCGGTCAATGCATCCGACAATCCATCGGACAAATAAAACGTCAGGCGCAAGCGCGCCTCGATCTGCGTGTCGGCGATCTGCTCGCGGCGAAAGCTCAGTTCATCGAGCGACGCGAACGGCATGGCGCGCAGCGCCTGCAGCGCGAACTGCCACACGGCCGCGTAACTGCCCTTCAGCGGCAACGTCACCTGGTAGGCGGCGACGCGGCTGGCCTTGTCGTAGCTGCTTTTGTATTCGCCCTGCGCCAGCACCAGGCCATGCTTCGCCGCCAGGTCGAACAGCTGCTTGACCTGCTGTTCCGCGTGGCGCTGCGGCCCCAGGGTGGCATAGAAGCGGGCCAGGTTGTCGTTTGCCGTCGCCGCCGGCGCCACGGCCACCACGCCCACCGGCGGGGCGGGCAAGGGCCGCGCCTCCATCCGCGCCGCCACGGCGCGCTGCTGCCAGGCCCACACGCCGCCGGCCACGCCCAGCACGCATAGCGCCACGGCGATGCAGGCGGGCGCGCCGGCCCGGCGCAGCAGCAATTGCGCCTGCAGGCGCAGCGCGCTCATGTCGATGGCTGTCATGGCGCTCCCCAGCTGGCTTCGACCTGAAAGCGCAATGGCCGGTTCGGATCGAGTTCATTGATTTCATGGCGCAGCAGCCGCGCGCGGCCAGCGAACAGCTCCTGCTGCTTGAGCTGCGCGATGTAGGCGACCATGGCGTCGCTGCTCTTCGTTTCCGCCGTGATCTTCAGCACGCGCTTGCGCGCATCCGGTTCCAGCGCCAGCAGCGCGATGTCGGGCGGCGTGGCGCTGGCCAGCGCATCCTGCAAGTCGCGCCACGGCAGATTCAATTGCTGGATGGCCGCGTTCACGGCCGCCGCCTGTGCCGGCGCGATCGGCGTGACGGCCACCGGCGCCGGCCCTTGCGCCAGTGCCGCCACGCGCTCCTGAGCGCGCAGCAGCTGCTCCTCGCGCACGTGCTGGCGCTGCAGCGCGGCGCTGCCGCCGTACGCGGCCGCCGCGCACAATGCCAGGCCGGCCGCGCCACAGACCCACACCCAGGCCGGCACGCGGTACAGGCTGCGCCGCCAGCCAGGCGGCGCGAAATCGATGTCGAGACGCGTCACGGCTGGCCTCCGCCGCATCCGGGTTGCGCGAAATCGATGCCGAAACGCGTCATGGCCGGCCTCCGCCGCATCCGGGTTGCGCGAAATCGATGTCGAGACGCGTCACGGCCGGCCTCCGCCGCATCCGGGTTGCGCGAAATCGATGTCGAGGCGCGTCACGGCTGGCCTCCGCCGCATCCGGGTTGCGCGAAATCGATGTCGAGACGCGTCATGGCCGGCCTCCGCCGCATCCTGGTTGCGCGAAATCGATGTCGAAACGCGTCATGGCCGGCCTCCGCCGCATCCGGGTTGCGCGAAATCGATGCCGAAACGCGTCATGGCCGGCCTCCGCCGCATCCGGGTTGCGCGAAATTGATGTCGAAACGCGTCATGGCCGGCCTCCGCCGCATCCGGGGTGCGCGAAATCGATGCCGAAACGCGCCATTGCCGGCCTCCGTCGCATCCGGGTTGCGCGAAATCGATGTCGGGGCGCGTCATGCCATGCCCCCGCTGTGTGCCAGCAGCGCGGCGGGCGACAAGGCGCCATCGGCCGCCGGCAGCAATGCCGAACAAGTCACTTTCGCGGCAGGACGCGGCGCCAGCCAGGGGGCAGGCGCCATGCCGCACAACTGCAGCGCGGCGGGCGCAGGCACGCCTTGCAGCAATGCCTCGCGGGCCAGCGTCTGCTCCAGCCAGTCCGGGCCGGCGCCAGGCGGCACGGCCAGCGCGCGCACGGCACGCAAGGCGCCGTCCTGCACCACGCCCAGGGTCAGCATGCCGTCGTGCGCTTGTCCCAGCCAGGCCGCGGCCTGCAGTGCGCCATGCCAGCGGTTCCAGTGGCGCGCAAATTGCGGCGTGATGAACATCAGCGCCAGCTTGCGCTGCGCCGCCACGCGGCTGATCTGCGCCAGCAGCGCGCGCGGCACGGCGCAAAAGAAGGGCGTGCGCGGCGTCCAAGCAGCGCCGCTTTGCCACAATCCGGGCGCGTCACCATACAGCGACTGGAAACGCAGCGCGGCGGCCGCCTCGATATCGGCCAGGCGCGTGGCGCCCTGCGGCAGGTCCACCTGCCACAGGCGCGCCAGCGCATCGTCGAGCACCACGGACAACGGCCAGCCCGCGTATTCGCCCTCGGGCAGCAGCTGTTCAAGGGCTCGTCCCATCGCCGCAAAATCGCCATGCAAGCCGTTCTGCGGCACATATGCCAGTTCGGCCAGCAAGGTCCAGGCGGGCGCGCGCCAGCGGCTGGTGCGCCACAGGCTCACGCTGCCCGATGCCACGCCCAGGCGCAGCCCCTGCCCCACGCGCAATTTTCCCAAGCCTCTACGCATGCAGGGTGACCCTCTTGATTTCCGTGATGGTGGTGGCGCCCCGCTTCACCAGTTCCAGCGCCGCCAGGCGCAGGCTGCGCGTGCCGTTCGCGTGCGCCGCCGCCTTAATCTGGCGGATCGGCTTCTTGTCGACGATCAGCTCGCGGATTTCATCGGTCAGCACGAGAATTTCGGCGATCGAGCGGCGGCCCTTGTAGCCCGTGCCGCGGCAGTCGCCGCAGCCGGCGCCCTGCTTGAACTGGTAGTCCGCTACTTCGGCGCGCGTCAATCCCACGCTGGCCAGTTCGCTGTCGTCCGGCGTGTACTCCGTGGCGCAATGGGGGCAGTTCGTGCGGATCAGGCGCTGCGCCCAGATGCCGTTCAGGGCCGAGACAAACGCATACGGATCGATGCCCATGTGCGTGAAGCGGCCGAACACGTCGAACACATTGTTCGCATGCACGGTGGTCAGCACCAGGTGGCCCGTGAGGGCCGACTGCACGGCGATTTCCGCCGTCTCCCGGTCGCGGATCTCGCCCACCATGATTTTATCGGGGTCGTGGCGCAGGATGGAGCGCAAGCCCTTGGCAAACGTCAGTCCCTTCTTTTCATTGACGGGAATTTGCAGGATGCCGGGCAGCTGGTATTCGACGGGGTCTTCGATGGTGATGATCTTTTCGCGTCCGTTGTGGATTTCCGTCAGCGCCGCGTACAGGGTGGTGGTCTTGCCCGAGCCGGTCGGCCCCGTCACCAGCAGCATGCCATACGCTTCCTGCGCCAGCGTGCGCAAGGCCACCAGCGAGGGTGCGTCAAAACCCAGCGCTTCCAGCGTCAGGGCGCCATACGCTTCGATCATGGCGCGCTTGTCGAGAATACGGATGACGGCATCCTCGCCATGGATGCTGGGCATGATGGAGACGCGCAGGTCGATGTCGCGCCCGCCCGCCTCGACGCGGAAGCTGCCGTCCTGCGGCACGCGGCGCTCGGCGATATCGAGTTCGGCCAGCACTTTCAGGCGCGAGATGATGTGCTCCGCCACTTCGATGCCGTCGACCGAGGTGGCATGATCGAGCACGCCATCGACGCGGTACTTGACGGCCAGGCCGCCGGCCGTGCTTTCCAGGTGGATGTCCGAGGCTCCTGCCTTCAGCGCGTCGTACAGGGTCGAGTTGACCAGCTTGACGGCGGGACTGGCCGCTTCCGAGACGCTGGCAAACGACAGCACGGCGGCCGTCTTGCCGTCGCGCCGAGCTTGCCCGTTCTCGCTGGCGGCGCCCGGCAGCAGGCTGTCGACGGCGCGCACCGACTCTTCCTGCTTCGACAGATAGGCGTCGATGTCGGCCAGCAGCGCCAGGCGCACGCCCAGCGCGCCCTGCCCGGCGCGGGCGGCCAGCCAGGTTTGCAGGTCGAGATCGAACGGGTCGGCGATCACGCCCAGCAGCTGGCCGTCGGCGGCGCGCAGCAGCACGCTGTGGCGCGCCAGCGCCTGCGACAGCGGCAGCAGGTCGAACGCCGGCGCCATGGCCAGCATGTCCGCCGTTTCCAGCATGTCCAGGCCGAAGGGCAGCGCCAGCTCGCGCACCACCTGGCGCGCATCGACGCCGCTCAGCTGCTGCAATTCCTCGACCAGGCTGCGCTTCGATTGCTGGCTCAGGACGCGGGCGCGCTGTATCAGCGCAGGGTCGATCGCGGCCGCCGGCAGGGAGGAAATCTGGTTCATGAAATGTCGCCGGCCAGGTCAAAGATGGGCATGTACAGCAGGATCACGATGGCGCCCACCACCAGGCCGATGGCGGCCATGAGCAGGGGTTCGAAGGTGCGCGTGAAACGGTCGATCCAGCGGCTGATTTCACCGTCATAAAAGGCCGCCGACTGCGTCAGCATGGGGCCCATGTCGCCCGTGCGCTCACCCACGCGCAGCATGCGCAGGGAAATCGGCGTCGTCAGCTGGTGCTGCTCGAACGCGGACGACAGGGGCTGGCCCGCCTCCACGGCGCCACGCGCCTGCTGCAGGGATGCCTGCATGCGCGGTGAAACCATCGCCTGCACGGTGGAAATGGCCTGCACGATGGTGATGCCCCCTTCGGACAGCATGCCCAGGGTCAGGTACAGGCGCGACAATTCATAGATGCGCACGCGCTCGCCGATGCCGGGCAATTTGGCCAGCAGGCGCGCCACGCCGCCGTTGCGCAGCACGCGCCGCACGGCCGTGACCACGACGCTGCCGGCGATGCCCACGCCGGCCAGCAGCAGCACGCCATGCTCGGTGACGAACTGGCCCCAGCTGAGCATGACTTGCGACATCCATGGCAGGTTGCGGCCCGCGCCCTGATACACCTCGGCGAAACGGGGCACCACGTAGCTGATCAGGAAAGCGCTGACGCCGCCGCCCACGGCCAGCAGGATGGCGGGATAGATGGCGGCGCTGACGATCTTGCTGCGCACGATATCGATGCGCTGCTGGTAGTCGATGTAGCGCGACAGCGCGCGCGGCAGGTCGCTGGTGCCTTCGGCCGCCTTGACGATGCCGATGTACAGCGGCGGGAACAGTTCGGACTGCTCTGCCAGCACGGCGGAGAAGCGTTTGCCTTCCCGCAAGCCTTCCAGCAGGCGCGTGAGCACGCTGCGCGTGGCCGGCGCGCCTTCCTTTTCCAGCAGGGCTTCGAGCGCCTCGACGATGCCCAGGCCGGCGTTCAGCAGGGCCAGCAATTCCTGGCTGAACAGCAGCAGCGGCAGGGCCCGCGCACGCTGGCGCCCGGCGGCGCTGAACGGCGTGGCGCGCACGGGACGGATGGCGCTGACGAACAGGCCGCGCGCCTCGGCCTGGCGGCGCGCATCGGCTTCGTCGCGGCCATCGATCACGCAGGTCGACAGGGTCGACACCGCCTGGTCGGTGGAAAGCGCGCGCACTTCAAACTGCATGATGGCGTATCCGTAGAGAAAAAGTGACGCTGGCGTTATTGCGAGCTGATGTCGGCATTCTCGCCGCTGCCGCCTGGCTGGCCATCCTTGCCCATGGAGACGATATCGTATTCGCCCTTGCTGCCGGGTGCGCGGTATTGGTACGCATGCCCCCACGGATCGAGCGGCACGGCTTTTTTCAGGTACGGGCCATTCCAGCGCGTGCCGGCGGTGGGGGGCGCGACCAGCAGCGCGGCCAGGCCCTCTTCCGTGGTCGGATAACGGCCCACGTCGAGACGGTAGGTATCGAGCGATTTTTCAAACGCCTCGATCTGCGCCTTGGCCACCGTGACTTCGGACTTGCCCAGCTGGGCGAAATACTTGGGCCCGACATACGCCGCCAGCAAGCCGATGATGACGATGACGACCAACAGTTCGAGCAATGTAAAGCCACGCGCCTGGCGCGCCGCCGTGAAATCCTGCCTGTGTGCTGCATGCATCCGGATACCCCTTTTACTAGCCTTCAATACATTGCGCCCACGTGCATGGCTGGTGGCCACGCACAGGCGGCGCACGCTTGCCTGATGCTCGCCAGCCTACCATGCCGCTTATGGATAATACAATCTTTTTATTTGTACTGTGAACAACTAATTCCACGGGAAACCATCGCAGCGCCAGCGTGGCGGCGGTGCCGCAGGATGCGTGCGCCAACGGCACCCGGCAAGCTGGAATCAACTATTTTCAATTGGGAAACAAGTAACTATCGGTTTCAATTCTCATAGTAAAAGATAAATTTTATTCATTCAAAATTTGTAACCTTCAAATTATATTTGAAAGAATATTGCACAACAGAATTGCATCTTTTGCTATAGTAAAAATCAATTTTTTGCCGATTGGTCTTATCCGGCCAACGGCAAGGGATTGAAGAAGACGCAAAACATATTGCATCCTTAAAACTACCAAGGGAAGATCCATGACTCGTATCGTGCAATCGCAATCAGGCCGTCCGGCCACGTTCCCCCTCAAGCACATCGCTGCCGCCACCCTGCTGGCGCTGACTGCCGGCATGGCCCCGGCCGCCATGGCCGGCGTGATCGACTTCAACAATTTCGACAATACCTTTGTCGGCCACACGGATTACTTCGAGACGGGCGGCTTTCGCCTGACGGGCGAGTCCAACGTCGCCGGCGCCAATCCTGGCGACCTGGTCGGTGCCGTCCTGGACGGCAGCGACCGCTATTCCTGCGATATCGCCTGCCCGACCAACAACAGCAGCAACTACTATGCGGCGCTGAACGACGGCATCCTGTTCCTGGAGGCCAGCCAGCCAGGCGGCCTGGTCAGCGTACAGGGCTTCGATGCGAGCTTCATCGGCCACGCCCAGGGCATCTCGTATCCGGCCGTCTCGGGCCTGCTGCGCCTGCAAGGCTTCTACGCCGACGGCAGTTCCGTGTACGAAACCTACCAGCTCGGCGGCCCCATCGGCGGCAACTTCCAGTTCCAGCATTACGACACCAGCGCCAGCTTCGGCAGCCAGCAGTTCGCCTCGGTCGCCTTCTTCGGCTTCAGCTGCAACACGGCAGGCAGCTGCAGCGCCTTCAGCACCAACAAGGGCCAGTTCGCGCTCGACAATATCGTCGCCTCGGTGCCGGAACCATCGACCTACGCCATGCTGCTGCTGGGCCTGGGCGCCGTGGGCTTTGCCGCGCGCCGCCGCCAGCAAGCCTGAAGCGTTCCATCCCGATCCCGCTACCGTTACCAGGAAACCATTCATGACATTCCGCCCGACCTTGCGTCCGACTCTGCGTCCCCTCTCGCTGGCCATCCTCAGCCTGTTTGCCAGCCTGAGCCTTAACGCGCACGCCGATGACCTGCGCCGTCCCTACATCGTGCAGCTCACCGATCAACCGATCGCCTCCTACGCCGGCACCGTGGACGGCTTGAACGCCACCCAGCCGGCGGCTGGCGCGCGCCTCGACCTGGCCAGCAGCGAAGTACAGCTGTATGGCGACTACCTCGACCAGAAACAGGCCCGCGTGCAAGCCATCATCGCCGCCGCGCCCGTGCAATACCAGTACAAGATCGTGCTCAACGGCTTTTCCGCCCTGCTGACCGACGCCGAAGTGCGCCAGCTGCAGGCGAGCGGCGAAGTGGCCAGCATCGCCCCGGACGAGCCGCGCGCGCTGCAAACGAACTACACGCCCACCTTCCTGGGCCTGGACCAGCCGGGCGGCCTGTGGAACCAGCTGGGCGGCAAGCAGCATGCGGGCGAAGACATCATCATCGGCATCGTCGATGGCGGCGTGTGGCCGGAAAACCTGTCGTATGCCGACAAGGTCGATGCCAGCGGCACCCCCACCTTCGATGCGAACGCCACCCTGGCCTACGGTCCGCCGCCGGCCGGCTGGGACGGCACCTGCCAGACGGGCGAAGGTTTTACGCAAGCCCATTGCAACAACAAGCTGATCGGTGCCCAGTACTTCAACGCCGTGCGCCTGACCGAAACGGACAAGATCCAGCACTGGAGCGAATTCACGTCGCCGCGCGATTCCGTGGGCGACCCCAGCGGTGAAGGCGGCCACGGCACGCACACCTCGTCCACCGCGGGCGGCAACAGCGGCGTGCCCGCCAGCGCCAACGGCACCCCGCTGGGCGCCATTTCCGGCATCGCCCCGCGCGCGCGCCTGTCCGTCTACAAGGTGTGCTGGTCGTACAACCTGGCCACCCAGGCCACGGGCGCGAAGAACGGCTGCTACGGCGGCGACAGCGTGGCGGCCATCGAAAAGGCCGTGCGCGATGGCGTGCACGTGATCAACTACTCGATCAGCGGCGGCGGCGTCGTCAATGACCCCGTGGAACAGGCCTTCCTGCATGCCTCGAACGCGGGCGTCTTCGTTGCCGCCTCTGCCGGCAATGCGGGACCGGCAAATACGGTGGCCCACGTCAGCCCATGGATCACCACCGTGGCGGCGTCGACGCACAACCGTGCCAACCAGGCCACCGTCACCCTGGGCAATGGCGCCAAGTACACGGGTTCGTCGCTCAATTACACCCCCTTGCCCGCCACTACCCTGATCCGCGCGCAGGATGCGGGCCTGGCCGGCGCCGATGCGCAAAAACTGGCCCTGTGCTACCGCGCAGGCGACAACGGCGGCGTGGCCCTGCTGGACCCGGCCAAGGTTGCCGGCAAGGTCGTCAGCTGCCTGCGCGGCACCACGGCGCGCACCGACAAGGGCGTGGCCGTGCTGGAAGCGGGCGGTGTCGGCATGGTGCTGGTCGATACGGGCATCGGCCTGGTCGCCGACCCGCACGTGCTGCCCGCCGTGCATGTCAGCGCCGCCGATGGCGCGCTGATCAACGCCCAGGCGCAAACGGGCGCGGCCACGGCCGCCATCTCGCGTTTCGTCACCAACGGCAACGGCCCGGCCGCTCCCGTGGTGGCCGATTTCTCCTCGCGCGGCCCGAACCTGTTCGATGCCAACCTGCTGAAACCGGACGTCACGGCGCCTGGCGTGGACATCCTGGCCGGCGGCACGCCAGCCCTGTCGCGCGCCCAGCGCGATGCCGTGCAAGATGGCAGCCTGGTGCCGGCGCAAGCCTACATCTTCCTGCAAGGCACCTCGATGGCCAGCCCGCACGTGGCCGGCCTGGCCGCCCTGCTGCGCCAGCAGCACCCGACGTGGAGCCCGGCCGCCATCAAGTCCGCCCTGATGACCACAGGCAGCACCACCCTGCCCGATGTCCAGGCGGGCGACGCGCGCGGCATCCTGCCATGGGGCCAGGGCGCCGGCCACGTGACGCCGAACAAGGCCAGCGATCCGGGCCTCGTGTACGACGCCAGCCTGGCCGACTACAAGAAATACATGTGCGGCGTCGGCATGACAGCCGAGTGCGCTGGCGGCACCCTGGCGGGCTACAACCTGAACATGCCGTCGATCACCATCGCCAACGTGCTGGGCACGCAAACGGTCACGCGCCGCGTCACCAACGTGGGCAGCAGCAGCGCCACCTACACGGCCAGCGCCTCGATCAGCGGCTACAGCATCGCCGTCGCCCCCACCTCGCTGACGCTGGCGCCCGGTGAAACCAAGTCCTTCACGGTGACCTTGACGCGCACCACGGCGGCCGACAATGTCTGGCAGTACGGCGCACTGGTCTGGAGCGATGGCGTGCACACGGTGCGCAGCCCCGTCACGGCGCGTTCCGGCCGCGCGGTGCAATCGCCGGCCCTGCTGCAGGCCGACCGGGTCAGCGGCTTGCGCCAGATCAACCTGAGCACGGGCTTTGCAGGCAAGATCGGCGCGGCCACGGCCGGCCTGAAGGAAGTCGTGCGCACCGCGCAAACGGTGGGCCAGGCCACGCCTGGCACCGTCGGCTCCACCGTGCTGTCGACGGCTGCCTGCAAGGCAGGCGGCAATGGCGTGCGCGTGGTGAACGTGGCCATTCCCGCCAATACGGTGGTGGCGCGCTTCGAAACCTTCGACCGCGACACGACCGAAGGCGGCGGCAACGACCTCGACCTGCTGGTGCTCAACAGCGCCGGCACGGCCGTTGGCGCCTCGCTCAACGACGGTTCCAACGAGTCCGTCACCCTGGCCACGCCCGCCGCCGGCAACTACAAGGTATGCGTGGTGGGCTACTCGGTGGTCAATGGCGTGTCGACCGGCTTCGGCCTGTCGTCGGCAGTCGTGACGACGGCCGACAAGGGCGGCAACCTGAAAGTCACCCTGCCAGGCAAAGTATATGTGGGCGGCAGCGCCACGGCCGGCATCAGCTGGTCGGCGCTGGACACCGGCAAACGCTACCTGGGCGGCGTGGCCTTCCTCGATGCCAACAACGCGGTAGGCTCCACCACCGTGCTGTCGGTGGAAACCAACAGCCCGCTGCCACTGGCCGCACCGAGCCAACGCGACGTGAAGCTGGACGCCAAGCTGTAACGGCCTCGTTCTGAAGCCACACAACGCGCCCTGCGGGGCGCGTTTTTTTTGGGGGCTCAGTTCCCGCTGCTTTTTCCCGCGCCCTGAAGCGCACGCCACTAATATGGCCGGCGCGACACGCTTGGCTTAACCTGGTGCAATTGACAGATGCCTCCGTCGCCGCCTGTTCGGGCAGCGCGCCCGGCTTGGGCGCCAACAAGCCGGCTGCCGGCAAGCAGCTGAGCCAAAGCCTGGCCAGCAGCCAGGAGCAAGGCTATACCAGCTATTTGAGCAGCAAGCAAAATACCATCCAGCCATTGGTGGCTTCGGTGCCCGTGCTGTACCGCTACCAGCTGGTATTCAAGGGTTTTGCCGCCACGCTGATGCCGAATGAAGCCCAGCGCCCGCAAGGCACGGCCGGTGTGGCCGCCGTCACGCGTAACTGACGCGAGGCCGGAAAGAACACCCGCCTTGCCGTGGATGAGGACAAGGCTGTGTGTCTTGGTGATTTACCGGATGGAATTGAGGGAGGCTCGCAGCTGGGCGAGCAGCTCCCCAACTCCCACCTGCGTGGTGTCATTTTCGAAGCCCGCAATAAACTTTTCGGCAGCTTCAAGGACGGACAACGGATGTGTTGAAATAATTAAGTCTTCAATGCCACCCAGTGACTTTGTGCCATTTAGCGTGTCTATGTTTTGCTTCCCATCCATAATCGCCAGTGCTACCGCACTGACACTTGCCAATTTCACAGGCGGTTTGAACAGGGATGCCGCTGCACGGACAGCGTGATGCTGGTCGTGTAGAAGTGCATGCTTTGCGGCATCGTCACATTTGTCGAAGTGTCTGTTTGCGATGGCGAATCGTCCCCCCCAGTCTAAACCAATGATGCAGTTGATGGTGATCAGTTCTTTCTTCAGGAGGCGTTCAACGTCTTGCTGACGCAGTTGATGGAGCATTGCCACTTCCTGCTGATTAGGCTTACGCCGTCCGAACGAAGCTTGGAGCTCTTTGGCAGTCTTCATAAGGCAGCACGCGCTTGGTTTGTGGCACCGGCCAGGCCGGCGAGAGAGTCTTCGATCCTGGTACGAGCGTGTACGAGCATCGGGTGCCACCATGCAGCATGGTGGCTAAAAGGCAAGTTGGAGGCGATGGGCGTAAAGCCGGCCGCTTCAACTGCAAAGGTGATGTTTTGCTTAATCGTGGTCTTTTGGAGCATGTTTAATCCTTGAAACGAGGACGAACCTGCCCCACTGGTGAAGGTTCACCCGGGTGGTAGAGAGTTGAGGCGAAGCGTCAATGCGCTCCTGTGTATTCGGTGTTGCTATCTCAGCCGCATTTCGCCGTACGTTTTAACGTCGGCACTAGGCGTGGCAAATCTCCTTCGCACTGCCCCTACGCGTGCGACAGTGTCCGTTCCATGTAATTGGAGCCGGTCAGGATCATACCGTGGATGGCAATAACAGTTTTAAGCACGATGTGCATAGTCGTAAGGTAGAGAAATGCGGAGGAATTTCTTTGCGTATGAACCGCAGAAGGTCTTTGAAATACTGTTCGATTAATAGATACTTTTTCGTACGCTCGCGCAGGCCGTACTTGAAGATCATTCCGGAGGCTAAAGGGGTGATTAACCTGTCCGTAAGCAGGAGATAAGCCATTTTAATTTCATTTTACTCGCCCGGATGCGTGTGGAAGTTGCCATTCGCTCCGGAGGAAGTTGCGGCGACATGACTTATTGAAGCGGGGAGTGATTTTCGAATACGAGCAGCTGAACCGCAAGGAAGTTGTCAAAAAAGTGAAGGCTATTTTAATTCGTCAATACAAAGGTACATGAATAAGTGAGAAACACGATAATGCCGAGAGGCGACAAATCAAATCCATACTAACAATTTTTTCTTGCAGGCTGGTGTGCCCGGTGCACAGGGTGCTGAGGCCGTGGAAGTAGCATTTCATCACTTTTTCTCTGTCATAGCAATTCCTGCAGAGCGGATAGCGTGGTGTTGGTCGCGGCCGATGCCATTCAATTTACTTGTTCAGCAGCGAATCAAGCTACTTGCCAGTAAACTTGATATATCCCTGGATCCAGCGGCGTTTACGGCCTCGGCTAGTCAACTATATTTCTGGAGCATCTGGATGCCGGTATCGCGGCGCCAGGGTCTTCACAGCATACGTTGACTTCGCACCCTTGAAGTTCACCACTTGTGCGGCTGCCATGCCAACGCTTTCCGCGAGAGCCAATTCTGCTTCTGCAAGTTCTCGACTATTTCCCTCTCACTTGGCGACTGCTATCTGAAATTGGGAATTGATATCTTTGGGATGGTCGGCGCTAGTCGTATAGCGCCTCCCGGTACATTAGTTCAGTGACTGTTTCAGGTAGAGCTCTGGCGTACTACTCTTCAGAATGAGAGCGTAGGCTTCCGTATAAATACGTTCGATACGTTCACGATTACCAGGCATGTGCAGATCAACCGATCCATCCATGCGCTCAAGCCAGTGTACATCGGCCCGGCTGACTCCGACGTTGATCATCCACTGAAGTTGCTTCGGAGCGGCAGAAGTGTTCATACAATTATTTTCCTCAAAAGGTAAATGGACGGGTTGTCCCTGGTACGTTCTCGTTAGAAAGCGCACAAGAGACAACCCGCCCCAAGCGGGGAAGGTTGTCTGAACTAAGTCTCCTTTTTATAGTCTGACACCCAAACGACTGAGTGCCAGACCAACTTTTGCAGCCTGCATGCAGGCCACAACTTGTGGCAGATCCTGGGCAGGAATTTGAGTTTTGCGAATAAGACAGCTGCTTTTGTCTGACGAGAAGAACTCGGGGGTTGCAGGGATGGCGAAAAGCCTGTTGAAATCGAAGCGGGTGTCACTGTTCAGTACCATGCTGCGGTCATTCATGCAGCGTACGATGAAGTCAGCACCATTTTTCGATTCTTTGTTGGAGTCCATTTGAGTCGTGCCGTAGGCAACTACCCAGTTCTTGATGCCGTGGATAACTGTTTCGCCCAAAAAAATAACCGGTCGAAATTTCGGACCGGCTACGTTTGGTTTGTCATCATATGGCACCCAAGCTCTAAGGATGTCCCCCATTTCGAGGGCTGGATTCTGCATTTTCATGGTTGGTTTCTTTGCCCTCTAGAAGTTTTTTGAACGCTTCAGCAAGCGTTTGTAGTGGTTGAAATGTTTTGACATCAGCGAGTTGCCGAGGCTGTTCCAAAAACTTGATCTGCTCAGGTATGAGGTATGGCGTATCCAGATCCAAGCCTGGAATCACTGCCTGCGCCCACATGGTCACCGCGCGGTTGATCAACGTTTCAGGTGTTACGTTGTAGCTGGCCGCCAATAGAAACAACGTTTCAGCCGAGATGCCGAAAGCGCTGTTGTATTGGTCCAGTTCGATTTTGAAAGATGTGCTGATTCCTATGGAAGTAGGCTCCAGGTGATTTTCTTTCGGGTGATCGGTCATGAAGCTCCTAATGGTTATGATTGCCCTGTCGATGCCGATTAATCGAAACGATATGGTCGATGAAAAATTAAGGTCTGATTTTCTGTATTTGGGTGCGGCATTGTCAATACAGCGAGCCATGTGTGCGATGCAGCTGGCAAAAATACTGGAAATTGTAGTATGAGTTCAGATGAGGTCCGCTATGCGAAATAAAATCATCTAGCTCTAGTAGCTCACGGTTGCAGTGAATCGTGAGATGAGTACCCGAGAATTGGGTATGGCAATGCCGGTAGCCGGCCACGTCAAATATCGACGTTTCATATTATCACGATTTTTAGGGCACGTGCGAGCGCTCGTTCATGACAGCCCATAGGCGATAACCTTACACTTGAGCTTTACCCGTCGTCAGTGAGAAACGTTGATTTTTATCCATAGCATTCGCCGCATTGGCATCGCAACACAGAATTAAGCTCACAGCCATGGAATTTCCGCACACCTCCCCATCCGATATTACCATTCTCGATAATGGTACCGTTCTTACAGCAGACGGCCTGGCCTTAAAAGGCACCGACGCCGTTGAGATCATAAACGTACGTCTCGAAAACCGAGTTGAAGCCTTATTCTATTCCTGGCAGGCTTGCCGGGTGGTGCGCCGCGATTTTAATTTCGTCGCTACCAAGTTGTTTCATCGTGAGCATCGAAAGGGCGGGCGAGAGCAGGTGCGTAGCCTGCTCGCTGAAGTGCGAGTGCAGGCAGATCTTCTGGTTATCGAGTGCAAATCCTTCGAAGCCCCGCCACAGACCAATGGCCGATCGGTACCTCTTCGACTCTTTTCACCAACGGCAGCTGCTTTGTTCAAGGCATTCCAGTTAGTCGATACCGCATATGCGAAACTCAACTTTGCTGTTGATGGCAGTAAGCTGGCAGAAAATATGGTTCACGCCTACACTCAGCCTTTTGAGCATGCCTTCTCCGATCTGAAACTGTATTGTTCCACACGAAACCAGCAGGAAAAGTCGGCGCGAGAACTTGCCGAAGCCGGCGGGATAGCATGATGGATGGCCAGGCTCTTACAGGTACGATCCACACAACTCCCGAAGTCGGAAAAAATACCGGTAACCCACTCGTTATCAAAGGGGTGGAAAGGATCGAGTCGATTATTCTCCCGGGCGACGACATTCGGCTGGACGCCGAGTTGTACTCGCATCTCCTGAGTCGCGTCATGCGCCGCGACTTCAACTTCACAAGCGTAAAGTTATTCTGGTATACCAAAGGATTCCATCGTCGTTTGCATGCGCGGTCAATGTTGCATAAGTTGACTGGCGAGGCAGAACGCCTTGAAGACATGGCCCGTCCCTACGACATGCCAGAAGGCACCCCGGCCGCGACTTGTACGATGAGAATTGTTTCGGAGGAAGCAGAGTTAATTTTTCATGCCTTGGTTAAGGCTGACCGTGCACTTCATACGTTGATGCATAGCCCCCTGGCAAAGGTTGCTGAAGAGAATATGGGACCCTTCCTGCGCGTGTTCACCTTGCTCCGCAAAGAGGTATTCAGATTCACCGACGACCAACGTCAACGCGCATCAGGCCAAGGAAACAGCACTGACTAGGCAGCAACCTGGCCTTTGTTTTGGATTACCCTGGTCCCCTATGAGCCTTGTCGGTTCGCGGACACGGTGTCCACTAAAATCACAAAGTAAGCTCTTGATAATCATCGAGTCCTGTAACTTGGCCAGCAATTCTGGGCCCAAGATTCGGTCACTCCGTCCTTCATGGTCGATTGCCACCGTCCACGTTTACTGTAATCTACATATGTATTCCCTTTTGGAGATGCGTTCGCGCTCAACCTGGTCCAACTGGAATCTAAATTTACTGCCGAAATCAACCTTGGCACTCTCAAAGACGTATTGGAATCGATGGGCGCGACCTCCGGAAATGCGTGGAAAATACCCTTTTCTGAATTGTTGATCATCGTAGGCTTTCACATCCGCGCCCACAAATACTCGGCGATGGTCGAAAATATGCTGATTCGATATTGAATAAAGGGGACGTCCTTTACAAGCCAATGACCAGCCTTTACATCGTGATGCCCGCGGCAGGAACCGCATTTACATTTTCGATGGACACACCCGCTTGTTGGCCATTCCAATCGCAAATAAACGTTTGGCTGCCGCGGGCCGTCCGCTGATTACAGACGTTTCAGCCATCGTTACCCTCAGGAATTGAAGTCTGACCACTCTGAGGGACCGGTGATCCCTGCCCTTGACGGCTGGGGGCCACCAAGTTACGCAGTCCCACAGATTCAGTGTTTGAACTTTGAACGCCTCAACCAACCCAGTGCCGCACACGGCCGCGATCAAGATGCGTGAAGTTTTTACCAGGATAGTATCCAACCCCTCCTCCCGCCAGATATCGTCCGAACCGGCTCAAAGCATCGGCACTAACCCCTTCAATTCGTAAGTCCAGCGCTTGTGCTCGAGTATGCAGACTGTTGCGTACTCCGCCCTCATTGGCGTTCGTACGCGGACTCCTGTATCCGCTGTTGATAATCAACGGCTTGTCTATGCCGTTCGCACGAAGCCATCCATAAACCCCCCTGGCAATATCCAGGGTAACCAAGTCGAACTGGACCGCTTGGCCGGCCTGCACGTCTCGCAGAATCTGACATAGCTGGAGATAGCCCTCTGGAATGAGTTTTCCATCCGCCCAGTACACTACACGAATTTGTTCAGCTCTTGGCAGGCCTTTTCCCGCAGGCCGGTAAAGCCATAATTCGCGAGGCAGCGACCAAAAGTCGGATGGCTGACCGAACGCAGGCAGAGCAACGCACGCTGTCGCACCGGCCAGTTGTTGTAGGAAACGACGGCGCCCAGGGACAAGGATATCGGACTCACCAGTTGCAGGTATAAGGGTCATAGCGATGCACATTTCTTCAGCACTTTAGCCGCCGCGTCCTTTTCGGCTAATTTGCGGGTTGTGCCTTTTCCTGTCATCGTGAGATGGAACCTGGGGACGTCGCACTGCACTTCAAACGTGCGTTCGCCTGGCTCTCCCTGGCTCAGCACCGAGTAAGTCGGTACTGGGATGCCGCGAGCCTGCAAGTGTTCCTGCAGCGCTGTCTTGGAATCTTTACCTAACGAAACCTCTCCGCGCGCAAGCAGAATTTCCATGTGGTGGAGGATCACTTTCTTCGCGACATCGTGCCCGGCATCGAGCTGCACTGCAGCGAAAATCGCCTCTAGCGCATCCGAGAGAATTGAATCTTTTGATTTCTCGACTCGATGCGTCTGGTCCACCTCCAACACATCGGCGATCCCGATTCGACTGGCGATCTTGAGTAGCGACTCGTGACATACCATCGCAGCGCGAACGCGCGAAAGATCGCCCTCTGGCAAGCTAGGAAAGCGCTTATACAACATTTCGGCGACAGTGTAGTTCAGGATGGCATCGCCAAAAAACTCAAGGCGCTCATTGGATGCCCCCCCCATGCTTTTATGTCTCAAGGCCTTGAGCAACAGGCTTACGTCGTCGAAATGATGGCCTATATTGCCTTGCAATGAAAAGTGCTTCTGATCTTGCATGTTTTATTCTCCGTTAAATTCCATTCTAGGACCTTGCTGCCGGAGAAATAGTCCGAAAGGCTTGGCATTTGCCGGAACAATCGCAGCGCATCAACAAGGATCCCAATATGACCGCACGACCGATCTTTCATCACCTGGAAATACCGTCAGGTGAGGCCGCCAGTGCTACTTTCCTTTTTGAGATGCAGCCAATTCTTCAAGTGTCCGACGGGCGTGTGATGGCTTACGAATTGCTTTATAGAGGGCCGAGGCATATTGAGTGGGTAAAGGTCGACAATGCCGTGCTCAATTTTTTATCCACGCCTCAGCCCGGGTTACCGGCCGTGTTCGTCAACTTGTCGAATGAGATTCTCATTTCGCTCAATACGTGTGACCTTGCTCAGGCAGCATCTGCAAATGATGTGACCTTCGAGTTAAGCGAAGCGGTGTCTGGCTACATGGATCGCTTTGCAATCGCTGAAAAAGTGAATCGGATGATTGACGTCGGCGCACGAGTAGCGCTCGATGACTTTGGGGCCGGACGGGATGGGTTGGAGCGACTTTACTCAATTCGCAGTGCATCAGCAGTGAAGATCGACCGCGAGTTCATGCTGACATGTATGCAACGGCCCGATGCCCGCCGTATGCTGCGAATGCTGATTAATCTGTGGCGTAGTGAGGGAGTAAAGTCGATCGCCGAAGGAGTGGAAAACGAGGCAATGTTCACCTTCGCACGTGAACTGGATGTCGATCTTGTGCAAGGCTGGTTCGTTGATAGCCTGGTTGGCATGAAACTGGTGACCGAAAGCGCGGGAACTCGACTACCGAGATGCAGATAAGGCGATCCGCGCCGCGATGTCGCTGTTCGACAGCATTCCAGCTGAGACATGCCCATCTTCGTAGACGATACTTGGGGTGCTCGTAAGCCCTAATCGTTTTGCGAGCGCCAGGTTTCGCTCAATCGCGGCCGCATCGCTACACGTCACCGACTGTGTCATCAGGCCAGCGCCGATATTCTTCCATGCCCTTACCTGGTTATCCGAGCACCACACATCGATGGCCTTGAGCCGCCCTGCTTTGGTATGACCAGGAAGCAAATGCCGGTATACCGTCACGTTTTTCAGCTGGTCAAACTCGGGCTCGATCTGGCGGCAGAACTTGCAATCAGTGCTCAGGAATACGTGGATCGAACGAGAACCATCACCCTGGACTGATTTGAATGAGCCATCTGTTGTCAGTGATCTCAATGCATGCTCATCGAGCTGCGTTACGGCCGCAGGATTTGAAAACAAGTTGGCACCAATTACTGCGGCGGCGAGAAGGGTAGCGCCTGCAATCAGTGCCATCCGGGAGGGGGAGTTGAAGACTTGGGCCATGAGATTCGCAGGTACTATAGACTTGTCAATCGTACTTTACCGGTCAATTAAACAGGGCGTTAAAGCAATGCAAATTATTACCGCACTCATGAACCTGGACCAGACCGAACCTAGCCCGGCCCATCGCATCGTGGCGGGGATGGTATTTCTGGTCCTGCTCGGTACCGGATCGAGCAAGGTAGACTATGACGACCGCAGCGACTACGCGAACGCCAGTTGGCACCCATCAAATGTTAATCATGATGAATGAATTGCGCTACTCCGCAGCCTGGATATTCCATCGAGCCACGGAGATAGGCGGGATACTTGTCAGCGTAACCGCAGCGCAGTTTTACGTGACCGTATACCGCTTTTAATGTCGATTGGCAGCCGTTCGAAAACTTTGAATCGGTTTGAAAATTTGCTGAAACGTTCTTACTATTTCGTTGAGGGCAATGGCGACCGGATGTACGTCGCTCTTGGCGTAGATACTTGAGTGGGGGGCCTGTAGTTTTACATCAGGCGACGTGATATGCGTCAAAGTAGTTTGAATCTGCTGAGACTCTCGACGACCACCCTCTGCGCGAAAAGTCACTTTTTTTCACATGATTGAGTTTCAGTCTCTCGACATGGGGTGGGACAATTCTTTACCCCCCAAACACTCTCTCACGGACGATTAAAAAGATGGCCAAACGTGGCTTCGCAGTGGCATTCGTGGGTAACGACAAGCACGCCCTTCGACTGCACTGCAAATTTGAGATGGACGACGTCCACTACATGAGTGAATCTCAAAAAAAATTCTTCTGTGCTCGACACGTTGTGGTTTGAAGAGTAGTTGAAGGCCACGGCGAGAGCAACCGCTGCCGAGTTTGCCACGTGTTGCACCGGTCCCGATCTGGTTATTCGTGCCAATGCTGAGGAGAAACATCCGCTCGCGATCGGCGCCAAGGTGCGCCATGCCGAAAAGCTACTCGAGGCAGCAGCCACAATCAAACGAATTGATCCAGACTCGTTCGGATGATGTGTGGGCACTGGCGAAATGATCGATGTGGAGCATCGCCTTATTTGTCCACCCACCGTGTTGTGCGTCGCGACGCAACAATGTCGCGAGAACAAAACTAGCCGCTATGGAGCATCAGTATGTACAAGTTCACCCAAAAAACTGTTGAAAATGACAACCCGCACTACGATCCGGCATCACTGCTCAACACGGTCATGCGATTATTATGTGCAAAGAACGACAGGCAGCTGGCCACCCGCCTTGGCGTCCAGCCCCCCCAAATTTGCAAGATACGGAAACGCCGGGTACCAGTTACGCCTGCTTTGTTGATCTGTATGCATGAGGAAACAGGTCTCAGCCTGCGTGAGTTGCGCACCTTGATGGGCGACTACCGCGAGAACACAGGTCCTAGTGCAAAGCACCCTGCTAAGCCGCATATCCAACAAAAAACTAGTTGTTACTTTCCCCATGGCCAACGGATCTTGGCGCGACCGATCTCGGCCGCATAAAAAAGACGATTTGAAACGGTTTACCATGCTTCGCTCGCTGTACTCCAAAAGGCTTAAGTGTGTGATGGACACAGCGTCGAACAGCTGGATAGTAATGCCCTAAACGCAGACCGGCGGTCGATACACACCCACACGTCGGATAAGGCTGATCTGCGGCTACCTGGTAAACCTTCACAGTACGATCTGTCTCATGGTCGTTCCAAGCGCCTTCCTTAAGCGAGCGCCGTATTCGTTTCACAACTTCCATCATGCAATAACACAAGCGCGATTAAAATTGGGGAAACTGTCCCGAGTCCGGTCGCTGACATTCAGCACGCCGGCGTGCCGAAAGCAACTCGTAAAACTTTCATCCGTGATTTTGACCACTGATGTAAACTCGCACATCATCGTGAGTCAGATTGACAACGCCCCTCCTCCCAAAGGATGGCGGTACGTTGATAGCGCAAGACACATTACGCTGGAATAAAGTTCTTCGCAATTAAAGACGAATCTGCCTGCTTCTCGAGGTTTCGCCATACTGGGAAAAAATTTTCCTGGCGATGGGTGTGTAAGGGAGCAAACCCAAATTATGTCCGGGCACTGCGGCCAGTATCGCGAAGAGGTTTTTATACCGCTTTCTGCCACAAATGCCGAAATCGATCCGAATACCAGTGGCGTTAGCTCACTAGAAGCGACTGTTTTAGGGGCAGAGTCACGGTTTAATGGTGCGGCGATGCTCTCCAGCACTGAGTTAGTTTGATTAACAAATGACACTGATATCTTTGGCGCAATGGCATGCAGTTCTTGCGACGTTGTCAATTTAGCATGAAACAGGACGATGAGTATCAACATGAATCTGGCAATAGTCACTTGTCACAAGGTGCCTTGGTTGAAAAAAAGTTGGCGTACGACAAAAAATCCGTTAAAGTAGCGAAGTCGCCATGCGGCATTGTTTCTACCCCCACTGCAAAAACCTTCCTTCAGTATTGCAGCTTTACTAATATCAAGCTATTAGTGTGGCTTCAAAATAGCCCTACCCATTTCAAACAGCCGCACCGCGGCAAGGAAATGGCATGCCTCCTGCTCTTCTTAAGTGTCCGAGATTAGGACATCAAACACTCGAAACTTCCCTTCCAAGTATTATCATCGGCGACGCCGATCCCCCTGCTCAAATCTCGAAAATCGTAATACCGCGTTCAGGCGTAATAGCCTATTTGAACATACAACGTCTACCGACACCGTACTCGCTCACAAGCATCGACAAGTCCTGCATGCCTAATCGTCGTAGTTTGCACAGCAACATCCATGGCTCTTCCTCGACCATGAAGAATGTCAGGGAATCCAACCACGTGCGGTCCATTCGGATATCCGCCTACGAATCTTATTCGCATAAATGTCACGTTTTTCCGGCGTTTCACTGTGGTAAGCGCCGACAGCAATATAGTTGTTACCGTGTTTCGTTATTTTCTTTTTAAGTAGCCATGCAGCGACGTAAATCGACTTGCACGGGTCAAATAAATCGTTTGCGGCAATTCCAAACTTGGCTAATTCGGGCAGGTGCACGCTATTTGTCCCCGTCAAACCTCGATCAACTGAACGGTTGGTATTGTTATTCACGATGCCGGACCTGAAACTGGACTCCTCGGCAGCAATAGCCCTCAGGATCCATGGATTGACTTGCTGGTAGAGACCTGCGTCATCAAAACAATCAGCGTTGGCGACATCGAACGCTGCAGAAAGAAGAACAAAAAGCACTAAATTCTTCAACAATCCAAAGTTAGTCATTAGTACTATATTTTTCATCGCTTGCGTTTTCTTTCGTATTAGTCCTCTGAGGACGCTTTGTGAAGAATAATTACAATTTCCACACTTCAAATCTATGCCGTAAAAATTTTACCCATAAAATCTCTTGAATACCCTCTTCCTGATAGCTTTCACGCTTGCATCAGTGATTTCAGACGGTATTCTAAATATATATTCAACTTTTCTAGGAACAAAATGAAAGCTTTTAAAACAAACATCTTCGCTGCAGCAGTTGCAATTTTGTTGGTCGCATGTGGCGGAGGCGATAGCGGGTCCGAAGCTAACGGTTCGATCGGCGTCACGCCACCAGTAACGCCACCAGTAACGCCCCCAGTGATTCCACCGGTAGTTCCGCCAGTTACGCCGCCAGAAACGCCGGCGCCAGAGGCCTCTTCAATCCAAACCAGCGTAGTTGCAGCTACATATGCAGCCGGCACCGAGCAGAGAAATGCTTATAATTACCTGAATTCCCAGCGACTGGCTTGTGGATTTGGTTTGTTGCAGCAGGATGTGAATCTCGATATTTCGGCGCAGGGCCATGCAAATTATTTGTCTGTAAATCATTTGGTAAGCCACTACCAGGATAAAATCACATTCCCAGTCGGATTCACAGGTAGCCGACTGAATGATCGAATGATGACAGCGAATTATCCAGTAATCAGCGGCGCGGAAGTTATTTCCACCCCGTATCCATATGCCTTCTACAGTTCATATGGGTCTACACTTGGACAGTCATCTGTGATGGACCTATTTACAAATCCATATCATGGAAACGGAATATTGGACGGTGAGCGTGATATAGGCATCGGCTTCGAAAATATTAATGAGTATTCGCGTATTGTAATCAATACCGGTTCTACCTCGAATCGCACGCCTCAACAAATTTCAAGAGATAAAGTTATTACCTATCCATGTTCAGGAACAACCGACGTATTGACAAAAAGTTATACGGATGAAATCCCTTCTCCCATCGCTGGACGCAATCTTATTGGCAATCCAATCGGTCATCCTATTTATGTGAAGGTACGCGATGGAAATAAGTTAATTCTAAGCGGGTACATACTGCGCAAGACTGGAACTGAGATTGATATTCCATTACAAATACTCACAAAGGAGAACGATCAGAACAGAACTATTAAAGTGGACTCTGTGGCAATTTTAATGCCATTGGTGCCATTGCAAAAAAACTCTTCCTACGATTTCAAATCGACTGGAACGAACAACGACAATAGTATCTCAATTTCCTTCACATTCAACACCGGCAATTATTAATTTCAACACAACAATATAAATTCAACAAACACTGAGAAGATTTATACTATGATATTTATCGACTTTCAGTAAATAAAATGCCCAAGATAAACACTTGGGCATTTCTTAATTTTTATTTCCTTTTATTTATGAAAATATCACAAAAAAAATCTAGATTTTTAGGCAGGAATAGGTGAACGTTGTCGATGTTGAATTTGTGCTACCCTCTTGCCCATTGTTAATGCTAGCCTGACTAATTAAATAAGTTGCATAATCTGCAGGGCAATTAGATAATATTTTTCTTCCGTATGCATCGGAAGATATGGTTATAATTTTGAACCCTTGGCAGCTAGATTCCAGCCGTGTCGTTGTTGACCCAACACCATTTGCACCGCCGGAACTCAAAGTGTCAATCAATTTAACCAAGCCACACATTGTACCTTGCGGAACAGATCCTGACGAACCGGTCGATCCGGTGGGTCCAACTGGTCCTGCAGGACCTGCCGGGCCAGGAATGGCTGGTGGAAGCGCTGCCTCAACGCGATTACTGACCCCGATCAATCTATCTGTGCCGGTAGAATCCACTGCCTGAGCACCGCCGTTTATCGGCACCGCAATAATTGATAAGGTGCTAAAAATGACTAATATATTTTTTTGATACATATTTATGACTTTCGAGTTATAAGTAATAGCAATAAGTCTGAGCGATCATGATGCCTTGTACTGGCTTGCCAATACCATCTTGAACATACACGTTCCAAGGCCCTGATCCAGTTGCGAAATGATTGATATAGCCAATTTGTTCTTCGCTTTTCGGGATAAGATAAATTTTCGGAACACCGTTTGCTAAACAACTTGGTGCCTGAACGAAAGCCCCCTGGCTTGTTTCCGAGACGGTCACCATTGTTGCTGCCTGAAAGGCAAATTTACCCATACGCCCTACCAGATCCACCCAAATCCCACCCTGACATATAAGCGAGGATCCGGCTGACGTTTGAGATATCGCAGTTTCAGGGCTGCAACTCGATCCAACGACAGATGTTTTTGTGAAGTTGGTGAGTGGAACAAAAATCCCTGACTGACAAACCAATGTCTCTTGATTTGCGGAATTAACTGCTATTCCACCTTCAACTGAGCAAGCAGCTCCACGATTACTTGTAACGAGTGCAGGATTCCGCCAGCTTCCTCCGCGGCAAACCAGTAAGCCGGCCGCAGTATTAGTAGGTTGCGTATTAGCAATGTCATTTTCCATTGAGCAAGCGCCGCCTGGAGCAGCTTGGACCGCCGAATTCAAGAGAGAACCGGATACTCGGCCGGTCGTGCCGTCGAGTTGTGCGTTGGTGATTCCGCTATTGTCTGTCACACCGATTGCAGCGGAGTTTGGGTCGAGGAAGGCGCGTACCAAGCAGTTGGATGCACGGGTAAGGATCTCCCCATTTTTTTGCATTGCTGCGCGGAGACACGTTTCGACGTCCGTGGCACCGACGGATTCGCGCGAGGTAATCTCTTTGCCAAAAGTACCTTTTCCAGCAACGGAAAGTTCACCGCGTAGGCTGGGATCGCGGTTGTCGTTGATACGTACGAACTGGCTAAGCCCTGAAGCACCGTAGCCAAAGCGTGCGACGACGACACCTGCTGGATTGCCCGGCAGGGGATTTACAGTGGAGCCCGAGCCACCTAAATAAGTGATCCTGGATGTATCTGGCAAGATAGAAAAGCCGGCGTTGACGCCAATTTTATCTGTCATAGCAGATATGGCAGGACCATCAGCCTCATTGGTGCCTGCCGATTGGATCGGTCTATCGATATATACCCGACCGCCTACATCGCACTGCTCGCCTGCACCGGCCAACCAGCATCCATCCGGCGTACGTTCGACTTCAAACCTGAACTTGCCAGGTGCTTGTCCATTGCTGAAAAATGAGTCTTCCGAGAATCCATTCTGCAAGTAGCCAAGCTTGATGAGGTTTTCAATGCTCGGCTGCATTGTCTGACCGGCCATGCCACCGGCGCTCACGGTGTAACCGTTCCTGGTGATTGCGCCACCTTGCTGAAGTGCTAGATAATTCTCTTGCGCATAAATTTCACCAGCATTTCGGGCGATTGCTAAAGCCCCGCCCTGCGACGATGCAAAATTTAATTTGTTCGCAATCGCCGCAGACTTGATAGCCCCCGTGGTTACTAAAGCTGTAACAATCAAGGCGAGCATCACATCAATCATCGCGAAGCCATCCTGCTTCCTTCGGCGATACAAATCAGTTCGAATCATAATGGGTTTCGCTGGGACAGAGCCAGACAGGCTGCACGCCTGCCTGCCCCAAGTTGATTAGGTGCCGGAACGGCCAATGGACCAGGTAACAGTCACATCTGAAGCTGCTTCACATGCTGTGGCAAGCGCGGCGACATCCAGCGTCGCGTCCGCTGCCTTGACGGTCGAGGAGCCGACTGTAATTCGACGGGCGACCGATTGCGTCGCTGACACGATGTCGTAGCACTGAGCGGATGAAACCTTCGTGGCCGCCAGGCTTGCCACGTCGTTATTGGCGGTAATCGTGCCGGGAGCAACTGTCAAGGTACCGCCCCACAGGTTCGATGCCGTGTCGGCGGTGCCATCGCGAAGATTTCGTGGGAAGGCGCCAGACTTTACCGCGATTGCGGTGGTCAACGAGCCGTATAAGTTATTCTGTCCAAAATTCTTTTGGAGTGCGCCAGCGATGGTAGTGACCGTACTGGCAAAAGCGCTGTTTTGCTCATTACGAGTGGAATCACGGTAATTCATGAAAACCTTGCCGAGAATAATTGCGACCACGATTAAGGCGACGACCAGAGAGAGCATGAAATCACCGGCTTGGCGGCGGCGATTACGGATCCCTCCCTTGTTTGATACATTGTGAAAATCTACGATCATATTAACCTTTCATTTTTTGAATTGGACTGACGATATTTGAGACAGGCAACTTATGTGATTTTTTTTCCATCTCCCTCTGAATTTGACGCACTGGATTCATTTCCATTTGCATCGAACTACTTATATTCATCAGCCCGACATATAAAAACACTACGATGCTGACGAAAATACCGACAAAAGTAAAATTCATTACCGCTGCATTTTTTGTTACTTGGTCACGTGCTTCCCGGTTTCCCTTCGTGCCGATTTCGATAATCACATCACTAAAACTTGGAGAATTCCTAATGGAGCTTCCCATTTTTGCCAAGAGCCGTTGTGATATAAGCCCCCTGGAAAATGCCTCAACATATTCCGTGGGCTTTGCATTCAAATGATTCAAAATACGCCGAATATGGGACTTCAAATATGGAGAAGAGTTTTCCAAAATTGCTTCGAGCGATTCTTTCAAATTTCTACCAGTGCCCAACCAGACAGCCAGGGCCGACAAAACCAGCCCCGCTTGAAAGTCTCGATACATTGCTAATGGCAACATCCAGGGTGCTATTGGAGTTAACCATATTGCAAGCGTTGGATTACATCGCTCCATCTTTAAACGAAGTGAGCTTCTCCACTTTGGAAGTTGTAAAACAAAGAACAATACAAGCAACATTGCTACGACGCAGATCAAAACGCCATAGTTATTGATGACGTTTGCGACAATCCGGACTGCGTCGTTGAATGGGGTCCATACCTCAGCAGGCGCTGTCTTCTCGATAGCTGGGATGGCCTCAGTACTGATCATGTACGCGAGGGCAGCCGCGCCAGCGAGATACAGAGACGGTTTTGTTACTGCAATGAAAATCGCTTTTTTAGCAACCATTTGGTCATCAATTGCATTTGCCAAAACTTCCAGAGTTGCGGGTTGGTCTCTCGAGCGATCAACTGCGCCGAGCATCAATTTGTCGCTGCTCGGCATGATTGCACCGATCGTCGCCGTAATCGAGTGCTCCCGGCCTATGCTTAACTGCCGGAGCGCACCCCGCATAGCATGTGCCTTTGAGGTTGAGCCTGTTGCTGGGTTAGTTGCTACGACAAGTTCGGCCTCTACGAATTGCCGTATTGGCTCAGTTTTTCGAATAGACTTTGCAAGCTCTCTATAAAACTCACTTCTATTCAAGTGAAATTCAAATAACTGAAATTGTTTATGACTATTTCTAAAAAAATTGAACATCTCTAAATTCCCGGTATTGCAAATTTTGTGAATGAGCCAAAGCGAGAGACATAACGTGGATCGATCTGGCCCTGGAGTGCTTTGAATAACGCATGCTCAAATACGGTTTTACCGTGCATGTTTTCCGTATCAACGCGCCCGTCCGAAAATGATCGAAAATGCCTGGCGGCCTCTATGTCGCGGCTGTCACGGGTAAGTTCAAGCCATTGTTCATCTGGGATCATCATTTCAGCTACCACGGTTTGCCCCTTAATTCCCCGTTGCTTGCATTCTGGACAGCCACCTTGCCGACGCACGAAAAATTTATTGCGGGCGAGTCCAAAGCGCTTTTCCAATATGGATAAATCCGAATAAATCCGCTTCTGAATCATATGAGAACCGGAACGCACTTCTCCCAAGTGATGTGCGTGGAAAGTCTCATGAACATCGTCTACGGGTATCCTGCAATGCACGCATAGAACCGGCACCAGCGCTTGATATGAGAGCAATCCAAGCACGTTGGGGGCGGTCAAAACACTGCGCTTTAATCCTATGCTTTCGTCCGTTAATCGAGGAACAATGCCAGATATGAACTGCGCGTGGAGCGTGCCCATGGCCATGTGCCCCGTAAACACGATCTCTTGAGCGGCCGCACCGCTGGATCGATCCCGGATTTCTCCAATAAATGCGGCGTCCAAGTCTCCACGCAGCAGATCCATGACAATGCCGTCGAACTCACGCTCACTTGCTGCGCGGTCCTGCAAATTGCGCTGGAAACTGATCTGATGAACTCCCTTAAGTATCAACTCGATCGGATCTTCGATGGCGTAGAACGCTTGTGTACCATTGCCAGGATGGCTGTCCCAAAAAGTTTGAGCAGTCGTCGTTTTTCCTGAGCCAGTAATGCCCGCGAGGATATTGATCCTGGGCGGACCGTAAGGGACTTCAGAAAAGAGTTCGATATGGTCTGGGGAATATCCCAGTTGTTGGTACGTCCGGGGCGGTGCATCATTATCCGTATGCAACAGGCGACATACGATCTTCGGGCCGCTTGGGCTGCGAAATGACTGATAGCGCATCGCGATTTTTTTCCCATCGACGACACGGCTTTTAATCATGGCGCTCGCGTTTACGTCATCTTGAAATTGGGACTCAGTGTTGGATCCACTTTGTACATTATTCGTGTAAGCCCAACTCACTGCTGCGCGCAATTGTGTAGCTGTAAATACACCACGGTCTCTGCCAGGCAGCGGCTCCAGCTCTCCGTCTACCCGTATCAAGACCGTACCGCGCTCATTTTCGCAAACTTGATGGATGTCTGATGCGCCAGCTCGAATGGCTAGATCACCGATCAATTCCCACAGGGCCTTGCCCTCCGATGCAGCGGATGTATCAATTGAGCCACGTGCCAAAGCACGGCTTTGGTAATCTTCGACCAATGACCTGATGACACCTGCAGCACACGGAGTTTCGCCCGGTTCGATGTCGAATCCATGACTGGCCAACCTGGTGCGCAAGTTGGTGAGAGTCGCATTCAAGTTTCCGCTAAATTCCGGGTCGACAAGGATCTTCGCCGTGTTCTTACTCGTGGCGATGGCAGCGACCGCATGCTCATGGTTCTTAGGGATTTTGAACTGACCAAGCTGATCTCCTCCACTGATCAACTCGATTTTTTCGCCCCCAAGTTGATCCAGGTGTTCAATCGTCGAGCGCCGGTCTGCCTGATGTGAATCAGACCTGTCTGTTTCCCACTGCCCATGATTAATCCGTCTGCCTTGTCCACTGGCATGCGTCAGCGCACGAGTACTGACAACGTGTTCTGTGGTCTTTGAGCTGCCAAAAAGAGTTAGCATTTGTGAGCCTACTTCAGTGATTGACCAATAGTCATGGTTCGGGTAATCGAATTTTTTGCCTTGCGTTTTTTTACAGCTTTGCCCGAATATTTTTTTGTTGGCAATTCCAGGAAGACATTTCCATTTACAATTTGTTTGATGCGCCACTGCTGGATGGTGTTGCCGGCTTCTAGTGCTAACAATTCACCATCGGGCATTCTGAAACCAACTTTTTCCGCGCCAACAGTACCTGCGATATATTCGATCTTCGGGTACTGTCTGGGTGCCTTGTACGGCTTAACAAAGTCCACAGCCGGCAATGGCGTTTGCGGAACCGGACTCATCAACCCCAATTTTTGAGCAGTTTCAGCGGCCAGCTGTACCCGTTGTGCTTCAGCGACCTGTTTGATCGACAATGCCCCGGTTGGTGTAATCAGTTCTTGGGCGCCAGTCTTGGGAACGCTGACTGGGTTTCCTGTTGTGTTTGGTGCCGCGCCAGATCGGCCAGGTTCCGCCTTGGATGCTGCTGTAGCCGTCACTGCATCATTTTTTGTTGGCTCCACCTTGACGGCTGTCGCCGGCGCCGCCGGCACTGGGATGGCTTTTGTTGCTTGAGAGACGACATTGCTGTTGGTCGATGGCATAGGCATTTGCTGCGCAGAGCCTGCTGTGACTATGCCCATAAGCACCAAAGTTGAAAGCAATTTAGCGAACATAAGATGTACCTTTTAACGTTATTGTGAGTTGGTCAGCTTTGCCGCCGGGTGTAAATGAAATGGAGAAGCTCTGCCACCACACGGCCGCAGGAGTGCTGTCAATCAGATCTTGAACGAACGGGTACCGCGCAGTAACAGAGACAGGGCGAGCGAGCGCAGATGATGCCCGCGGGAGTAACGATGCATTGCCGCTTGGCGGGGTAGGCCAAACAGCAAATTCCTTTGATTGTTCCTGGACCAAAAGTCCAGCATTACGCCAGACCTGATAGACGTTGCGGCTGTCGGCCTTCGCGCTCTCCTCGATGTCGAGATGTGATATGGAGGTGTGCCCGGTTGGCTTGAGTCGCGAAGTCCAAGCAAAAATCGAAACTTCCTCGGAACTCTCTTCCTGCAGATATGTTTCTTGCGGACGTGCGGCAATAATTGACTTCGTTGTACCGCCCTTTCGATCCCAGGTCGAAGTACATCGAGCCATATCACAGTCGATTTGACGAAGAAGCCAGCCATCCTGCCAGACAGCATAATGTTCCAGCTGTAGCAAAGTAAGTTTTATCGATGTCCGGTCAAATCCTAAATTGCCGATGCTGGCTTCCAATACAGTGCGGTATGAAGGCAGTGGATCTTCAGCCGCCAGAGTGGCTTGCGTAGCCGCCAATTTGGCATCTACCTGCAGTTGTTGATAATGATGAAATCCACCGCCAACAACGGCACAGGCAACCAGCAGCACCGCGATAACCGACTTCTTAAATGGAATTTTTCTCAGACGTGTTGATTTGGTGGCTGCTGCCCACAAATCACCTTCACTGATCAGTTCTGCAAACGGATGCACACTGGTATCGTTGCTATAGATAGCGTGGCCACGTGCGTTGAAAAGCCCTGCAACGACTTTTTCAAGGAAGTCCCCGACGCTCTCGATAGGCATTAGCTGGTCGACGACCGGCAACCCATTTTGCACAACTACCATAGTCGCGGTCTTTTCGAAGCACCATGCCAGAACCATATTGGCATTTTCTGCATGAGAGCGTGCAAAAAGGGCGCCGAGCGCATGCTGTTCGCTGCCGACGGATTCATCCAATTCGCTAATACTCGTCGTGCCGACGGTAGCGTGCAAGGCACCATCTACGTTCGCCACATGCACGATAAGGCGATCGGCGCCGTGTGCTGTAGCATAAGCGCGCACCTCTGGCGTGATGCCATTCTTGGAATGATAATGGCCAAGTACATTCCATTCCAAGCCAGCAATAACCGCGCGTTTTTTGTTTTTGAAAATTACTTGTGTCATGTTAGGTGCAGTCTTAGAGGATGACTGGGCGAACGAAAATCACGAAGTTTTCCCGTTGCATCTCGATTTTTCGGCTCCCCCCCCAACCAATCGATGCCCCCTCCGCTAGCGATCGCTGATCAGTGGTTGTCACCAATCGCGAGAGGCCAGAGATTGCAATAACCTCGCCCGGTTTCAGCGCGACGGTATATTGGTCGTTGACACTGGTGACGCGAGGAGTCTGTACCTTCTGGATGGTCAGGCCACTGCCGACAGTCACATCGAACAGTCCCAACAAATCGGACAGCGAAACGCCAAACTTCAACAGGACAGTGTTGTTGTCGAGAATTTGAGGGAGCGCAACGTATTGATCGCCGGTGGTAATCTTGTCTGTTTTCAGACCAGGCGCACCGACTCCCGTCGAACTAGCGGGACCTGGCGTCGTTTCAGCCAAGTACCCTTCTGTCGACAATCGGGATTTCTTCGCCCAGGTTCGATTCAACGCAAGCAACGATACTGGCCGGTATTGAACGCTGGTGCCATATTGCTTGAGCAAATTCACGATTACCGATGAATTGCCGAACCGCGCACTGGTATTCGAATTGTTGCCATCGCCAGTATTAAGAATGTTGAGGCCCACACTTCCGCTCGTGGCGCCCGTCAAGGTTGACGGGGAAGTGATGTTTGCGCCGTAGATTCCGGAAAGAGTATTGAACACAGCCGACCAGTTCAGTCCACGCTCGTCGCTGTCGGCGGTTCGGACAGAATAGATGTCAAACTGGATCTGCGCCTGGCGAAGCATGGAGGTATTTTCGGACTTAAGGAAGTCGCGGACCTGGCCTTGCATCTCACGCGACGTTTTTACTACCATCCGACCACTTCCTTCGGAGCGGGTGACAGTGGAGCCAGGAACAGATTGAATCATCTGCTTCACCGCAGCAAGAATGGATTCAACCGCATCAAGTTCCTTGTCACTTTCTTTTACCTCGAGCTGCGTTGACGCCGATTGCGATGCGCCCGCTCCAGAAGTACCGGACGTACCAGTGGACGCGCCACCTGTCGTCATGGAATAACTTGTCTTCCCGGTGAACGCCGCGACTTCGTGAAACTCGGTCACGTACTTCATGATCACCACCGTGTTATCCCTGAATTCCCATGCCAGGCCAAGGCGATCGGTCAGGTGGTTCAGGAATCCGACAAGAGTGCCGTTCCATTTCATTTCAAGTGAATCAACCATTACCTGCGGCCCCATCGTTGCTGCTGGTTGAAAGCTGCTGGGGATCATCGGCAATGGGCTTGGTGGCAGCGCTTGCGGATTAAACGATACGGGCGCCACAGGACGCGGCACACTTCCATCGTCGCTACGGCCCCAGCTTTCGAGGGCGTCCGGCTGGATGCGAACGGCCACACCCGTCAATTCGGTGAGGCGTTTTCCTACCGTGCTGAGCGATACGAAGCGGTTTTCTTTCTTGTCATTGAATTCAAGCCAGTATTTCGTTTTGAAGACTGAGGGCAACTTGTCATCATTTGTGACGGGTACCATTTGGGATCCCAGCCACGCCTTTTTTGAACGGCGCAAGACTGGCATATTGGCCTGTTCGGCGGCGAGTTTGTTCGCGTACTCGGCTGATCCGCGCGTTGCAGAGCTTGCCGTGGCTGCAACGCTACCAGTTCCCATTGTTGCCTTGGTCAAAGCGTTGCTGACCTCATCTGTTGCAGCGCGTTGCAGCTGGGGTGAAGTACATGCTGTCAGCACAAGGGCAGCAAGTGGAATGATCTTCTTCATGATTATCTTTATCGAGTTAGTCGGGGCATTCTTGCGATTGCTCGCCTTGACGCGTGATGCGAATTAATGGTGGCGTGTTCGCATAGACACATGCTTCGAGTGGGTAGGAACCGAAGCGGATGCCTGGTGTCATTAATGCAGCCTTGACTGCGTCCACGAACGACCCTGAGAAGGTCGAAGTACTGTCAATGAGCAAATGCTTGTTCGCATCCCATTGAACACGCCAGCCGGCGGACTTTGCCCATCGATCAAATGTCGCGGCCAGGCGAACATCGCCAGGTAGTACCACCCAATCTTGAATGGTTGCTGTGTCGCTCTGTGCAATGTCGTCGTCAGAAATATATGGAGTGCCGTCAGTCGTCCGACCGGATTCTTGCGTCCGCTTCAGCCGGCCTTCAAGCTGATTTATTTTCGCCAGGATGGCGGCATTGGGCAAACTGGCGCTCGGCGGCAAAGGTGCGACAGCAGCTTTGCTCCCGCGGATCAGCGTTGTCGCACGGCCATTCATTTGAATCTTAATTTCATGCGGTTCGCCCGTCAGTACGTAGGAGTCACCGTCCGCAGTTGCGCCAAGGACAACAAGTCCAGGGACAGCATCGATGAAAGTATTTTTACCGTCGCTATACGTGCGGAACTGTTGATTGATTGTTTTATCTGCAATGTAATAATTGCTATCAGTTGCAGCGTGAGCAGCAATCGACGTCAACATTAGTGCAACCGCAGTGAAGGCGTAAATTGGTTTCATGTGAGTAGATGATTTCCTGGTAGATGGTCGAGCCGTATGCTGGATTTTGAGTCAAGGATGTGCAGGCACTTGAATAAGAGATACTTTTAAATCGACATGATTTAGCAATGCAATTTGATGGAATGAAACCTGGCGTATGACGAAAAGCCCGCCCATCATCGGTCAATGCTTGTTCAGGTGTGACTTTGATGTTCTGCCAAGCGACATGCATTTTCGAAGGAATGCATTTTGTTGTTCCTAGCAGAATCTCAGCATCAACAGCCTTCCTAGAAATCGCAAAAATCCTCTGTTGAGCTACAAAACCAGGGCTCAGTTTTTGCAATTTATGGAAAGCAAACTATTAACAATCAATGGTTTAGATGACTTTTCGGATGGACTCAGTGTCCAGCAGTTATGGCTGGTAGGGCACCATTGCCATGTCCTGGGCTACCATGAAGAGGAACTCCTCCCCCTCCTGCAGGCTAAGCGTAGGAGGAATTTGTCTATTCCTTTCAAGAAGCGACTTGAGTACGTCGTTAAATGAAGTGGCAAATATTGAACCAGCCGTGCCTGCACTGGCATTGCCATTCATGCTTTGCAAGGTGCTTACCGTCGTGTCTGTACTTGGAAGAAGAAGCGTTGAGGCACCCAGAACAAGGCTGGTACCGAACATCTTCATAAAATGATTGTTTACGTTTGCTTTTATGCCTGACATCCCCGCCATATCAGCTGCGCTGGCGCCAGAAAGCGAGATCCAGTTTCCATTTGGCAATATAAGCCTGTTCATTGCCATGAGCAGACGTTCCTGGCCCACCACGACCTGGCTGCTGTAAACACCGATGAGCTGACTTCCTTTAGGTATGACCACGTATCGTTGCTTACTGTCGTAGACATCCGAAGTGACACGGGCCAACACCCTCCCGGGAAGATCGCTGTTGACTCGCGTGAGTAATACCGAACGAATAACATGTCCTTCGCTCACGATGGTTGGTGCTTGTGGTGACATCTGGCGTGTAAGACTCGGACTTGAGTTTGACGCTGCTGCGTTTGTCGTGAGGAAGTCGTCATTCGCGCTCTTGCTCCGGACCGGTTCCTTTTGTCCCATCGCAACCATAAGACTATCCTGCATTGCCTTTTGCGCGCGGAGAGCATCTGATTTTTCAGCATCTGCAATATCGCCTTGCAGACCTGCGAGGGCGGCTGGTTTCGTATGCTCGACGCTGCCGGACTGGCCGATGAGCTTTACCTTAGTAACTTCAATTGCTGAAGCCCGGATTTCCTCTTGACGTGCAACGGCTGCCGCATATGCCTGCGCCGCTTTGTCGTTCTGCTCCCCAGCAGGTTGAGGCACCGGCGCACCAGTTGCTACACCTTTATTGAGTGAATGCGAGGAAGCGGGATCATAGCTGCCAGCAGCAGATGGGGCGCCATCGGAAGTAGCTTGAGCATTGGCCACTGAAGTTTTAGCTGGCATTGAGCCAGGCATTACCGGCACCGTGACTGGCGGTTTCTTAGCCGCTTCATCCTTCAAGCCTCTCATCATCGCCACGGTTTCATCTGCTTGCCGAGCTGTATCGACTTCAACAGGCGCTGGAGCTGCACGAAGTGCTTGCTGCTTATTGTCTGGCACAAAAAGCCAAACGCAGAGGCCGAGCGCCATTAGAGGCATTGACCACTTTGTGGCCGTTTTAAGGAGCGTGCGCGGCGGTGAACCTGCTGAGACGTCGCTTGTTGACTCAACATGATCAGAGGGTACTGCCATGTCTGGTTCAAGCCGATCCTCTGGCTCAATCGCCGGGAGGCTTGCAAACGGATCTTTCGCCATGATGTTAAAGTCCCCGCTTTGTGTCGTACTGGCCGCGCTTTATGACCTTTACTTCTGCACTGCCGAGTTTTAGCAGCAGTTTGGTGGCTACACGCTCGACAACGATCATGTTCGCCTTAACTTGATAATTAATTAAGGACGGATTATCGTCATCATCAAGCAGGAATATAGCTGGACTGTCTTGAGTGTTCGGCATGACCAGGAAAGTGAATTTGCCGTTTGTGTATACAGCGGAAGGCTTGAACCTGCCGTCGCCTTCAATTTTGAAACCAAAATCAAGCGTGGCCGGATCAATGTCGGTTGCCACAACTTGGCCGGCCAGTCGGTTCTTTTCAGCGTCGACCACTGCGGTTTCTGTTTCCTTGCGCAGCTTCACCTCGAGTTCGCGGTCGGGATACAAAAAACTGACTTTTTGAAACACCGGAGCGCTAGCGGATTTCCCCGCTATCAGTTGAAACTGATATGTCCGTTTGTTCGTGACGATCGTAAGAGAGGTTTCCAGATCGAAGCGCAATGGTTTGATAAAGAGATGGCGTGGGCCGCCAGTGACTATCCACTGTGCTTGGTCACCAATGGCAGGCGTTTCGTTAACGCCTTCGTCTTCGCCGAGTTCAAGGTGTGTGGTCAGATTCGGCACTGACATGATGCGAAAAATTACGTCCGGTGAATACGTATAGCGAACGATCCGGTTTTCTTTCGGCACTGGAATAGCTTGTGCCGCGATGTCAGCCGACATGTCTTTCGATGCGGGTATACCCTTTTTCGTTGCAGGCGCTGCATGCGTAAAGACAGGGATCATCAACGCCATACAAGCGGCTATCTTGTTGAGTTTCATTTTGAAACGGATTCCTCGGTGATGTTGATGTTGGTAATGAAAAGGCCGGCTGGATTTTTCATTACTTCCGCGCGGGTCGTTGGCTTCACGCGCGTGAAGGAGACAGTCATCGCATATGTCACGATCATCGGGATCGATTCCGGTGTGAGGCGGGTAATTGTCCGGAAACGGAGCAACGCGACATCGTCTTTAATGAAATTGAGCGTGGTAAAGTCGTACGTCCGGCTGTATTGAGGGTAATCCCGAAGTGAAACAAGCGGGTTGTCCTTGCGGCGCATTTCCGAAAGTTGAGCCTTTGCCGAACCAATTACCAAGCCGCCAGCTTCCGTCAACGTGCCATCGATAGTTGCGCGGTTTACATCGAATACGCTGTTAGCCCACTTATTAAGAAAGTAGGCAATCGAATCGCTGTCAGGAGCCCAGTTACCAACGGCTGTCCCGTCGGCCACAAGGCGCCCCCCGTCTACCTTATTGACCTGGTACGTCTCCACGCTTTTCATTGGCAGGAAAATATTCCAGGCGATGCCGTTGACGACATGGCCTGCAGCGAGCACAACAGCAATTAAGAACATGCGGTTTCGCTCAAGCGTTGGGCGAGCTCCACGCTCAAAGTATTCAACCTCGGTATCTTTGGCCAATGGACCAGGTGCGAAATCAGGAGGCAAGCCACCAGACGATGTCTGCTTGGTAGGGGTTTTAGACTGAATTTTCATGCAGCCATTTTCTCTAATGTTTCCAATAAACAAGTGATGATTGGTTGTGAGAAATTGATGCGATTCGAACAAAAAAAACCCGCCGAAGCGGGTTGGGAATATGTACCACGAGACAGGCTTTATGTGCCCCCTATTTCGACCCTACGGTTAGCGGCACGACCGGCAGCGGTTCGGTTCTCAGCAATAAAATTTCCAGCCCCGTCAAATTCGACCACAATTTTGGCTGCGGCAACGCCCATCGATACGAGGTAGCGCTTGGCCGCTTCGGCTCGGGCCTTGGCAAGCGCCTTGCTCCCAGCGGTCGGGGAATCACTATCTGTAAAGCCACGTACCGAAATATTTTTAGCGCTCTGAGAAAGTGCTTCCAGTTGCATTCGTTGGCCCTGAGCTGGATTGAACTGGCGACTATTGTTGGAGAACGGAACAATTACAACGCTTGGATCAGGAGAAGTGTCCCGGTCTTCGGCGGCAACGGGAGGAGCGATAGGCGCCGCATCAATAGCTCCTGTGCCCGCAAGCATAGCTTTAAGATCCGCAAGCTCTTTCCGTATACGAGTAATCTCAGCCACGATTGCCGCGTCGGAATCCACTGGATCTGGCTGCTTAAATGAGGCATCCGCTGCGACGGCTCTCGGCTGCTCCACTTGGGCAGCAGCGTTGCGTATTACGCGCGAAGCCGCTATCGAAGTCGAAACGGTGAAGAACGGATGCATCCCTGCCAAGACGACGTTTTCACCAACCACCTTGAACGCAATGGGCTTGTTTTTTCCATCCAGGAACTGCGTAGTTTTCGGGTTTAGGTCTCGAACCTGAACGACGGTATTTCCGCTTAGATCAAAGACCTGCACAATCCCGTTCGCTTTCCCATTATCAACTGCGTAGTTAAACCCGATCGCGGTCGAAGAGGCTGAGGTGTAGCACCCCGTCAGCACGGCAACCATGACGAAAGGCAGGAGAGAAAGTTTTAAATTTTTCATATTCATTGATGTGCGTATTAGCCCTTATTTCTTGTTGCCACCTGCCCACTTTGCGAACTTAATGCCTTGTTTTACTCCACTGACGCCACCTTTCAGCGTATTGGCTACCGCTTTTCCAGTTCCCTTAGCACCTTTCGACACAGCGTCCTTCATTCCAGCACCACTACTCTTTGCTACACCGACATGGCCGGGGAACAGTGCGTTTGTAATGGATGGGGCTTGGCTGACCATACTATTGATTGTAAGAAGCAAAATCGCAACGATCACCAGGCCAACAGCTGTCCCCTGGCCAGTGTTTTGAGACACACCAACCGTTTGCATCAACTTGTAGGCAATCGTGAAAATAACGTTGATTACTCCCTGGAGGCCAGCGGATATGACAAGAAATTGCACCCATTTCGTGAAATAGTCCCGAGTCCATGGTGTAACAAGTCCTGCGATCATGACTGGACCGAAAGCCACGCCGACAGAAAAAAGAAATGGACCAATTAACAACAAGCCAAGTGCTTCCGCAATGCCTGTTAGGAGGATAACGACAATCGCAAGGCAGAATAATACGATTATGAGCAAATCGACAATTTGGACCATGAACTTAGACGGTTGGGTCACTAAATTCGCGAACTT
Source organism: Janthinobacterium foliorum (assembly GCF_978021625.1). Taxonomy (NCBI): domain Bacteria; kingdom Pseudomonadati; phylum Pseudomonadota; class Betaproteobacteria; order Burkholderiales; family Oxalobacteraceae; genus Janthinobacterium; species Janthinobacterium foliorum. The sequence goes on along the minus strand of NZ_CDXDQE010000010.1, from coordinate 178,687 downwards.
AAGGTTTTCACCAAAGGCACTTTTAATCGCTGCAGAAATATGCGCGAAGACCGAACCGTATACGTCGAGGATTCCATCGAATGGTGTCGATGCGCTGGGCCCATCTGAACCGAGTGTACGAAAAACATCAAGGACGCCCTCAAACTTGGGAAGCAGAGTTGGGTAGGCCGTGATGAAAGCAGCAGCAAACACACATGGAATACCAACATCAAAAATTACTACAAGCATGGATTTAGTTTTTCCACTGAGAAATTGCATCACTTCATAAAGAAGATATATAAGACCCAGACTGCCTGCAATCACTAATGCAGTTGGGTTCAGCTTCGTGGCAATGCTATAGCCTGTGGTTTTCATGGTTGCGGTGAGATTGGATCCCGCCTTTCTCCCAACTTCACGAACAGCACCATCCATGCTGTCAAAAAATCCGCCGGCGTCGGATTTCTTGGCCGGTTCAGCCGCACTGACCCCATGCGTCGCCATCAGCGCGAATAAGAGTGCGGCGACAAAGAATTTCAAAATATTCATTCAAGGTATCAGTCTGGAGTTAATCGATGATTTAATGGTGATGGCAGTTAGTATTTCTTTGCTGCATCACGCAGACTCTGTTGATAGCTATTCATCTGCTTGTTTGCTTCCTCTTCTCTGGATGCGTCATCGGTTGCTTTGTCATTTTGTTTCATTTCATTAGTGCGATTTGTGGACGCGAGAATTGAGATGATTTGTTGGTTCTGACCGATCAGGACATCAATTGAGGCGCCAAGCGCCTGCATGGCTTCAGTTTGCCCTTGCACGCTTCCCAGCTTGCTCACGATAGCCTGACGCTGTTGCGCGGTCTGTTCCAGGGAAGCATTAATAGCGCGGTAGCGTTGAGCAGCCGTATCGCGTTGCTGTTTTTCCAGCTGACTACGAGAATTCAGGTAATCACTCCAAGACATTCCCGAAGCGCCATACTTGGCTGAAATCCGTTCGGTCAGGTCTGCCGATTGTTGAAAATCGTTTTCCAATCGGCTATCTACTGCCTTGAGCTGCTTGTAGAGGTTTAAGGCTTCTTTAACCTGGGCGATTCCTTCCAAATTCACAATCGACTTGACTGATTTGGCCATGTTGATGGCCGATTGCGTTTCTTGGATGAGTTGCTTCGCAGCGGTTATTTCTTGTTTGACTGCAGCAACTGCGCTTGTGTAATTCTGCACAAAATTAGTTGGATCGAAAACTGGAATTGACAGCGCTGGCACTCCGGTTATGCCGAGAGCCAGACAAAGTGCCAGTTGCTTCAAACTTTTCATTTTCATCATTTTCTCCATTTTTTACATTGACTGAACTTCGGTGAGGTAGGCTTTTTGCCAGCCGGCCTCGTTTGCAGCTTCGTGCTTGTCGAACACGTTAAGAACAGCCTTCTCCGATCGGAGATATGCCAGTGCAGCCGATGTAAATTCGGTGGTCATCACACGCGTATGGCCATCCTGCACAAGCAGGTAGTCGCGCTTGGGCTGCAACTGAGCGATCATGTTGATCTGATGGTCTTCGAATCCAAAATTGTCACGGTAGTGATTGCGATGCGATTCGATTTTTTTGTTGTGTAACAGTAAGAAACTGTAAATATTGTCGAGGATGGTCGCCGACATTTCGGCATTCGTGACCGATTCAGGCGACTGAATCGACATCCACAGAAATCCATTGCGCGATCGGATTGCCTTAAGCCATTCGGAAATCATGGGCGCAAAGCGCGAATCGTTCACAAGGAACGACGCTTCTTCGATGTAAATAAAGGTTGGTGTACCGTCGAGCTGGGTATAGATCTTGCGGAACACGAGGTCAATGAAAGCGCGCGCAATACGATCCACAGACAAGATCGATGACATTTCGATAGTCGTCCAATTTGAAAGAGAAAGGTCGTCTTCCTCGTTATCGAACATGCCAAATGGCCGGCCTTGGAGCCATTCGGCGAGCTGGGCTTCGAGACGTTTTGATACAAGCACTGCCAGCTTGCTCATACTTACGGGGCCATCGCCGCGGCAAAGGTTTTCAAGGGCGCCGTCGAGATTTTGACGATCTTCAGTGTCGGCTATAAAACCGCCTTCTTCAAATCGACGCAAAATGAATTCCCGAACCCAAGTGCGGCCGTCTTCTGTACCATCACGCATCATAGACAGCGGATTTAAGCGGGTATTCCGCTTTTTGAGATCGATATGCTTTCCACCATGCAATTTAGTTACCACTTCACAGCTTCGGTTGCGATCAAACACGATGGTACGCACGCCGGCACCATAGCGCTGGAATTGCGACAAGCAAAAGTTCACGAATGTAGACTTACCGTTACCTGTCGGTGCAATGATAAGCATGTGCCCCACTTGATCGACGTGTGAGGAAAAGTTGAAACGTCCTCCATATCGATTGCCGAACACGGCCAGCTGCGGTACTGGCTTGCGGAATACTTGCTTAGAGAAAAATGCATGCTCGCTTCGACCTTCGTCCATCGTATAGATTGGACACGCATCTGCCACATTCTCAACGGAAACAAGGTCATAACGTGACTGCGTCGCCCACTGTCCGGGTAAAAGTGCGGCGAATGCCGGCATGGCATTGATCCGCTCACGGTCGGCTGTGAAATGGTTATTTTCGAGGTTGGTTACCACGCGATCACAATTGCGTTTGAGTTCGCTTTTAGTTTCTCCGTAAACAAAAACGGACATTGCCATGTATGCGTAGGTAATTCCTTCGGCGCCGATTCGCTCCTGCGCTTCTTTACAGGCGTAAAGCATCGATTCCTTGCCTGGCTTGGCCTCTGGCTCACTTCCTCCCGCCTTGGCGAGGGCATGAGCGATGAGGCCATATTGCGTCAGGTGATAATATTCAATCGCTGGATTGATTGTATCGGAGCTCTCTCCAGCGTCGAGGAATCGGACGATCTGGCAGATTGTCATCTCCAGATCCATCGCTGCAAGTGTTTCGAAAAGCATGGGGGACGTTGAAGAAGGCCATCCCTTGATCCCAATTACGCCCATGAAGGTTGAGCGTTGACTTCCATCGAACTTAATCAAGTCCGGGCCGGCCGCTACGTAGTTGCGTGGAAGCCAGGAGTCGAGCAGTGCGTCTGCCGGTTTCCGCATTGACGTAGCGTTGCTTGCCCGGTTCAAAATCGCGCCCAGCGCTGACGTAAATGCGTTGCTTTCCAGTCGATTCAACCGGATTGGAACTGCGCTGCTGAATGCAGCGATGATGCGCTCAAATGAGATAATATTATCTCGAAGAGTGCCGACATCGCGCGCGAACGCTTTGCGCCCAGACAGTGATTCTTTCAGCGCTGACATCAATGCAGAGGATACGGCTACCCCCTTCTCTGTTTGGATACGTGCGACCCGGTCGAAGAACTTGTCACTGCCCGTACTGCCGCTATACAAGAGATAAAGAGTGTAACGGGTCGTGAAGTGATTGCCGCCCTTGAACCGTTCGGAATAGATGTCGTCCAGATCAGAGGCAGTCTGATTCTGGAAGCCGCCCTGCACATAGCCGTAGTCTCGACGCTTGTCGACGATCCACCAAGCGGTGACACGACTATCCAGACGGGAGAACACCTTCTGCATTTGTTCGGTATACGAATCGACTTGTTCTTCGAAAAGGTCATCTGGATCAACGCCACGGTATTCGAACGCAGCCAACAGTGAACCATCCTTATTCAAAATCAGGCCAGGCGTTATGTGGTTAAGCCACGGGCACAATGCCTGCAGCGGATGGACGTCAGCCTCGTCCTTTTCACGAAATCGTATTTTCAGCATAGTTACATTCGCAGACCGCGACCGACCTTGTGAGGTCGCTCATACGGTGCAGGCAGGGTTTCCCGAGAGTCAGGGTGGTAGCGCTTCGCCATGATCGCGTATTGCGTGTACATGGCGAAAATCAGCGGATCTTTTTTGAACGCCCATCTCAGTGCAGCATGGGCGGATGCAGAGAATGCGATGGGGATGGCTGCGTACCAGACGTTTACTTCTGATGCCAAAAGAAAAGCGACAAACGCGCCTGGCCCCCAGCAAAGCCCGAGGGCTTTGTTGGTAATGCCATTGTTCAGGCGTGGCGCCAAAAGCGCCATGTTGACAGCCGATACCCTCACAGAGCGCAGCCTGGAGGCGCGAGGCCAGATTTGGCGATGATCGTAGTGGCGCCGATAACGATGGCTGCAGCAATACCGACTTTGATAACCATATCGTGCAATTTCGCGACGCCAAAGATGTGCTCGATTGCCCACATCAGAAGCGCCACCAGGGCAGCGCCGCCAACGATGCTTTTGAAGTAGTCCGAAATAAAACAGAAGAAGTCTGTTGCGTTCGCGGCAAATGCTAATTGCGGCGACATCAACACTGCGCCTACAGCAGCTGCCTTGAACGCAGCCTTCGTCGTATGAGGCATATTTTGGTAAGCGTGCGACAATACAGCATGCTGCGCCCTCGTCTTAAGCCACATTTTCGAAATCATATTCTCCATCTTGCACTCCCTTTATTAAGCAAATTTGTTCGATACGTCGAACCACTTTAGTGACTGCCCCATCCGGGACATTGCGCCGCCCCGCAAACACAACTACATGCACGGACTTGGCTATGTATTTCCTAACCAGTTCCGGTGGCATCGTGGCGTTCGCGGGCAAGCTCATTTGGTAAAGCATTTCCAGTGCATCCAACGCCTGTTCAGCTGAGTCTGCGTGGATGGTTGATACAGAGCCCGGATGACCAGAATTGAATGCACGGATCAGGTCGTAAGTTTCATGTCCACGCGTTTCTCCAAGAATCAAGCGGTCAGGCCTGAGTCGCATAGCGAGCTGGACAAGGTCTCGCGCGTGGATATCGCTGGATGGATTCGACAGCAGGTTGATCACATTCGGGATCGCCAGCTGCATCTCGCGAGAATCCTCGATGGTGATGAGGCGTTCGTTCGGTGAAATATGGCTCAACAGCGCGTTGAGTAACGTTGTTTTCCCCGCCCCTGTGGCGCCGGCTACGATGCAGTTTTTCCGCTGCAGAATCACGAGATCAACTAACGTTTCTGCCTGCTCTTTGGTGAGTGCCCCCATTTCGATGAGACGTTCCAGCGTCGGGCGATCCCCTTTATCCTGGTGCTTACGCACAGTGAGGAACGATCCATCCGGACAAGTTGGCGCTTTGGCTCCGGCGATACGCATGTCTTCGATACTGGCGCCAACCAGTGCCGACTTTGTGCCGGCGAGTGCATCCTGGCCGACGTACTTCGCCACAGCAGTAAGTGCCATGTCAATCGACGTAGAAGTAAGCAGTTGGCCTTCGTAGGTAATAATTCCGTTTGCTTCAACGTACACGTGACCGCCAGGATTTATCATCAACTCCGTTACATCTTTCCGGTCCATATACTGCTTAACCGGGGAAAGTTGGGTTGCGAGTACTCGTTGGATTTCTTCAATTTTCAGCATCAGAATCTTCTATTTTCAGCATCATTAAATTGTCGTGTACACCTGAGTAGCTGCATTGCCAAAAGCACAGTGATAATTGAGGCTATTTGTTGCTGTATGGGAACTGGCGAAGGACACGACGTCCCGTCACGTACTTTCGCAAGTCCTTGAAAAAATGAAGGTAATTATTTCGAGCTGACGAAATAGAGGCCCCGAATCGGCCGACTCAGACAGCTGCTTCCGCTAGGAACATGCTCCGTTTCGTTTCATTTGAACCTGAGAGAAAAACAGCTCGCGAGCGCGTGTCATTGCACGAACCTCGCCCTAATTCAGTAGGGTCGCGGCTTTTCTTGCCAGCATCATTGTCATGCCAGATGCCGGCCACGCGATCGCGACATACGATCCCGGATGCAGCGCTACTTCGCGCTGCTGAGGATCAAATCCCAAAAGGATGTTTTTCACGCTGCCAGTGGCTCGATCGATGCAGTTCCGACGTTGTCCTGCCGTGGCGAAGTTGCTGGCTCGCCCTCCTTCGGCGCTACACGATTACGCATGCCACGCAGGGTGCGGTTGATGAACTGTGCCAAGCCGCGCATTTCCTTCTTAATGTTCAGTTCTTCCATTTCGATCGCGTCCATGTCAGCTTCATCGTTCCAGCAGAGCTGGTTCAGCGCAACGATAAATTCGTCTTGCTTACGGAAGACCGCGAGTACACGGTTAGCCAGGCGCGTACGCAGCTGCACTTCGTGATCGGCCGCAGGCCGCGTATATGTAGGCTTGAGCCAGTCTTCGCGCGACGCGTGGACTGCCAGCGATACGCGGATGCGCTGGAGCTCGCCGTCGATCCGTTTTTCCATGTTTTCGATGCTCTCGACAATGGACTCCATCAAGAGTGCCGCAGCCTTTTCGCCGACGAACATTACGCCGCTTTTGTTGATGACATGGATACCCATCTCGATAGTGGCGAAGTAGCGTTCGAAGGCCGAAGCAACTACGCGTTCGTTCAACCGCACGGTAGCGATGACCGACGCGACACCATCGTGACGGCGTGCCAGATTCTCAATCCCCTTATCGCGCTGTCGTTTTGCTTTGTTGCGCAGCATGTCGACATCGACGGCTGCAACTGCATCCAGCACCTGCTCATCTACAGAGTCTTGGGACGGAGCAGGACAGGAGTCGTCCAGTGCTTGTACCGCCATGTTTGCCGCCGCGTCGACTTCAGCAATAGCAATGCGCGCAGCGTCAGTAGTCAAATCATCTACAGCAGTGTCCATTGTTTCCTCATGGGTAAAAGTGTTCGGAAACAATATGCTGACCTGCGTTGCGTATGCGATGCCAATGAAAGCCATGCGATTTCTTGAAAGAATTAAGCCCAGCTCGTGGAGGCGTTATGGCGTAACAGTTGTAGAGCTTGATTACGTATTAATTTGAAGGACATTTTGGTATGTATCAGTTTCGGCTCGCTGCTACAGTCGCGCCACTGATATAGGAGGGGTCGTGAACATAAAGAGGTTTTTGCCACATGCGACAGGTGCAATAGCGATCATTGCACTCGTACTGTTAACAAATGAAAGCTACCGACATGTGCGCGTCCTTGTGGACGCCGTGAATCAGTCCAAGCGCGATTTGGCGCAACTCAAGCGCGACATGTACGTATTGCAGGTTCAGCTGGACTCGCAGCCGACATCATCGCTAGTGCCGCGGTCAGCCTCCTCCATATCTGCACCATTCCCGACTTCGCTCTCGGTGATGCCCTCGCCAATTGGGCAAGTACTTCCTCTTCCAGATACGCTTTCACATCCAGGTACGAAACAAGCATCCGGCGTCGAATCAAAAAGTCTCATGAGCGTAACCCTGATGAACGAACTGAAATCACAGTCACCTGCATCGGCATCGGCATCGGCATCGGCATCAGCATCAGCATCGACATCGACATCGACATCGACATCGACAAAAGTCAGTGCTGCGAAAACTCCTGATGGGCCGCGCCTTGAAGTCCAGTTGATCGGTGACGCCAAATGATTTTTCGGCGCCTGCGTAGCGCGCCGCGTAGCGTTATCGGCTTGCGTGTAGTGGCATTCATCCTTGGACTGACCTATTTATTGGTGGCTACGGACGTGGTTTCCATCATGGGTGCCGCAGTTGGCTCCATCAAGGAGATCAGTGCTGCCTTCCAGGAAGCGTTAGAAAACACCCCCGAATTGATATTGCAGGATAAAGACCATGACTAGCACCATTGGCATCAGCGTTGCAAAAGAACATTTATTAGATGCACAAGACAACCTGGCCGAAGCGATCAAGACAATCCGGCGAGTTGGCAAAAACTTTCCTGATCTTGAAAGTGAACTTTCGCAGGCAACTTCGCATCTGCATTTGGCCAAGGATTTGATGCAAGCTTCAGGTCGGCGCTTGCCTGAGTAGCAGTATGACACTTTTATGCCTGCTTGGCCGCCACGGTAGTGGCAAGTCCACCATTGGATCTAACCTAGTCGCCCATAATTTTCAACATACCAGCGTCGGAATGCTTCGCCGGTTGGCTCAATCCGCCCAATTTCCCTCGGATGTCCCTGCAGCGCTGATGATGGCAATGCGCAGGGAACGGGCCGGCAATCCCATGAGCATCTCCACTGCAAGGAAATTGATCGACTACGCAACTAAATCCCATCACGCAGTGCTTGACGGCTTCCCCTCAAGTATCGAGCACATTGAGCTGCTGCCCGTCGATGCGGTGATCTGTGTTGTCTGGACACCAATGCACCTTCGTCTACAACGCCTTGCATACCGTAACGAGACTACCAAGAGGTTATGGATCCCTGGCCTGCATTCAGAGCGCGAGGTTGTCCTACCTGCTTTGATTTATGTACTACGCCGCCGTAGGCGCTGCCTATTTATCGCAAACGACTCTACACGTGAACTGGCAGTCAGCTGCCTATTGGCGAAACTCGCCGGAAAGTAAGCTGCGCCATGGAGGCTCGATGCTCTAGGTGGTATAGAGCAAATGTGGGAGTTTTCTTGGCGCGTTTACTCAACGATGTAGAGTCCACCTCGCTCACTCGTGCTGCGAATGTGGTAAAGGGATTCACCTTTCCCCAGGATTCTCCGGTTCCCAGCAACTGTACCGCTTGCTCTGGGTTCTCCGACAACCGATGGCCTTGCACGTGGTAAATAGTGTCATCGCTGTACTGCAACCATTTGACGGTAAGTGCAAACAAGTTAGCGACGGCTTCAAGCACGGCGAATATAGGTTCGACGTTGTTGAGAAACCAGTCTTCCGCTTCTGCTGCACGATCGTCCTTAATTTCCTGGTCAACAGGGATGGACGAAGCTTGACTCCGTAGCGGTTCGCGCTGACGAGCGGGAGCAGCCTGGACGCCAAAATCCAGTACCGAACCAGCACCTCGGTCCGGTCCAGGCTCGCCATTCGGTATCCTGAAACGGATGAAGCAGGCCTTAGCCATCCACGTCACGGTGCCTCGGGATGCCCCCGGACCAGGTCCCTACAGTGATCACATAGCAAGTCCGGTGACAACACGCCACGGTTCCTGGACGACTGGACGATCCAATTTGCAGAGGGTTTGTTGTGTTTGCATGTGCATCACCACTCATTGGCGCAAGGCGGCACAAGCATGGAATTGCAATTAGGCTTGTCGCAGGGTGGTAAAAGGCGAAGGTAAAAAAACAAACGGCCCCTGAAAGGGGCCGTCTATACGCATCGAAACAGGGTCTCGATTCTTGTCAGTACATCAGCGTTTCACCGATGAAGAGGTAAAATCATTCTTGATGAATTTGTACAAAGCAACAATCGGCTCGAAGTACAACCGTGCATCCGCGATTGCAATTTTTTTAATGTGCTGTATGAGTGCGCTCATGTCATGCTCCTTAATGTCCTTTAGTCTTGCAGTAAATATACCTGCAGACGCTACAAAAATCAAACAACAGCAGAACTGTCTCAAGGCAGTACAACACGGTCATCGTGATGCCTTTAATCCCGTGAATAGACAGCCATTCATTGACCTTATAGATAATTACTGCTGGCAACATCACGGCCAAGAAACAGGCTAGCCCAACGATAAGGTGAGTAGCCAGTTCGAAGATGATGTAGTACCAAACTTCCTTTTTTTGCTTCATTCATCACACCTTTAAATATCCTTTCTCCAGTGAATTCCAGGATAGTGGTTGCAGAGCCCGAAGGCGTTCAAATCAATGCCGCAAAGCGACGATTAATTGTTTGAGCAGGGCTCATTGAAGGTGTGACAAGAATGAGCGGGAAGGTGGAGTGAGCGTGTCAGACAGCTCTTTAGTACCAATGCGCAGAGGTACAGCGACGCTGGCAGTAGGGCGAAATTGAGAAATTTGACTGGGCACTAAAATGCCGCGAGGCGACAAAATAATTGTATCTTGTAGGCTTGCATACCGAAAAAAACGTTAAACCCTCCTTGCCGGAGAAATTTACCGTCAGGGTCGGGCTATTTCCCTGCTTTGAAAGCGCCTTGAAGAAGTGCTCATTCCACTTCCCAAAAAACGACGGCCGCCTTCATCGTGCCGGCAGTTTCAAGATTGAATCCGTTCATTTCCAGCAGATCAAGAAAGAATCCCAAGACTTGCTTTGGTTATACTTCCTTGTAACGAGGGGAGACGATTGCTGGAAGAAAGTTAATTTTGCCACGGTAAAGCACATGATTGCGATTTTCGATATTTCACTAGCGGCATCGGAATCACCGACAGCAATACTTGGAAGGAACGTCTCGAGTATTCCGTGTCTGCCCCTCGGGCACTTAAGGAGAGCAGGAAGCAAGCCATTTTCTTGGCCGAATTCGGCGATGTGAAATGGAGGAAGTTTGGAAGCCATGCCAATAATTGAATACTGGGGAAGCTGCAATACGGAGAGATATTTCTTGCAGTGGAGGGGGTGGGCGAACAATGCCGCTTGGCGACCTCGCTACTTTAACGCATTTTTTTCCATACGCCAACTTTTTCTTTCTCAAGCAAGGCACCATCTCACGGTTGACTGCTGCCTGGTTTTTGTTGATAGTTGGCGCCGGTTCTATGCGCCGATAACGAGTACCGCCAGAATTGAACGCCATTACTGCAGAGTTATGAGGGTAATTCACTCATTACCAGTCGCTCAGATGGGCTAAAATCCGCTCATCTGGGCGATGCCTTAACTTATTCAAAAGACACCAATGAAGAAGTTGCGTGGTTTTAAAACGAGCGATTTGCAAGAAGTTGTGAATAGACTAAAAATTGAACTCAAGTTCATCATTACCAATGCAGAATTAAGGGATGCATTCACAGACGTGGTTGGTGAGCCGCCTACTGTAGAGATAGCACGTGAAGTACGCAAGATGCTTGCTGCTGAACGCACGGATGTCATGCAGTCGCTCTGTGATCAGATCGGAAACAAGTTCGACTACGCTCCTAAGCCAAGGGAGCTGAAAGTAATTCTCGAAGCGGCTGGGTACAACTACTCCCGTCCATTCCAAGAAGCTTTGTTGAAAATGATTCATACGCAAAATGCCAATCGGTGGGCAACGGCCGCTTCGACTAAAACAAGGTTAAAACTAACACTGCATGAAGGTGACAAGGCAATGTGGGACGCATTACAACGATCTTACGACATCAACCCGGCCGGATTGGCGTCTATGCTCTTGCGAGTATTTACCGTTGCAACGAATACCGGAAAACTCGATTTTCTGGAGGTGCCGTATCTAGCAGCTACGCTCACCGACAAAGAAATGAAAATGTACGCGGAATCTATCAATTTTACTGTGAAAAAACCTCGTAAACCTCGCACCTAAAAATTTAAAAAAGAACCAGGATATCTATCATGTATCAAAGTATTGCCAATTTTCTTACCAAAATGGACGAGAGCCAGTGGTTCAGGATGGTCGTGTGTTTCTTGCCGGGTCTCGTTTTTGTTAAACTGGCAGGCAATTCCACAGATGGCTCGCTACTCAGCTGGGTATCAACGGTATTGATGTTGACTGGTTTTTCGATCTATTTATCTTGGGGTAAAATTCGCAGCCTGATAAGGCCTGAGGTGGGTGATGAGAATGGATTGGAAGAACAGCAGGATATGGAATCGTCATCGTCGGCAGCGTACACTCATGCCGATGTTACTGGCAAAGAACAACTCGATATGATTGTTGCACTACAAATGCTATGTGGGGAAGAGATGCAAGAATCACTTCGTCTCATTTCTATCGAGATAGCGGTTAACCCACGGCTATCTTTCTCCGACGCCACGAGTAGCGCGCTGGAAAGGAGAAAGATTTCCGAAATAACCCACAAATAAGAAAAGGCGCCCTAGGCGCCTTCTCTTATTAAGCTCCGGTCTGGAAATTTGAGGTCGTTAACCATACTCCGCCAATGAGCAATATGACAATTGCCAGCAGGGCCGTCGCTGAAAGGCTAAATGGCGCCAGTGGAAGAAAAGCAAAAATTCCGAACATCAGCACCATTGTGTGCATTGATGAATAAAAGAAAACTGGATTGGAACTCTCGAATCGATATTTCTTAGTCGATCGCACCATAAATCCATCAATCGCAGCAGGAATCACCAATACTAGCAATGGCAGCAAGAAGATCGACTTGAGCGCATAAAATCTCCAAGTTGCTTTGTAAAGCATTAGCCAGACGCCATGGACCCAGTTACCAGCGAAATCGAGCGACCATCCCTTGTCACCGGTGAAAAAACCCTGCGTCTTTTCCATCAGTCCGGAGTCAATAAAAAATGCGGCGAAGTGATGATCAACCTTTTTCGTCATATCGGCGATGTCGACACCTAACGATGCTACCATTTCAACCTCAGACTGAGCCAAGGTTTGGTCCGGCAACACCAGCGGTACGAAGATTAACGCCATCAATGGCAAAAAGAATGACCAAAGAATGAAGTGACTACCAAATGTGTTTTGAACATTAACAGGATGAATAGCCATGAGATTTAAGTGAGTCCGTTCGGGTCACCGATAAGTTCAGCCAGTGATGCCTGGTCGAGTAATGCAGCCGGAATTATTTTGGTCATCAGAAAGGTGCTACTGATCTGTTCGGGAATCACGCATACCTGTCGCTCTACCTCTACATCAGCCCCCGGGTAGTGGCTGAGAAACTCGGAGACGCTCGAAACGAACGGCATCCATGCGATTGCGCCACGAGGTGTCTCCACGATAACCTGCTGTGCAAATAATTCCTGACTGTTTGCCAGAAGTGAACGCACGAAGGCAGCGCGGGCAGCTCGCGGCGAGTGCTCGTACGAATCGTATGCGTTAATCGCACGTTTGATCGCACCGACTAATAATGGTTTTCTCTCGTGATCGAGCGATACCATGCCGACGTAATCGGCGAAGGCCACTGCAATGTTCTCGATCATTGGATCGATTACCCATAATTGTTTTGCTTTTGACTGCTCGCCAGCGGCTTTTACAGCTTCAGTTAATAGTTGTTTTTTTTCCATCTGGCCCTCTGGGGTAAACCTTTACACTTTACCAATCATTACATTTTATTGCGTGATTGTCTGTATTGAATTACTCAGTGCAGTTATTTAAGTTATCAAATCGTCTTATTGAAGCAACGGCAACCTTCCTTTATACAACGTACTTCCAGCCAAGAACGCAAAATACTGCAAGCCTGGCAAGCGCGTCAGAAGGTCCGGGCTTACAAAGGGTATCTCCACTTCGCTCAATGCTCTTGCTGTTGATCCGCTGAATTCTGTAAACGACTTCGAGGAGCCCGAACCGGTCGTATGAGTAACGCGTACATCTCGCGCCGCAGTTTTTCCAAAGGATGTCGCGATCCAGTCTGCCATCGCTGGATCTTTGACCCTAAGGCAAATGACGTTGTTTAAGTTACCCAGAGCTTGGCCCGTTCTCGCGCTTGATCCAAATATGACGTCGAAGTCGGCAATGGTCTGTGTCGCGATAAACGCTTTGATGCCGGCTCCCCCACCCTTGTTTAAGATCTGAATTCCTTGCTCGTTCATGACTTCCGCAGCCTCATCAACGAACAGATAAATATCCTCTGGTTTCTCCTTGAAGTTGTAGATCGCTCCTGCAACGCTGGCAAAGTCTGCCAGCAGGATCGAGCCGATTGCACTGCCGATAATCTTATTCGATAGCGAATCCAACCCAACGTACAAGACAGCCTTCTCTTCGATAATTTTTTGCGTGTCGTAGATAGGGCGCGTGTCGTTTAGATCCAGAGCATCAGGTGAAAGCATGGCGCCCAGCTCGTCGGACCCAAGCATTTCAAGGATCGGCTCGAGAACCTGAATCATCTTGCTGTAGTGCTCCTTCGAGTGATTGACCATGGCGATCAATGATTCGATGGCTTCATCCTTGATTTTCAAGGAAAGGAATTTTCCGGTCAAGCCTTCTAGTCGCTCAGTCTTGAACGGGGAGGTCTTTCCGCGCGCTTGCTTCTCGACGAATGCGTCGAGATCACGGTCCCATGCGCCGCCTTGTCGTTCATAAAGAGTTTTTTTCAGGAGACTTTCCAACAGTGGTTCCACACCGTTCTGGATGTAGTCTTTCGCGGTTTTGATGTTTGGACGCATGCCGTCCGCAACTTGCGCACGCATTACTCGGAAAAGCGTTTTCCAAGCGAACGCGCCAAAAGTTCCTTCAGCATCAACAAGCTGGCCAATCCGTGTCGCAGCCTCTGCCACTGTATTCCAGTTTGCAAGAGGGTTCATGCGAATAGACTTAGAGGGGTGGGCTGGGTGAAAGTATAAAAACTTTCGACCGGCACGATTGCATTCTTGTCGAACTCGCCGCTCCAGATCTTTATCGCCCTTTGGATCAATGATAAACAGGATTTTTCCGGCATGAATGATCTGGCTTGCCAGCAACTCGTACAGGCGAGTTTTACCGGCTCGTGTCGTGCCTACGACAAGGGTATGCCCGGATAACGCTTCAATTGGGAGCGATAGCTCTTCTTCATCGGGACTTATGCCATGAATCCAAGACACGCCAACGCTGTCCTCCTTAAGAGGGACAAAGTTCTTGGGCTGGATCGCTTTGAGAATAGGTGCCGGAAGCCAGCTTGGGGGTCCCTGAATTTCACCGGGACTACGGTACATGATTTGGCGGGAAATTTCCGCATGCTGCTGTGTCCAGCGGAATCCACGTCCCAGCCAGAAGCCACCTTTACCGTCTGTTTCTTTTCGCTTGGCTCCGTCCATTTTCAAATGCCGACGGGATATCGTGAGAGCATCGTCAATAGTGATCGTTTCGACACGTAATGCCGAAAGCGACGCTCGGAATCGATATAAATCTATCGCCTGTTTCCCCCGGTAGGCTGACGCTATGGCTACGGCAAGGGAAGCCACTGGCCACATCGGTGGATTGAGTGCTACGAGTAAGGCTGACGATGCCGCCCAGGAAAGAAATGATGGCAGTTCGTACACGGGCCGAAACATGTCGTGATAGGTGCGTGACATTGAATGATGTGTTGGGTTAAAAGTTACTTTATTTATTGTGCGATGAAGCGATTGCGCAGGCCCGGATGAAGGATCACTCCCCTGGCGTTATCTGATCGCCTTAGGATTAGTCCTGCGTCATCCAACATTTTCCGGATCGTGGCTCCTGAGATTCCGAACATGCCCAACATCGAAACGGGTACCTCGATGCCCTCGGCCGTCATTACAAGCTGGTCTTTCAGAGCGGGAAATTGCGGATGTTGTTTTAGCGCGTCGAACCACTCTTGCAATACTTTATGACCACACGCAAGTTTTTCCTCGGCATCGTTCCTTCCTTCCTGTACTGGCGGCGAGATCCCAGCTGAAATCGTCACCGAGGGGAATGAAGCCATGGCTTGCTGCAGTTCCCCATGAGTCTGTTGTAGGCCCTCACTACGGTTCGGAGGGGTTTCCGGCGATGCACTGGCATATTGCTCGGCAGCAGGCACAGTCAAAGGGTTTGCACGTCTTGCAGGGTTCGCGGTATTGATCATCTTTTTTGCGACCATTTCCGCTTCGACTGTTGAAACAATTTGCTGGTTAGGTTCCGCTACAAAGGTCCCGGCCTGTTTCGTACGGTAATGGTCAAGAACCCCCTGCACTGCCTGTCGAACCACTTTTGCAAGGGTAGATTCAACACCGTTCAATGTCGTCTTGGGGTTGATTGCTTCGTACATCATCAGTACGACGCGCATGTCAAAGTTTGCCAGCAACCGCTTGGGTATAAATCCCGCCGCGATCGCAGCACCAGCCTGCGCGCACAACGGAGTGGCTGGTGCGCGCCATTTAAATTGAACATCTCGATGCTCAGATAACCAGGCATAAAGAGTACTGTCCACGTTAAGTGGATGGTACTCATCATCACCTGAAATCAAAATACTGGATTCTGCAACCGTAGTGACCGCGGTTGCCAAACTGGCCAAAAATGCCATATATCGGCACTGGGGCTCCAGCAGCCTTCTCTCTTCCGATCCCAGTGTCGGGAAGAATATTACTGTTCCTGCGTATCGATAGGCCACCATTGCAGCTGTCAGGCCAAACTCCCAGGCGCCGCGAGGCGAGCCAAATGCAGTTATGGTCAAGGGCAGGTTTTGCACATGATCGGCATACGCCCGAAGTATGGGCATGCATAGGGCGGCGAACTGTGCATCAGTCAGGCCTGCTGCGGTTTTGATTGCATCAATGGCTTCGCGCGACTTGGCGAAGAGGTCGGTGTGCAGAACGGGGAGCAACATAATATCCATGATGGAATTATCTTGGCCCGCCAAGACGAGTTACATACAAATATTCAAATATTATTTCAACCAGTCGTTTTGGATGTGCCTCACTCCCTGACCGAAAGGCTTTACGGAGGACGTTTTTCAGGTGCCATCGATGTGAGACATTCGGACACCGCGTCCATAGTAAATCATACCTAACTTGATGAAGTGAAAGGAAACACCATCAGGCATCCCGCATATTTTGGCCCACTTTTTCACCGGGCGCGCATAAGATTATTTTTATTGCACTGCCTCTTATACGAAAATTTATAAAATATTATCAGAAAGTATTATTTCGTCATGTTTACCGAAAAAACGACGCTAAATAGCAAGTAATTGCCCATGGGATACATTTTTTCGTTGACGGAAAGTAGGAAGAGTCCTACGCTTGCGGGTTGAGAAGAAACAATCATTTGTTGCTTTTTCCATACGGTCTTATTGGAACTCCCCAACGGGGAAACGATGTAACTGCGCTGCTCAGCGAGTCCTACAGAAAAGTCCAACCGTTTTATAAATGGTGCCGCTAAGAAAACGGGCATACTTTTTCACGTCACTCGAACTGTTATTTTGGGCTAGCAATGTTACACATGACTCCAGCTTTACTTGATACAAACGCACTATGCACAGACTCAACCTCGGTACTTGCAGATTTGTCTAGTGATAGCTTAATTCGCCTGCGTATGTCTGTGAGCGAATTTCGCTCCTCCGGCCGTCGACTGATCGGCGAACTTTACGTAATGACCCAGCAACTCTGCGTCATGCAAGAAATATTGGGTGCCGGTTTTCGCTCCTTTGTCCAAAGTGAGTTGGACCTCGGAAATCGCATGATTTCCCGGTACATGCACATCAATAAAGTACTCAAGGCCCATTTTTCCCATAACGGCCAAGTCGACCTTTCAGAGGCCAACGCATTTACCCAGAGGGCCCTTGCACTACTCTCCCCCACCACAGACTCCCACGTCGTAGATGAGTTGCGAGTAATTGCATCGCAGGGGAAGACTATTGACCACCATGTGGTGATGGAGGCAATGCATAAGGCCGAAGCCGATGCAGCAGCGCAACTAGCAAGTGCTCAGGCCGACTTATCCGCAAAGACACGCCAACTCGAGGATGAGCAGCGTCAACGGGAATTAGATAAGGCAAGGAACCAGCGCGAGCAGGAAAGCCAGGCAGAAATGATTCGCCGCGGAGAGCAGCGCCGGAGCGATCTGGAAGAACAAATCCAGAAGCTGAATTCCCAAGAAACTCAAGTACGTTTCGAGACCAGGGAAGTATTACCAGCGGGGTTTGTTAGTGTTGAAGAGGCGATCAACGAAAAAAAACGGGAACTGGCTTTACTGGCTACGCGACGCGATGAAGTATCGATTGAACTTCAAACCCTCGCTGATCAACAGCAAAAGTTACAAGAGGCGATCCAAGAGACCAGTGCGGGCACCTCCCAGTTCCTGGCAATGAAAGTAAAAGCCGACGCATTGATCGCCCAATTCCCGATCGCACTGCTTAAGTCACTGTCGGAAAAGGATAAAACTGTAAAGGCTGCGATCTCTTCCCTTGGTGAGACGTTCGTTCTTTTTGGTCAGCAGTTGGCCAAGGCCGGGGCATAGGAGGTATTGTGAGCGACAATAACATTCCAGTTGCAAAGGCAATCTTCGACACGCACAGCGTCGTGCGCAAAAAAATTGAAACGGCAAACTTTGCTGTGGTGGAAGCATTGGTAGCTATGGTCGAGTATCAGGACCCACTCGCGCCCGCGGTCTTCGGAGCTAATGCTGAAACCCTGGGAAAGCTGGCCGGCATGGATAAAGCGAAGCTGAACGCGCTTTTAATGACGGGCCTGCCCATCTTCTTGCTGCGAATTGCCAGTCCTGAATTTAAGTCAGCCCTTGAAGGTACGGGTAGCGAGGACGTACTACTTCGCGCCATGCTCGGGTCGTATTCAGAGCAGCTACCTATCACCTCACTTTAAGGATCGAGCATGCAGAACACGACAGGCAATTTGGATCACAAGGCCAGTGTTTCTTATGCCTCGAAAGTGGCAATTTCACAGGCCTTGGCCGGCATGGGTGCACGGGCAGTCACCCTTACTTCGGTTGCGCGGACAAAGCCGGCCGATTCCCGAGCAATTTACAAGACCGTCACAGGTACGCAATCACAATCCGGTCAAACGCCGACGAACCACGAATGGTTCCTGGGTAGCCGCACCTTGCGTTTACATTCAGCTTTGCTGTTGCTGATGTATGCGGCCTACCGTGAGAAACATGAGCCGCTCCCTGATGCTCACGGTATTGCCTTCACACTGAGCTACAACAATTACCTTGGATTGTGCATGGGTGCTGCATTGATCAGTCCTGAGCGGTTCGCGCTCTTGGCCGGCAATGGATATAGTATCGGCTGGCGCGAAATAGCTCGCGGCGGAGCATCAAAATTCCCGCGCGATAATGTGAAAGTCATGCGCTGCAGGAAGTGCCGCTTGCCACACCTGGTCGAAGCGCACTTTGTTCGGCACACTTGCACGGAATGCCTCGCAGAACCGAAGGCATAATCTGCTCCCCTTACCCAACTTAAAAGCCTCCTATATTCAGACATGGGGGCTTTTGGGGGACCTCGTTAGCGAATTCCGATCCGGTTGGCCTTACGCTAAGGTTGAGCTCTTGGCTTCATCACGCAGCACTTCAACCACATCGGCCACCAATTTGCTCAGTTCACCCGTGATCAACATCACGTCGCCGTCGAAACACTCTTCGTCGTTCTTCGTGCTCGATTCCATTTCCTTGATCACGTCCAGCGGCTTGACGCTCTTGATGGCCAAGGACTCCGTCAGCACGAACGAAATCCGGTCGTTCCACGGCATCGATCCGCATCCAGCCTTTGCTGCGGATACTGAAGGTGCATGCCAGCAGTCCGTCGGCGACGTCCTTTCAATTCCTTCGTGGCCTTCTTGCCAGGCGCAAAACCGTGCGCTTCCTCCACCTCGGTGTCGCATGCCCTGTTCCCCTGTTGATGACGGTGGCGGACAGTAATTTCTTTTCCGTAGCCGGCAAGATCCGCAGCGTGGTGCGATGTTTTACCGTCAGAAGATTTATCACAACTTGAAATGAGTCCGGGGTGATGAAATCAGCTACAAATATAGAAAAATTCTGGGAATGAACTTGGCCTGTCAAGCCGAGTATTGAGCGTAAACGTAAAATTCCCGACCGTCGCTTGCGGCACGATCGGGCAAATCACAAAGCGGTTTAATGCCAGAGATGCTTAATGCATGCTCAGGGTCATCTGAACCGACATTGCCTTTACAGCAACGCCCCGGCTGGGGTCGTAGAACTGAAAAGATTGAAACGTATCACGCTGAGAAACATAGGTGACGCTATAGCTGCCGATGTACTGTTCAGAACGTTGCACCCCACGGCATACTTGCTGAGGCTGCATATTCCGCTGTTGCTGCGCCATAAAGTCGCCGCTCACGGCTCCCGTAACTGCTCCGAGCGCTGTCATGGCTAAACGACCGTTACCGCCACCAAGCTGGCTACCGAGTAATGCAACCAGCAAGGCTGGCGATGGCACTACCTGGACTCACCGCAAAAACCTTCTGCGGTGAGTCCTCGTAGACCATTTCACTGCTGCACCCGGTCCGAATAGACTGGGGTCACATTGGCGAGGTTAGCCATCACATCTTTCGCGAAAACGCCAAACGAAGCTGCTGCAGCAACGGCAAAAATGACTACCTGCGAGAGAAATTCTTGCATGATATTTTCTGTTGCAGCGTTTTGACCTATCAATTGATAGGTCATTGCAAATTGATTTTATTTAGAAACGAACGACCGGGCGCGTGCCAGATTTGGAGCGTCCTTGAAGATGTCGGGCGTCGGCAACTGCGTCGTTGGTGTAGCGATTTTCTTCTTCACAGCACGTTTACGAATTTGTTTGAACGCAGCCTTTGCGGAAACGCACAACAATGGCCAGATAATTTTTTTCGAAGTCCAGATTGCAGCGCAGACAGGTAACGCTACGAGAAAGGAAACGATGTAAATGTACGGATTATCGATATTTTTAGATGGAATTTTCATGATGTTCCTGAGTACTGAATTGAGAGAATAGACGTGATGTTTTTAAGAATCGATTAATTACAAATTGAAATAAAATTTACCGAATTTAATACTGGCGAACATGGATGGCACACCAGAGATTTTTTTAATTAATTTTCACAAATTGATCGATGGATTCATTGAATTCAAAACGATCAAGAAAATAGCTGAAAATTGCTTGATACGTTTTTTCAGAATCATGGCGGCAGATGGCGAGAAAAGTATATACGCGACCGAGGCTTTCTGTTTTGAACTCCGAATGCGAAATGATTGCAGAGAACTCCTTGATATCACCAGCCTGCAATGCCACTTCCGCTGGTAACATCCCAAAACCATTTTTTGCATTAACATCGTTGCACGATGGATCCCAACCGGTGGTTTGGTCACGGAAAGCCATTTGATAATTGTTTTGCATGATGAAGCTCCTAATAAATCCCGCTAGGCGGTGAGAAAAAAGGAGTAAGCAAGCGCGGCTTGCCGATGTAGGTCGGTAAGCGGAAAGTTACCTTGATAGGCTGGGGAGGGGAAGTATTGCGTTGGATGCAGCCGATGCTGCATTTTTTGCGTTATGGAAAGCACGTTGATTTATACAAAAATGCCGATTGCCGACAACGATAATTTTACACTATTGAAAATATGAATAAGAGACAGATCCCCAAAAAAACCATCTGGTCATTACTACAACTGCTGGATCAATCCATGCGAGCGGGATTGCGACAGGACGACAGGAACATCATGCACTTCACTCGCTGCCATAATTTTTTCATCTATCAAATCCCATCGAGATTCTAAAAACGTTCTTCCCGATTAGGTTATATTATTTTTCATGGAAGATACCATGGGACAGGAAAAGTGCTTTACGCGGCGTCATAGTGCACCTCTAATCGGAGCATTACTACGTAATGAAATTTATGACATTAGTTATTAACTCTGTATTTGATGAAACTTATTAGCGCCAGTTGCTGGACGCGAGTAAGATGAGTGATGAGTGATTCAAACGTGACATTGGAATAGAAGCTGGCAAGCCTGCTCGGCGGAACGATATGCGAAATGCATCCTGCAGCAAAGGCATACGATCTTGTTGACGTTGCCAACATGGCACTCGCAATGGCCGACAAAACCCCGGGTTCCCGGAGTCCTGCCAGCAAATGTTTAGCGCTTGATCTTCGCTGATGAATTAAGTAAGGCGAGCTTTGCAGTTTTGCGAGCGTGCTGAACGTTGCGAAATACACGTTCATTTTCGATGCAAGGCTCGTTTTCGATATCGCCGATTTCAGCCAACACCTGCTTAGCAGTTGCCTGATTTTTGGCGAAGGCAAACAATTTACTCCAAAACTCCACCGCATGAACGGGGTATTGGGAATAGCGCTGCCCTTCTTGGGGTTGATCCAGTTTAGCCTGGTGAGCTGCGATTGCCGATTGTGTCAAAATTGTCATGGTGCACTACTCCTAATAGATTCCGCATTGCGGGTTAAAAAGGAGTTAGCGACTTACGTCACTTACCGATGAAGGCATAGGTAAGTGGCTGGGGAAAAACAATGCCGTGAACCGACATCGTTAATGTACAGCAACTTATTCAGCGTGTCTAGCGGCAGAATTCCGAAATTTTCCTTGCGGTGGGCAATACCTCGGCACAGCATTTGTCGCCAGAAAACTGATATTTCCGATTAATCTTGACCATATCGGTCCCTTCGTTATGTACTGCGCTCTTACCGCATCACTCAAGGTTATCCAACACGGCCGCGAGAACGTCTTGTCGCTTGGACGTCTCCAAGAACGACACCTCGGCAATTGTCATGCCGATGTGCTCCTGAATTTGCGCGATCTACGGGGAGAGTATTCGATGCCGACATTTCACTTCGCAGCGCTGCCGCCCCGTCCTGCGGCGGGAGTACAATCACCTTGTTGCATCGCATGAAAGGAAGCGACATGCCGACACACACCCTGACCTTCGCCCTGCTCGCCAGTGCCGCCGGCATGGCCGGCGCCGTGCAAACGGACGGGCAGGCGCCCGCCGCGCAAACGCGGCGCGCCTACATCGTGCAGCTGGCCGATGCGCCGCTGGCCGCCTACACGGGCGGCGTGCCGGGCCTGGCGCCCACCATCGCCCAGGGCCAGCGCCTCGACACGGGCAGCGAGGCGGCGCGGCGCTACACGGCCTATCTGGAAGACAAGCAGCGCGCCGTGCTGGCGCTGGTGGCCGGAGCGCCCGTGCAATACCGCTACACCGTGACGCTCAACGGCTTTGCCGCCCTGCTGACCGCGGACGAAGCGGCGCGCCTGCAAGCCAGCCCGGACGTGCTGCAAGTGTCGCTCAGCACGATGGAACAGGTGGATGGCGGCAGCGGCAAGCTGCAGCCAGGCAATCAGCGCTGATGCCCGATCAACTGCAGCGCCATGCCGCGCGTGACGGCTTGCGTGCGGTTGCTTACGCCCAGCAATTTATAAATGCGCTGTAAGTGGCTTTTCACGGTCCAGCCGCTGATGCCGAGAATCTGCCCCACTTCCTGATTGCTTTTGCCGATACTGACCCAGCGCAATATTTCCAGTTCGCGGGCGCTGGCCGCGCGCGGCGCGGCGGCGAGCGGCTGGCTGCTGCCTGGCAAGGCCAGCCAGTGCAGCTGCAGATAAGGCAGCAGCAATTCCAGCAGATACGCCTGGCGCGCCGCGTCCGCCTCCGGCATGGGCATGGCAGACAGGGCAAACAGGCTGCCGCCACTGGACGACAGGTTGCCATGCACCAATACCTGATCGATGAGGCGTGCCTGCCTGCCAGCCGCGCGCCAGGCCCGCGCCAGGGGCGCCACCTGTTCCTCGTGCCGCGCCAGCTGCCGCGGATCGAGCACGGCGCTATGCCACGCCTCGCTGCGCAGCACGGCGCCATCGGCGCCCAGTTGCGCGCAGACAAGGACGGCGTGCGGCAGCAGCGCCTGCAGCGGCCCCTGGCTCCACAGGAAAAAATCGCTGCGCGCGGCGATGCCATGCGCACCGACAATGGCGTGCAGCAAATATTCCTGCTCCCTGGCCGTCAGCAGCATCATGCGCAGACGGCGCCGGACGCCAGGTAGCGGTAGCCGCTGCCGCGCACGGTTTCGATGTGGTGGCCACAGCCGCCGGGCTGCAAGGCGTGGCGCAAGCGCCCCACGTGGGCGTCCACCGTGCGTTCGTCGAGGTAGGCGGCGTGGCCCCACACCTGGTCCAGCAGCTGCGCGCGGCTGTGCACGCGCCCGGGATGGTCCATCAGGAAATGCAGCAGCTTGAATTCCACGCGGCCCAGGTTGACGGGCACGCTGCCGGCCGTCACGCGCAAGGTGTGCGGATCGAGGCGCAGCGCCGCCGGCCCAGCCGCAGCGCCGGCGCCGCCACGCCAGCCCGCCGGCGCGCGCCGGCGCAGCAGCGCATGCACGCGGGCCAGCATCTCGCGCGGGCCGAAGGGCTTGCACAGGTAATCGTCGGCGCCGCTTTCCAGCGCGAGCACCTTGTCTTGCTCGCTGTCGCGCACGCTGGCCATGATGATGGGCAATTCGCACAGCACGTTATCCTGGCGCAGCTGGTGCAGCAGCGCGATGCCGGAAAGGTCCGGCAATTCCCACTCCAGCAGCAGCAAGTCGGGCGCCTGCGCCGCCAGCAAGGCCAGCGCGCCGCGCGCATCCAGCGCGCAGCTGACCCGGTAGGCGGCGCCTTCCAGGTTATGCACCAGCAAGGCTTGCGTGGCTGGCGCAGGGTCCAGCACCAGAATATGACGGCGCATCGATGCATCCTCCCAAAAAGGTTGGCGGCCCTCCCTGAGAAACTAGACGGCTCGACAAGTTTTTGACTATGCATCAAGCGTTAACCGCTGACTAATACAATTTAGTTTCCAGATTTATAGCTATTCCGAATAAATAGGCGAAAAAAAACACAGCGCACCGAGGCACGCTGTGTTCAGGCTGGACAACGGCTATTTACGCTGGCGTGACGAGCTGGCGCCGGCGCAAGGCAAAACCGATCAGCGCCAGGCCACCCGTCAGCATCATCCACTCCGACGCTTCCGGCACGGCCGAAATGGAAGCGATGCTGGCATACGTGCTGCCGGCAATGCTGGCCGGCACACCGCCATTGAGCGGCGTCAGCTCGAACTGCAGCAGGTTGCCATTCACATTGCCCAGGTAGGACATGCCCGTGGCGTCGAGCAAGCCCACGCCGAAGGTCGTGCCCGCATTGCCGGCAGTGGTGAGGAAGTCGCCGCCAAAGACGATGTTGAAGCCGAACTTGCCGCCCAGGGTCACATTCTGAAACCAGTCGTTGTAGGCGCCGGCGTTGCCGAAGGTCAAGGTGCCCGGTGCGCTGCCGCTGACGCTGCCTTCCAGCGATTCCAGCGCGCCAAAGGCGCCCGAGAAATTGCTCAGGATGGCGCTGGCGCCCGGTGCGGGGCTATTGCCGGCGATGAACGCGAAGTCAAGGAAACCGGCGCCGGAAAACGCGCTCGTGTCGATTTCCACGTGGTAGCCCAGCGGGTCCGCCAGCGCCAGGCTGCTGCTGCCAGCGAGCAAGGCGGCCAGCACGGCACGGCGCAGGGTGAGATTGAGTTTCGTTGTCAACATGATGGTGTCCTTAGAAGTTGCCGGCAAAAATGCTGGCCGAGTAATTGATCGTCACTTTCGACGGATTGGTGAAGCTGACGGCGAACGAGGCGGTCGCGCCCGGCGCCAGGCTGGCCGCGTTGACGGTAACGAAGGCCGCGCCCGCATGGCTGCCACTGGCGTTGGCCAGGGCCACGCCGGCAGGCAAGCCGCCGAACACCACCTGGAACGGGCCGTTGATGGCCGTCGTGCCCGTGTTGGTGAAGGCAAACGTGCCCGTGTATTTTTGCGTCGCGCGGTTGAACGTCAGGCCCGAGCTGGCCGTCGAGACGGCGGCCGTGATGTCGCGGTAGGCCGGCTGCAAATCCAGGCTGATGACGACGGGATCGTGGTCCGAGGCGCGGTACGGCAAGGCGTTGTACAGGTCCTGCGGCTTGGCTGCATCGATGTTGTAGTCGATCACCTCCGGTTCATCCGCATTCACATGCCATTCGGCCACGCCCGCCACTTGCGCACTCAGCGAAGCACTGGCCAGCGCATGGTCGAGATAGCCGCTCTGGCCGCCGAACACATACGAATACGGCATGCCCGATGGCCGCACGAAGCGCTCGAGTTCGTTGACGAAGCCGGCGCCCGTGATGACCTGGATCGGATCTTCCGCGCCATACGAATTCAAGTCGCCAATGACCAGCACGTCGGTGTCGCCGGCGGCGGCCGCCACTTGCGGCACGAAGCTGCCGACCAGGCGCTGCGCCTGCTGTACGCGGGTGGCATTCCAGCAGCTCTGGCTATCGTTGTTGTCCGCATCGGGACCCGCGCCGGACGGGCAGCTGCCCTTCGACTTCAGGTGGTTGACGATCAGCGAGAATTTCTCGCCGTTCGCCGCCTTGAAGGTTTGCGCCATTGGCGGACGGTTGTTGATGGCGTTGGCATCGGACAAGGCGCCGCCCACCAGGCCCAGCTTGGCAGGCTTGTAGATCATGGCCACGCGGATGGCGTCCGTGCCCGTGGCGGCCGGTTTCGGCACCACGGCATACGTGACGCCGCCGATGGCCGCGTTGAGCTGGTCGACCAGATAGGTGACGGCCGTTTCGCCATTGTTCTGGATTTCCATCAGGCCCACCACGTCCGCATCGATGGCTTGCAGCTCGGCCACGATCTTGTCGCGCTGGCGCACGAATTCGGCCAGGTTGTCGGCGCCGCGGCAATTGCTCTTGCTGCTGGAACTGCCCAGGGTGCAGCCCTGGCCCGTCTGGCCAAACACGTTATTGCCATTCGTGAAGGTCGTGAAGAAGTTCAGCACATTGGCGCTGGCGACCTTGACGTTGCCGGCTGGCAGTGCCGGGCTGCCCGTGCGAGGGTTGTCGCGCGAAAACTGCGGCGTCTGCGTCGGCTGCAATTTGTAGGCGGCGCCGCCGCCGCCGATGGCGCCAAAGTCCACCACGCCCGTCAGGTCGGCCACCGTGTCGCCGCTGCGCACGGTGCCATCCTGGCCGATGTAGGGGATCGTCGGCGGCGCGACAAAGATGCCATCATCGAGCACGATGAGGTTGTTCGCATTGGCGGCGATCAGGGCTTGCGCCTCGGCGGAGCCGGCCGGATGGCGGTTGGTCGGCACTTCGCGCCGGCCGGCCGACAGGGTCAGCTCGCCGCGCGCGCCCAGGTAGGCGTTCTGCGACACGGTCAGGGGCTGCGTGAAGCGCACCAGCATGCCTTCGACGGCGGCCAGGTTGTCATTCGGCAAGGTCACGTTCGTCGGCACGATGCTGTGGCCGGTGCTTTGCGTAAGGATGGCCGTCACGTCCTTGAATTCCGTGTAGGAATTTTTTGCGCCCGTGGGCGTGTATTCGAACACCGTGCCCGTCACGCGCACCAGTTCGCCCGGCTGCACGGTGGTGGCAGCGCTGCCCGTGTAGACGAAGATGCCGTCCGAGGTCGACGGGTCGCCATCGCCGGCCGCATCCTGGATGAAGAAGCCGGTGCCCACTTTCAGGGTGACGACACCTTGCGTCGTCTGCACGGAATTGGCGTACGGGCTGGCCGCGCCGCTGCCCTGGATTTGCGGAATCGTGTGGCTGATGGCGGCCAGACCTTGCACGGCGACATCGATCTTGCAGCTGGCGCTTTGCTGCTGGTCGTTGCTGAAATTCACAATCACAGGGTAATTGCCGACTGGCACGCCAGCTGCCACCAGCAGGTTCACCGTCGCGCTCTCGCCGGCCACGCCGGCGGCGCTGAAATTGGCCAGGCTGATGCCGGCCACGGCGGGCGAACTCAGGCTGGCGGCATTCACCACGCCATCGACGTCGGAAGCGCGCAGCACGGCGTTGCCGCCATTGCCGACGGCCAGGGCCAGGCTGGCGGGGCAGCTGGTGATGATCTGGTGCACCACGGGGCCGCCGCAGGCATGCAAGGCCGTGGCCGTGTTGCGCGGCGTCACGCTGCCGGTGGCAAAGTCGGCGCCGTTGTCGTCCGTGTCGCCGCAGCCGCCATTCGCGCGCAGGATCGCCAGGGTATTCGATGGCGCCGGCGCCACATTGCCCTCGAAGCCGTTGGCCGTGCCAAAACCGACCAGGTCGATGACGGCCGCACCCGCGGGATTGGCGCCCGTTTGCGCCGTCTTGCTATTACTCAGCAACACTTTGCCCGCCGTGCCCGACATGGCCACGCTGCCCGTGGCGTCCGGTGTCGGCAGCGCTTCCGTGCCGCCCGCGCCCTTGGCTTGCTGGACCAGCAGATACTGGCCAGGTTGCAGATCGATCGCCGGCAGAGCCGTCACGGCCCAGGTGGTGCCTGCGGCGGATGCGTACTGCACGCTCCAGTTACTCACGTTCACCGGGCTGGCGCCTCGGTTGAACACTTCGATGAAGTCGTTGGTGTACAAGGCACCGCTATTGCCGCCACCGCCATATACCTGGCTGATGACGATATCGGAAGCGGCCAGTGCCGGCAAGGACAGGCTGGCCAGCATGGCAGCCATGACGGTCAGGCGCAAAGGCGCGCGCAGGGAGGAAAGCGAAGTGTGCATGGAGATCCCGGTCAGTAAAAAAAATGGCGCCAACCCGAATCGGCGGGCCGGCGCACCACAATTAACAAAATGGTTGCAGACTTGTTATTTGCATATTAAAGAACCAGGATGACGACTTGATGACATTTGATTAAGCCGAATGGAGTAAATGACGCGCGGAGGCGCCGCCACCGCGGTGGATTGGAGTGGCTTCTTGGCAACATACATTCCTTTTTTCACTCAAAGGAAAGCATCACAGGGGAAAATATGATATATTTCATGCAAATAAGTTTTAATATTTGCAATATATTAATGCTTTAAAGCAATGCGAACGAACGCAGGAGCAGGCTCCATCCACGCCTGCACCTTGAGTTGCCAGTCTGACGATGCCCACAAAGGCCGCATCGCCCGATATCGGCAGAAATCCTATTCCGCAGGTCTGTGCGCATCCGCCAGGCCCGGATATATTCGAAGAGATCAGCCATGTTTACACCCCTCCCACGGCTCCCTGCGAGCGCCCTGATCCTTGCAGCAGCACTGTGCGGCAGCGCCGCCCAGGCGCAAAATGCGCCGCCGGCATCGAATGCGAATGACAACAAATGCCAGGCAAGCACCACTGGCACGAATGGCAAGGCCAGCGACGCCGACCTCGACGGCACCTACAGCGCCTGCAGCCTCGTCAATGGCTTCATCGGCTTTGGCGCCCGCACCAATGATGGCAGCAGCCAGACGCCGGAATTTGGCGAAGGCGAATCGAGCCAGGTATTACGCCATCCGCAATTTGGCAACCAGGGACACCGCCTGGCCAATTTGCTGGGACAACAAGACGATGCTGGCAGCAGCGCCGGCGCGCGCACTGGCAATGCGGGCGGCGGTTACAGCTTCGGTACGCGCGACTTTATCGCCGCGCAAGACCAGCCCGTAATCGACGATGCTGCTGGCTACCGCGGCACCGGCCGCGCCTTTGCTGGCGCCGATAGCGTCTATGCACCTCTGCTGACGTCGTCTGGCTTTGACACGGGCGCTCCCGCAGGCAACGGCGGCGTGGGCGGTGGCGGCGCGGGCGGCGGCATCGACAGCGGCAGCAATGGCACGGGCGGCGGAGCCATTGTGCCTCCCATTACGCCTGCCGTGCCGGAACCCGAAACCTGGGCCATGCTGATGGCAGGGCTCGGCTTGCTGGCCTTGGCCAGGCGCCGCAAGGCCGGCCGCCAGGCATAAGAAAAAAGGCTCGCAAGAGCCTTTTTTTTGTCCACAAAATCCCTACATCCGCGCTTCAGCGCCGGTATGCCAGATACGGCGCCGCCAACGGATCGCCGATGAACAAACCTTGCGCCGGCCACGCGACACTGCCCCAATACGCTTCCAGCGCCGTCATCCCGCCCAGATAGCGGCGCAGCAAGACTGTCGAATTGGGAAATTTCTGCCAGAAGTTACACGGTTCGCTGACGGTGCCATAGCTGGCCGTGGCGCCCGCCTCGAGCCAGCGCTGGCTGCTCATCTGGGCCGTCCCCTGCAAGTCGCCGCCGAACGAGGTCAGGTGATCCGCCAGGGCGCCCGGCAGAAAACGCAGGGTATCAAGCTTGGCCACCTTGGCCATGCCCGTCTGGTAAATCATGATGTCTTGCACTCCCTCAAGGGAATCGGCCTTGATGTTCTTAATGGTGAGCTTGCGCTGGCGCACCACGCCGGCGGGTGGAAAAAAGGGCGCACGGCTATTGCGCGCGCCTTCACTGGTGGTCAGGAAGTAGGCGCTGGCGGCCGGCACGGAAAAACCGCTGACCGTGCCGCGGTCCACCAGCGCCTTGGCCTCGTCCACGAAATCCACGGGGAGCAGCATCGACAGGCGCATGCCCATCTGCGCAAACGGCTGGTGGACAGTGCTGTTGAAATAGGTGCTCGGCTTGCCGGCATTGCAGGTCTTGGCGCACTGCGCAGCGTCGTAGCCCAGAGTATACGCGGCCGTGATGGAATTGCATTCGACCGCATAAGGCGCGCTCCACACCATCAGCACCGCCTGGATCTCCGGCTTGAGCTGGGCATCGATGCGCGACTTCAGCTGCGCGAACTGGTCCGCGCTGAGCTTTTTCGGCCGGTTCGGTATCGTCACGTGCACGACATTGGCGGCGGGGACGCCATGCGCCTGGCGATAATACTCCCCCACTTCCACGCTGTTCGGCTCCGCATCATTGATCACGATGGCCAATTGCGCGGCATGTACCCCTGGCGGCATGGAAGGCGCATCGGCGTGCGCCATGCCGGCGGCCAGCGCCAGCGAAAAGCAGAGAGATTTATGCAATGGTCAATATCGTCGTTGGGGAATATCCAGGCAGCCATGCCGCAGCCACCCACTGTGCCGGCCGATTATAGCCCCATGTCGGCACGCGGCAAAAAAAAACGGAGGCCGCAGCCTCCGTTTCATCTACAGAATTTGAGTCTTCAGGCTTGCAGCTTGCGGCGGCGCGCCATGAAACCGATCAGGCCCAGGCCTGCGAGCAGCATGCCGTAGGTTTCCGGTTCCGGTACCGGCGTGACCGCCAGGATGCCGCTGTAGCTGCCGCCAGTTGGCGAGGCCACGTAACCATCAATTTGCAGGAAGTAATTGCCAGCAGCCAAAGGCGTGGAACCGGACTGCAGCGACCACGCCTGGTCTTGCGCCGTGAAATTAATCAGGTCAAGGGCGCCATGAAACAGGATGCCGCTGGCATTACCCAGGCTAAAGCCCGTCAGGGTCAGGCCGGAGTTGGCGCTCGGCTTGAGCGACGTGGCCAATGCGCTCAGGTCGTTAAAACCCGTCACGCTGAACGTGAACTTGTCGCTGAAAAAATTATTGCCCGCGCCAGCCAGCTGGCCCGGTGCCAGCGAAAACGAGCCCAGCAGCTCGCTGCTGGAATAATCGAGCAAGTCTTGCGTCAGATCCACCGTCGCGTGACTGATGTCAACCGGCGCAGCATGGGCTGCCAGGCTGCTGCCGGCAAACATGGCGGCCACAAACAGGGATTTCAGGAATTTTTTCATACTTTTCACCAAGATGACTGCAACCGGCTCAGGCCGGTTGCGGGATGGAAACGCAAACGAGGATGCCAATCAGCCAGGCCGGGCTCAAGCCGCCTTCTGGCGACGGCGTGCCATGAAGCCCAGCAGGCCCAGGCCCGCCAGCAACATCGCATAGGTGCCGGGCTCAGGCACGGCCGATACCAGGCTGCCATTCGCGCTGAAAGCTGCGCCCGTGTTCGACACCACGTTGCCGCTGACTTTCAAGTAGTAGGAACCGGCGGCCAGGTTGGCATACGACAGGGTCCACTTGTCATCGATGCCGGTCAGCAGTTGGTCACCGCCCAGCAGCAAGGTATTGCCCACGCTGCTGTACAGGCCGAACCCCGTCAAGTTCAGGCCATTTGCGGCGCTGCTGCTGCGCGAGCTCAATACCACGCTCAGATCGCTGGCCTGCGCCACATTGAACGTGAACAGATCATTGAAAAAATTACTTTTTTGATTGTTCTTGAACTTGTCACCGAACGTCAGCGAACCGCCCGCGGCCAGATTGACGGCGCCAGGCGTGGAACTGATGTCGACAGGCGCAGCCATCGCCGCCTGCGAAAATAAAACTGAACCGGCAAAGGCCAGCGCAGCCAGCGCCGAATACGTATTTTTCTTCATGCGACTCCACCGAGCGTGAGTGCGGACGCGCTTGCATCCACATGATTTATCTGATCAAACCAGGCAGAATCATAGCATAAAGCAATCTTTAGTGTTAACTATTTTCCAATGGAAAGTTACTTTATAGCATCATTCCAAGAACCAATAGTTTCCACCTTCCGGAACATGGCTAAAACCGATATCACACGCGCTGGTAGACATCCTCCAGCCGGACGATGTCATCCTCGCCCAGATAGCTGCCCGACTGTACCTCGATCAGATGCAGGGGCAGCTTGCCCGGATTTTCCAGCCGGTGCGTCATGCCGATGGGGATATACGTCGATTCATTTTCTGTGAGCAAGGTCACCTTGTCACCGCAAGTCACACTGGCCGTGCCGCTGACCACCACCCAGTGTTCGGCGCGGTGGTGGTGCATCTGCAAGGACAGCTTGCCGCCCGGATTGACGGTAATGCGCTTGACCTGGAAGCGCTCGCCGATATCGATGCCTTCATAACTGCCCCACGGGCGGTACACCTTGCGGTGCTGCTGGTGCTCGCTGCGGCCGGCCTGCTTCAAATGGTCGACCACCTGCTTGACGCGCTGCACCTGGTCCTTGTGCGCGATCAGCACCGCGTCGTCCGTTTCCACCACCACCAGGTCTTGCACGCCCAGCACGGCAACCATGCGGCTCTCGGCGCGCACCAGGCAATTGCTGACGCCATCGAGGTACACATCGCCACGCACCACGTTGCCGCTGGCGTCACCTGGCTGCACTTCCCACAGGGCCGACCAGGAACCGACATCGCTCCAGCCTATGGCGGCCGGCACCACCACCGCATGCGCCGTATGCTCCATGACGGCATAGTCGATCGAGTCCGACGGACAGGCGGCAAAGGCCTTTTCTTCCAAGCGGCAAAAATCGAGGTCACGGTAGCCGTCGCGCACGGCAAGCTCGCAAGCGGCCAGCATGGCTGGCTGGAACTGCCCCAGCTCACTCAGGTAGCGCTCGGCGCGGAACAGGAACATGCCGCTGTTCCAGTAGTAATTGCCTGCCGCGACAAACGACTGCGCCGTGGCCAGGTCCGGCTTTTCCACGAAGCGCTCGACGCGGCGACCCTGCCCTGCCCCTGCGACGGCTGCGCCGCTGCGGATATAGCCATAGCCCGTTTCCGGCGCCGTCGGCACGATGCCGAAGGTGGCCAGGGCGCCAGCGCCGGCCAGCGCCGCCGCCTCGGCGATGGCAACATGAAACGCGGCGACATCCGTGATGACGTGGTCTGCCGGCAAGACCAGCATCAGCGCTTGCGGATCGATGGCCAGCAGGTAGTGCGCCGCCACCGCCACGGCCGGCGCCGTATTGCGGCCGACCGGCTCGAGCAGGATGCCCAGCGGCGCCAGGCCGATCTCGCGCAACTGCTCGGCTACCATGAAGCGGTGCTCGTTGCCGCATACCACCAGCGGCGCCATGATCTCGCAGTCGGCCAGCGCACTGTCGCCGGCACGGCGGTTGGGCAGGCTGTGCACGCGCAGCGCCGTCTCTTGCAACATGGTCTTGTCTGTCACGAGCGGCAGCAGCTGCTTGGGCAACACGGCGCGCGACAGCGGCCACAGACGGGTGCCCGAACCGCCGGACAGGATCACTGGATAAATTTTCATGGTTTCACTTCGTAAACAGTTTATTGGGTAGCGTACCGGGCCGGCGGCGTTTCCGTGCGGCGCAGGCTGCGCCGGTCGCGCGCATTGCCCCAGGCATCGGTGGCGTAATCGGAGACATGGCGCATCTCGCCGGCGCGGTCGACGCTGTAATCCTTGAAGACGATCATTTCATCGAGCAGTACATCAGGCAGCACGCGCGTGTATTCGAACAGCACGCTGCGCACCACTTCGGCGCCGCTGCAGACATGGCTGCCGTGACCGATCCAGGTGGGTCCGATGATGGTGGCGCCCGCTTCAATGCGGCAGCCCGAGCCGATGTAGACGGGGCCTTCGATCCGCGTGCCGCCGCCCCAGTCGATGCTGGTATTGAGGCCGGCCCACACGCCATCGGCGATCTGGGTGCCAGGCACGTGCAGCTGGGCCACTTCTCCCATCAGCACGCCTTGCAGCACTTCCCAGTAATCCTTGACGCTGCCGATGTCGATCCAGCTGTACTGGCGTTTTTGCGCATGGAAGGGCAAGCCCTTCTCTACCAGCAGGGGAAACAGTTCCGCGCCGATATCGAAGGGGCGGTCACAGGGTATCAGGTCCAGCACTTCCGGCTCGAACAGATAGATGCCGGTGCTGACGCAATTGGACAAGGCGTCGGCCCGCGCGGGTTTTTCCTGAAAAGCAAGGATGCGTCCATCGCCATCGCTGACCACCACGCCGTAGCTCGATACCTTGTCCCACGGCACTTCCAGGGTAATTACGGAGGCCAGCGCGCCGGAACGGCGATGCTCGCGCAGGGCCGCGTCGAGGTCCAGGTCGATCAAGGCGTCGCCGCACAGCACGATCGTCGTTTCATCGAAGAAGCCGCCAAATTCCTGGATCTTCTTCATGCCGCCGGCCGAACCGAGCGGCTGCGGCACGACCTCGCCCGCATCATTCGTATAGCCTTCGAAGGAATAGCCGATCTGCACGCCAAACTGGTGGCCCTCGCCAAAGTATTCCTCGATCTTTTCATGCAGATAGCTGACGTTGACCATGATGTCGGTCACGCCGTGCCGGGCCAGGTGCTCCACCAGATACGCCATCACGGGCTTGCCCAGGATGGGGATCATGGGTTTGGGCAAATCGTAGGTCAGGGGCCGCACGCGCGTGCCCTTGCCTGCCGCTAATATCATCGCTTTCATCGTCGGGCTTGCTCCATCAGGGTTGGGGATGGCGGGCCGGGCGGCGCATCTCAGCGGCCGTCCTTGCTCAAGGTCACGGACGTGGCGGGCACGGCACCGGGAAACAGGCGCGCATACGCGGCCAGCAGCTTCGGCGCTTCATATTCCCACTCCAGTTCATTGATCACGCGGTGGCGGCCAAACGCGCCCATCTGTTCGCGCCGGACAGGATCATCGAGCAGCTCGACAATCTTGCGCGCCATGTCGACGGGATCGTTTTTCAGGGCATACAACGATGCCTGCTGCGCCGAAACCTTGCCTTCGACCAGGTCGAACTGCACGATCGGCTTGCCCAGCGCCATGTATTCCATGATCTTGTTCATGGTCGACTTGTCGTTCATGTCGTTGGCCACGTCGGGATTGACGCACACATCGGACGTGTTGAGCATTTCCAGCAACTGCTGGTCCGGCACGCGCCCCGTGAAGGTCACGTAGTCGGCGATGCCCATGTCCTGCGCCATCTGCTTCATCTGCTCCAGCGAGGTGCCGCCGCCGACCAGGCCGAACTGCACGTCCTGGCGCCCCAGGGTCTGCACGATGTATTGCGCCGCCTGCAGCAGCAGGTCGATGCCTTCCTGCGCGCCCATCACGCCCACATAGCCGACCAGGTAAGTGCGGCCCTTCTTGAGTTCAGGCACGGGCGGCAGCACGCGCAGGCGGTCCAGCTTGGGACCGCTGCGCACCACATACACGTCGTTCGGGTCCATGCCGCCACGCTCGATGGCGATTTTCTTGTACGACTCGTTGGTGGCGATCGACACGTCGGCGCTCTGGAACGACCAGCGCTCGAACAGCACCATCAGTTTATAAAAGAAATCGCGCCGGCCAAACTTGGCCTCGTACAGTTCCGGATTGATGTCATGATGGTCGAACAGGAAACGCTTGCCCATCGTCAGCTTGAAGAAGCCGCCGATAAGGAACAGCAAATCGGGCGGATTGCAGGCATGGATGACATCGAAACCGCGCGCGCAATGCACTTTCCACGCCAGGCGGAAAGTGTGGAACAGCGCCAGCGAATACTCCACCAGGTAGCCCTTCGCGCCCTCCGCTTCCAGCGGCAGGTTGTAGCGGTAGATGTGGATGCCGTCGATGGCTTCGTAGCGCGACTCGTAACCCTTGCCTGTGGGACAGATAATCGACACTTCGTAGCCGTTCGCATGCAGGGTGGTCGCTTCCTGCCATACGCGCCGGTCGAATGGCGAAGGCAGGTTTTCCACCAGGATCAGCACGCGGCGCGGCGCGCCTGCCACGTTCTTACCAGCAGATGCCGTCATATTGCTCTCCACTTTGTTCCTTGCTGATGCGCACCAGATCAACGATGTGCTGATGCGGCTTCAGGCTGCCTGGCACGCTTTTGAATTCGGCCGCGCCGTTGCCGATGACGATGGTGTCGGCGAAGTCCAGCACGTCCTGCATGTTCGTCACCATCAGCTTGGAGATATGCGGAATGTGGTTCAGGATGTAATCCTGGTTGGCGCCCGTCAAGGCCGCCAGGTTGACGTTCTTGTCGTACAGCTTGAGTTCATAGCCCTTGCCCAGCAGGTGCTCGATGACATCGACCAGCGGCGACTCGCGCAGATCGTCCGTGCCGGCCTTGAACGAGAAGCCCAGGATGCCCACCTTGCGCGCGCCCTTGTCGGAGATCATCTTGATGCCCTTTTCCACCTGCCGCTGGTTCGATGGCAGGATCGAATTGAGCAATGGCAAGTCCAGGTCCAGGCTGCGCGCCTTGTAGGTCAGCGCGCGCACGTCCTTCGGCAGGCACGAGCCGCCAAAGGCGAAGCCCGGCTTCATGTAGTACGGCGACAGGTTGAGCTTGGTATCCTGGCAGAAGATCTCCATCACCTTGTGGCCGTCGATGCCGACCGCCTTGCAGATGTTGCCGATTTCATTGGCGAACGCCACTTTCACGGCATGCCAGGTATTGTCCGTGTACTTGACCATCTCGGCCGTCTCGACGTCCGTGCGCACCAGCGGCGCGTCCATCTTTTCATACAGCTGCACCAGCAGCGCGCCGGCCTTTTCGTCCGACTCGCCAATCACCGTCTTCGGCGGATTGTAATAGTCGTAGACGGCCGTGCCTTCGCGCAGGAATTCCGGATTGTTGCAGACG
Source organism: Janthinobacterium foliorum (assembly GCF_978021625.1). Classification (NCBI taxonomy): domain Bacteria; kingdom Pseudomonadati; phylum Pseudomonadota; class Betaproteobacteria; order Burkholderiales; family Oxalobacteraceae; genus Janthinobacterium; species Janthinobacterium foliorum. The sequence continues at coordinate 142,290 of NZ_CDXDQE010000010.1, read as the reverse complement.
CCGAAATCGACGCCGGCCACCTTGCCCGAGGCCGCTTCCAGGGTGGGGATCACCAGCGAACGCATGGAACCGGGCAGCATGGTCGAGCGCGCCACGACGACGTGGAAGGTATCTTTTTCGGCAATTGCCGCGCCAATCTCCTGGCACACCTTGCGCACGTGGCTCAAGTCCAGGTTGCCGTTCAGCTGCGACGGCGTGCCCACGCAGATGAGCGACATGTCCGAGCCGAAGACGGCGTCGCGCACGTCTGCCGTGGCGCGCAAATGGCCGCTTTTCACGGTGGCGGCGATCATCTCGCCGATGTCTTTCTCGATGATGGGCGTGGTGCCCTGGTTGATCAGGTCCACCTTGGTCTTGTTGGGATCGACGCCGATCACTTCATGGCCATCCGTCGCCAGGCAACCGGCCGAGACGGCACCTACGTAGCCGAGGCCAAAAATACTGATTTTCAAAATATGCTCCTTAATGATTAAGCTGGCGAATCAGCCGGCGATGCGAGCGGCATCAGCTCGATGTGCGTCACGATTTCAGTTGTTCCCTGTACTTGCACGCGCCAGGCGGCGCTGGCAATCGGCGCCTTCTCGTCGAAGCGGCGCGAGATCCAGCCGCCGGGCGGTGTGTCGCTGCCACGCAATATGTCCGGCGCACCATGCGAACAGCGCATGCGCAAGCCGGAGCGCTGTCCCTGTGCCAGCAATTGCCCGCCGGCGGCCGTCACCACGCAGTCGTCGCCGAACTGCCAATGCACGGCAATATCATGTACATTTGTACATTGTAATATGTCTTTTACAACAATGCATTTATTATTAAAGTTGAACTCGATACGACGCCGGTGCAGCACGGGATCTGCCAGGCGGCCGTAGCCGTCGTGCTGCCCCTCAAAAACTTGCACATCAGAATTCGTTTCATGCGCAATCATGCGCGCGTTGGCTTTTTTCAGCCACATGAAATTACCGCCGATCTCCGACTGGTCCAGCCCGTCGACGGACACGCTGTTGTGCGCCGGCGTGCTGCGGAAGTAGTCGCGCCATTTTTTTTGCGTGTGGTAGGCGTAGGTGCCGGGATCGGTCAGCAGCTCTTCCCCGCCTGCCGAGAGGGTGAACGCCAGCGCATCGGCATGCCCGTGCGCGGCGATCGACAAATAGCCGAGCGGAGCGCAGTCGACGACCATGCGTACTTCATCCGGCGTGCCAAAATCGCTGCCAAGCAGGAAATATCCCCCTTCGGGAAACGCCATCACGGGCGCTTCCGCCCCGCTGGCATCGAGCGCCTGCCATTGTTGCAAGCCTGCCACACCAAACAGCCAGCGGTTCTTGTCGTCAAACTCGCCAGCCTTGCGCTTGAAATCGGCGCGGCCGAACAGCACGGCGCAACTGGCCAGCAGCGAACGGTAGCGATGCCAGCCCGCGTCGTGCGCCAGGCGCACCATCTGTGCGTCATCGGCATCTCCCGTCATGGGCACGTTGCCCGCCACGTCCATGAGCGCGGCGATGAAATCGGCCAGGCGCTCCAGGCGCTCCAGGTAGGCGGCGGAAAAGCCAGCGCCATGCGCGCGCCCGATCAGCTGGCACAGCAGCATCATGTCCATCACTTCATGCTGGTAGTAGACGGCTTGCTCGCGGTTCACGCCATCGGGCGTGTTCTGCTTGAGCGCTTCCTCTTCCAGGCCCTTGCGCGCCAGTGCCTGCCACTGCTTGCTGATGGGCCAGCAAGGCCATACGCTACTGGCGACAAACAAGCCCATGTACTCGCCAAACAGATGGTTGTTCGCTGACGAATGACGCGAAAAGTAGCCAGCGATAAAGTGGCTATGCTGATAGATGGCATCTAGCCACTGGCGCTGGAAGCGCTGGCCCGCCGCCCCCTGGAACAGCGGCGAGGCCAGGCCGCCCAGCAATTCCCAGGCGCAAGCCCAGTTCAGCAGGCGCAGCGCCAGTTCAAGCGAACTGGTCCAATGCACGCCCAGCGGATACGGGCACTGCTCAAACCACGATTGCAGCAAGGTGCGCGCGCCGTCCGCGTAACGCTGCTCGCCCGTCACCCGCCATGCCTGCGCCAGCGCCACCAGTTCCAGGTGCCGGTTCGGCTCCCACAGGTACTTGATGTCGCCCACCACTTGTTCGCTGCGGTAATCGATCTGCTTGCCCAAAGTCAGCGGCGCCACGGTGCCCGTCTTCGGATCGCGGTTCCATTGCGGCGGAAAACCCAGTTCCACGCCACGCAGCGCAAACACGTTCCAGCGGCCCGCCAGCACGGCATCGGCGGCGGCGCGCAAGGCGGCCACATCGGTATCGCTGCCGTCGCCCGCCAGAAACGCGGGCCGGGGACCGCTCCACTGCGGCGCCGGCACTCCACGCAGCAAGCCGATACCGAATTTGCTGGCCTTTTTCTGCAGCAACTGCTGCACGCGCCAGCTGATTTCCGGCGCGCCCATCAGTTTCAAGCGATTGATTTTCCACCCTAAAGTTGTCATACAGCAGGCATTCCCAAGTCGGCATACATTTTTTCGAGACGCGGCATGACTGCCGCCGTGGCAAACTGGCGCTCCACCTTGCGGCGCCCCGCCGCCCCCATTCTTTGCGCCAGCGCATCGTCAGACAACAGCCTTTCGATCCGTTCGGCGAGTCCGGCCACATCGCCGGGAGCGAGCAAATATCCCTCCACGCCATCCTCGATGGCTTCCGGAATGCCGCCGATAGCCGTGGCGATCACCGGCACGCCGCATGCCATCGCTTCCAGTATGCTCATCGGCAAGCCCTCGAAATACGAAGGCAGGACGTAGATGCGGCAGCTGTTGAGCAAGCGCGTCTTTTGTTCACCCTGCACCCAGCCCAGCAACTCGACGTGCCGCGTTACGCCAAGCGCATCGGCCTGGCGCTGCACGGCACCGCGGTCACCGTCCCCGCCCAGCGCCAGGTGCAGCGCAGGACATCGCTCGCTCAGCTCGGCACACGCCAGCAACAGGTCATCGACGCCCTTGGCCTTGCCCAGCTTCCCCAGGAACAGGACGCTCCCCGCCGCGCGCGACGGCCAGGCCGCGATACTGTCCGGCAGCGCCACGGGATTGAACATGGTCTCGACGTGCGGATTGCGGCTGATGCTGCGCACCCAGGCCTGCCAGCCGCCCGACAGCACCAGCACGCGCGACGCGTGATTGAAGACGTAGCGGATATACGCGCGCCGCAGCGGTCCGCACTGCTGCCCATAAAAGACGGCAAAGCCACCGCCATGCAAGTGCAGGATGCTGGGCACGCGGCACAGGAAAGCGAGCAGGAAAAAACCCGACTTGCGCCAGAAACTGGCATGCGAAGCGACATGCACATGGATCAGGCCCACCTGGCCCGTCAGCAGCATGCCCGCGAAGCGCGCATACGCGCACAGCATGATGCGCAGCTTGGCCAGAGGGCCGCCATCGCAATGCGTGGCCAGGTAATGCACGCGAAAGCGTTCGAACAGGCCCGTGCTTTCGTAGACCCGCGCCACGGCGGCAATGCCGCCCATGGTGTTCAGGCTGGTACCGACCATCAGAATTTTTTTCATCTCGACTCAGCTAATGTGTCCGTCGGCCGCCACAGGGCGGGGCGCTGTCTGGCCGCTTGCCCGCGCCTGCGTCTCGTTGACCACCCAACGGAATTTTCCCGCCGCCGTATTCGGCAAGGCGTCTTTCAGCACCACGTCCACCTTGACGCCGGCGTCGACCATGGTGCGTATGTTCTCAATCAGCTTGAACTTGTCGGCATCGGCAAAGGCGGCGCCCGGCAGCAGGCGCACTTCCCAGTGCGCCGCGCCGATCTGCGCCACCTGCGATTTGAGGATATTGTCGACGCCCTTGAACGCAAACGTCAGCACCGACGGGCTGATCACGGCGCCACCGCTGCCGGTGATGCTGTCCTCGAATTTCCCCGTCACGGGTTCGATCATGGGAAATGGCCTGCCGCAAGCGCAGCGCCCCGGCTTCCAGCGGCTGCGGTCGCTGAGCCTGTAGCGCAGCAGCGGCATCGCCAGATTATGGTAGGTGGTACCGACCACGAATCCTTCGCCATCCGTCGGGACGCCATGCTCGTCGACGATTTCGACATGGGAATAATCGCTGTTCACATGCAAGTTGCCATGTTCGCATTCCGTGGCGAAGGCCACGCGCTCGGCCATCCCGTACATGTCCATGATGGTGGCGCCCAGCTGCTCGACGATCAGCGCCCGCTGGTGCGGATACAGCGGCTCCGATGCCGTAAATACGTAGGGGATGGACAGCCGCCGGCCGCGCCGCTGCAGGAATCCCGCCAGGGTATACGCCGTCGAGGGATAGGCTTGCAACATCGCCGGCGCCGCCTGCTCCAGGCGGTCGATGATGGCATCGGCGTGCGCCTCGGTCAGGTGGCGCGACGACAGCAGCAATTGGCGGTTGTAGCGGTTCCAGAACCAGAACGGCGGCGTGTTCTGGTTGATGCCGGCAACCATGTCGCCACGCAATGTGGCGCGCGTCATCTGCGGCGTGTAGCCGGACCAGCTCCAATGGCGCTGGATAAAGGCATTTTCCATCAGCACCGACTGCATGCTGCGAAAGATCGTCAACGGCGTGCCGGTGGTGCCGCTGGTCTGTCCCGCCGCCTGCCACGGCCGCTTGCGCCCCTGGTTCGGATATAGCGCGCCGCGCTGGGCAAGCAGGGTCGCCTTGTCAATCACGGGAAAGTCCTCGCGCAGCACCTGAGCCGCCTGCGCCGGCGTAAAACCACCGGGCATGGCCGCATAATAAGGCAGCGTGCGGATGGCATGCTGCATGCTGGCATGCAGGCGCAGCTGTGAATCGTGCGCCAGCTCATCCACGCTCATGCGCTCATGCGATGCCAGGCGCCGCATCGCCCGCTGCAACAGAAAATTATCGCGCAGCATGGCGCGCATGCCAAAACGTAATTCGTGCTTGATCGAAGACATAGTCACAGTGGCTCCCACAACGGGACTTCTGGTAAGAAAGGGAGGCAAGACATCAGAGCAGCAGGAAACGGTGAATTTCTTCGCCCGGGCTGCCGCTCTTGGCCAGACGGTGCTCTGCCTGCTCGATCGCCTCGCCAAGTAGCTGCCGGAACGCGTCATCCGCGATGGCGCGCTGCAGCGTGGCGCGCATGGCGTCGACATCATCATGCGGCACGAAGCCCGGGTAATCGCTGCCCAGATAGGCTTCGATCGCCTCGTGGCGCGTCGCCACCAGTGGTTTGCGATTGCGCAATACGCGCAACAGCACGCTTTGCCCGCACGCTTCGCCCTGGCTTTTCAAGGGCATGGCGACCACGCGGCTGGCGGCAAGCAGGCTCTCGAACTGCGCCTCGGGCAAATCCAGCTGCAGGCTCACCCGGGCCTGCGCAGGCACGACCACATGATTGCGCTCCGCAGCCACCACCACCAGCGGCGCATCCACACCCGCCATGGCCTGCAGCAGCAAATCATAGTCACGGTTGGAATAGCCGCCGGCAAAGACGTAATCGCCCTCGACAGCGGCGGAAGCGCCGCCAAAACCGTACAGCTCCTGCCGCCACAGGTGGAAATGCACGTCTTGCGCCGCCATGCCCACCTCCCGGATCAGATTTTCGCCTTCCCCTTTCGAGAAAGCGATGAAGCCCATGCCGGGAAAGCGCAAGGCGCGCCAGACCAGGTTGATACAGCGGCGTGCCCGCATGGAATGGACGAAACACGCCATCACCAGCAACTTGCGCGGGCGCCGGACCAGGCCGCAGCGTATCATCGCCAGGATCGGCAGTGCCTGCCAGCCGATCAGCAGCACCACGGCATGCTGGCTATCCTTGTTCCACAGCTTGCGCACGCCCCACAGCTTGGGCGAGACCATGGCCCCCAGGATCGACAGCTTGCCTCGAAACGATGAGCCGCGGCCCCGCTCAGGCCCCATGTTGCAGACGCTGGCGCCCTGCTGCTGCAGATAGGCAACAACATCCTGATAACCGCCAGCTTGTGAAAGGATTATTTGAATCATCAGAAAAACATTTTCAAAAAAACATTATCACATAGCATAGCGACATCGTCCACAGTTTTGCTGCAGTGCACAGAATTATTAGCCATTATGAATTTTTTGCGATTTTTTCGATGTACGTGGAGGCCAGGCGCTGCGCCAGGACGCGGTAGCTGCGGTGCGCCTCGATGAAGGCCGGGCCATGGGCAGCGCGCAGCCGGGCCGCCGGCAAGTCGGCAAGAATGGCGCCCAGCTGCTCGGCCAGCGCCTCGGCGCTGCTGGCACTCAGCCATCCAGCGCCGCTGGCGCACAGCACGTTTTCCTGGTCCGGGCTATCGTTGCCGACGCAGGGCATGCCCAGCGCCAGGTATTCAAGCAGCTTGGTCGGCGAGCTGTAATCAAACAACGCGCCGCGCGGCACATAGGACAACGCCACATCGGCGCCGCGCAACAGCGCCAGTGCCTGCAGCGATGGCAGCCAGCCCGTCACATGCACGGCATCCTCCAGCCCCAGCCGCTTGGCATGGAGCAGCAAGGCCGGCACGTCGGCGGCGGTCGGGGAGGCGCCGATCAGCAGCAGGCGTGCAGCCGGCTGGTTGCGGCGCAACAGCAGCAAGGCGTCGAGCAGCATGCCCAGTTCGCGCGAACTGTCGAGCGTGCCGAGATAAGCCAGCACGGGAACCGCTTCCCAGCCAGCCAGGCGGCGCGGGGCAATGGCATCGGCGCGCAGGATTTCCATGTCGACGCCCATCGGCACGGCCGTCAGCTTTGCCGCCGGAATGCCACGCGCCACCATCAGCGCCTTCATGGCCTCGCTTTGCACGAAGACATGGTTCGCGCCCTTGAGCACGACCTTGTACAACAGGAAACGCTCGACCAGGCCCTTGAGCAAGACAATACGGTAGCGGCTGCCGCTGCCCGCCGCGATTTCGGCGCGCGCACGCGCGATGCGCCCTTCGCTCATCAGGAATGACACCCAGTAGGCAAACGGAATGCCTTTGCAGCGCGCCAGCAGCATGGCGAACAGGCCGATCGACACCATGTCGCGCACCTGGATCAAGTCGCAATCCTGCTTGCGGGCGACAGCCACGCGCCGCAGGCAAAGCTTGAAAAACGCCCATTCACGGCGCGCCCGGCCAGCATGCGCGGGGGGCCGCGCCTGGCTCGCATACGCACCGTCGAGCAGTTCGCCTTCGCCGGCCTTGCCGACGATGTCGCAAAGCACGTCGTGGCGCGGCAGATATTTCCCAAACAGGGTCGCGACATCGGCACGAAAAGTCGGCAACGGCTCTGGCACCAATTGCAACAAACGAAATACGCTGTGTGGTTTCAAAATAAGACACCATGACTGGCCCGCACAAAACGGGCGCACAAAAGAAAAAGCGATGGCTGAAAATCAGCCATCGCTCGCGAGGAGCACGCTTATGATAACCGCGGCTCCGTTTTCTGTTAATAAAAATTAGTTATTTGGAATCACAATTGACTGTCCGTCAACCGTCAGCGTGCGTCCGGTGGCGCTCGGCGCACTGAGCGTGTAGGGCAAATTCTTGCAACCCACGTCGAGCAGCACCAGGAATTCGCCGCTCGTCGCGGCTGGCTTGACGAAGGCGCCATGCGCTTCGAACTTGCCCGCCTGCGGCGGCGGCCCGCTGCGCGCTTCATAGGTCGCCGGCTCGGTGGAGATGGAGCGCGCACACAATTTGCGGTCCACGTTGAGGATGGAAACGGAGCCATCTGCCTGCGGCACGATAGGCGCGGCCGCGTGCAGATTCCATTCGAACTTGTGCGGCGCCGGTGCGGCCAGCAGGTCTTGCACCACCACCACGTTCTTGGGCCGGAAATACCAGACCTTGCGCACCGCCTTGCTCAGCACGCTACCATAGGCGTTGATCGCGTCGCCGGCCGTATAGTCCAGGGCTGGCGTCGTGGCGAAACTGAGAATCTTGCCATTGCGTCCCAGATTGATGGTATTGCCGTCAACCAACTGGCCGACGCCGCTATCGAAAGTGATGGCGTTATGTGCCCGGGTCTGGCGGTACCAGGAATTGAACAGGGGCGAGCCGTACCAATCCATGTAGCCGGACTCGATCAGCAAGGGGCGCCCGCCGCTGGACAGGAGCAGGCTGTTCTGGTCGCCATGGCTGTGATTGTAGGAGCCAAACGGGCTGGACTTGAAATACACGGAGGTGCGGGCGCGATCCGCCAGATCGCTGTGCATGGCAACCCAGCCGATGCTCTGGTACAGGGCGGCATTCGGCGGCGCGGCCGACGTGGATGCCCGCGTGTACGGCAGCGGATACGGCGCTTGCAGCAGGGTAAGAAAATCCTCGTCGCCGACGATATTGCGCGCATACCAGGCTGCCGCCGGCGTCGCGAAGCGCGAGGCATACGCCTTCATGAAGCGGAAATCAGGCGCCAGTTCGCTTTCATCGCCAAAGGCGTGGGTCACGGCGCCCGGCGGCACGAAATGGGCGAAGAACTGCAGGAAGCCGGTGGACCAGGGCTTGGCGAAGATATTCACGCCCGTCGCCTCCGACAATGGCTGCCATATCTGCAAGGCGTAATCGGCCGTATATTGCCCGTACGCTGTGCCATTGGCGAAACCGCCCTCCGGGCCGCTCCATGCATACACAGTATTGACATACGAGCGGAAGGAGAAATCAAACCAGGTGTCGGCCTGCGGTAATTCGCCCAGCGCCAGAGTCGAGATCAGCGCCAGGAAACCCAGATTGGTGCCGCCGTGCGAGTCATACGGATACTGGTCCAGGCGGTTGTTACTGCCGCTCAAATCGTTGTAGATATCCGTCGTGCGCAGGTTGACGGCGTTCAGCCACGCGGCGCGGCGCGGCGCATCGATTTCGGCGGAGAGGAAGTCGATCGCCTTGATCAGCGACAGCGCGATCACGCGCGTGCCCTGGTCCTGGTTTGCATAGCTGGTCGGGCCGGCCGCATTGAGGCGGGCGAACTGGTCGCCGCGGACGAATGCCTCGTTCAGGTAGCGCGCCTCGCCCGTCAGGCGGTACAGCAACGCCGCCGATTCCAGCTGGCGCCCCGTCGTGTTGATGCGCGTGCGGATATCCGCGTTCTGCGCGCTCAGTGCCGCCGTCGCCACGCCCGTGTTCATCAGCGGCCAATCGGTGTCCTGCACTGCGCGCATGCTGCTCATCTTGTAGGTCACTTCACTGACCATGTTGGCCAGTGGCGTGGCGCGCTCGGCGCGCATGGCCGCCGGCCACTGGGATGCCATCAGGAAGCCCGGCGCCAGCATGCGCGGCCGCGCATGCCGCTTGACGCTGTCGCTGACCGCCTTGGTGTCAGGCACGATGAACAGGGTGGAGGCACTGTCGATGGTGAAATTGCGCGGCGTCGACCATTCCGTCGTCGTGGCCGGGCGCACGCGCCAGGAATAGCTGCCTGGCGCATATGCGGCCGTCGGCAAGAACCAGTTGCGCGCCGTCGTGTAGGTATACACGACGTTGCCGTTCAAGCTCACTTCCAGCACATACGATGCCGGCCGCGTTTTATGCTGGGACCAGGAAAAGCTGGGGGGATTCTGTGGCTGCCGCAGATTATCACTGGGCAGAGGCTTGACCGCCTCGATATCGGGTGCGATGACCCAGTCTGCGCGGCTGCCGCCGCTGACACTCAAACCGGCAAGGATGAGCAAGCGAACCAGCGTCGCTGTAGGAAACGTCATGAAAGTAGCTCCAAATAAGGAAAACCAAAAGCGCACCAGGCGGCACGCTGCACCATACCTGAACTATTGCCGTGCAAATCAGTCAAAAATGGAAAGCTGGAAAAGCTTCGTCTGGCATGCTCGGTGCGAACGATGCAGCACAAATCTTCCTGCGTTGAAGCAACTATACAGGAAAGGGAATGATCATCAAAAACAAAAAATCAAAACCCTTGCGATTTGTTGCGTAACGACATTAGGCGCCGATTTTGAAGAAGTTGACAATATTATCGAAGAAATTACATGAACTTAGGATAATGTTATTATGATGAAATTGGTTCCAGCAGGCGGGCAAAACGGGGCGAGATGCGCGCCAGAGCGGGGAGTTCCGTGCGCTTGAACAAACCGACGAAACGCAGGGCCAGCAGGTAGGCCGCCACGCAGGCCAGCAGCGCGGGGACGATGACGACATTACCGCCCGGCAGCAACAGGACCAGGCGAGCGGCCAGCGCCGCGCCAGCGACGGCCGCGACCAGGCGCAGCAAGACTGGCAAACCGATACCCAGTCCCTGTTGCAGGCTCGGTTCCCGGTTCACCCAGCGCAGCCAGCCGTAGATGATGTAGTACGGCATCGTGCTCACCAGCACCAGCAGGAGGGGGCTGCGCAAATAGGCACACAGACCGAGCAAGCCCAGGAAGGGCAAGGAAAACCACAGCCACAGGCGGTTATGGTGCGAAATGCGACCGATGGGGTTCAAGCTGAGAAACAGCGATTCGCCCAGGCTCATCCCTGCCAACTGCAGCACGATCAACACCGCCAGCAACATCTCCCCGCCATAACGGCCATGGGTCACCCAGTTGATCAAGGGTTCGCCGCAACCGATCAGACTGGCAATGCCGAGGCCGATGATTACGTAATTGAAACGCAGCAGCAGCGACACGGCAGAGCGGATGCGCTCGATATCGTGGTGCTTGCTGTAATCGCTGGCCAGCGCCGGCTCGACAATGCCTTTGGCCAGGAAGATGGGCATGAACTGGTAGGCGCGGTCCGACAAGGTCTGGAAGAAACCGAATGACGCCGTGACCAGGGGCGTGGCCACTGCGCCGACGATCAGCTTGAGCAGCGCGCCACGGAACGGCAGTCCCAGCATGTATGCCGCCTGCGTGCCCAGGCTGTCGCGCCATAGTGTGCGGAAGGAAAAACCAAAACTGAGCGGCATCGGCGGCGGCGCATTGTGCCGCAGGTGGGCGAATTCACGCGCCAGCACCAGCAGCAAGGCCAGCGACAGCACGCATTCGGTGCCGGCAAAGACATTGGCGACATCGACCACGCCGAGATCATGGACGAAGACCAGGCTGGACAAACCGGCCAAGCGCACGCAGCCCGCCAGCATGAACAGCATGGCCTGGCGCTTCTGCAAGCCCAGGCTGTTACAAAAGATCAGCAGGCTATCGTTGCAGGCCGAGCTGAGCCCATAGGCGATGTATTGCAGGGGAATGGAGGAAGACTGTTCGATGATCTGCTGCGGCAATAGCAGCGACGAGAAGAAATACAGGCCCAGCAGCAGCAACAGCATGAGCGCCAGGCGCGCCGATATCAGGCCCAGCATCAGCAGCAGCAATTCGCGCCATTTGACGGCTTCGCGCAGGGGCGGCATGAAGCGATACACGACCCGGTCCATGCCGAACATGGTCACGAAGACCAGCACGGCGGTGCCGGCGACGAAAATCGTATAGGCCGCGTAATCATCCACGCCCAGGTTACGCACCAGCACGAACTGGGTCAGCAGCGAAGCAATGGCAACCCCAACCTTTGCCAAGGCGAACCATTTTGCTTGCGAAACCATACGGGAAGCAACGTATGGATTATTCCCCATGCGTGCTCCAGCGCATGGCGCCAGCCGCGGCGGCCACGCGCCTGCGCGGCTGTGCGGGCGCGTCCGCTTGCGCTTGAGCGGCGGGCTCCTCGGCTGTCTCCTGGCCATACCGGCAAGCCTGGACGACGCTGCCCAGGCAAAACAGATACAGCAGTTGCACGGTCGGCTCATCGAGCATGGTGCGGTTATAGATCAGCAGCGAGACATAAATCACCAGCACTGCCACGCTGGCCTCGACGATGGCCATTTGCGCCGCGCTGCCCTGCCCGCGCCGCATGTAGCGCCAGCCGAGGATGACGCCGCCCACGGCCATCATGCTGTAGGCGGCGGCCCCCAGCACGCCCACGTCCCAGAGCAGCACGGCCAGGGCGGTGGCATCCACGTTCAGCGGCGCGAAGCGGCGGGCAATGACGCCGCTGCCGCCGATGGAACTGCTGGACTTGCTCGCGCCCGGGCCATAACCCAGCAGGCGCTTGGGTATGCTTGCCGTGGCATCCTTGGCCCACAGCGCCAGCGAGGCGCCGCGGCTGATTTCCCCCGTCAGGTAGTTGACGTTATGGGTATCGAAAAAATAGCCGCCGCCCGCATCGAGCTTGCCTTCCAGCCCCTTGCTGTGGTTCAGCGTCTGCCCCCAGTACAGCGCGTTGTACACGAAATAAATACTGCCGAGCATGGCGACCGCCAGGATGCCGTAGGCGATGACGGAGAACAGGTTCTTCATGATGCGCTGGCGCAAGACGATGAACACGCCCAGCGGCAGCCAGATGAACGCCGCTTTGACCTCGCCCAGCAGGATCACGGCCAGGCCTATCGCAAACACCAGCAATGCCAGCGGGCGCGACATCAAACCCCGGTTCCAGCGCGCCAGCGCATATACGCTGACGGCAACGATAAACAATACCAGCATCGAACTGAGTCCGCCGCCGAGCGGCGTTCCGCCGAACGTCCCGACGACCGAGTCAAAACCATTGTCGCGCTTTGTGGAGACGAAAAAATGCTGGTACAGCACCACGGGCAATTGCAGTACGCCAATCCAGATCAGCGACTGCCACAGCCGCTCCAGCGTCACCGGGCGCCAGGCAAACCAGTAGAAGGACAGCAGCACGCCAAACACCGGCAAGTTCGACTTCAGGGCCGACATCAACTGGCCGGCCGATGGGCGGTTCAGGACGATCGATACCATGTAGCACAACAGGTAGGCAAAGAAAGGCAGCATGACCAGCGTCACCGGCCGCCCCTCCCGCGCCGCGCCCCTGCGCTGCTGGCGGCTTTTGACAACCAGATCCATGAAGGTGCGCATGCCGAACAGGCCGGCCATCCCCACGGCGATCCAGGTGGCCGAGCGCAAGCCAAAGAAATACAGCGCGGAACCCTGTATGACAAAAGTGACCAGGAACAACAGATGCAGCAGGAGATTCGCGTTAACCAGGAAAAATGCCAACATGGCAAAGATCGCGCCGCTGACGATCACCAGCAGCACCGGCGAATCGAGGCCGGCAACGGCGCCCACCAGCAAGGCCAGGAACAGCAGGGGAAACAGCAACAGCAGCGACAGGCGCGTGTTGTCCGCCTTGCGCTTGGCAAAAGGCGCAGGCGCGGCGCCTGCCCTGGCGCGGCCAGCGAAAAATGGCATCTTCATGATTACTCTCTTCTACGCAGCCACTAGCCGCTGAACACGCCAACCAGTTTGGTGCGGGATGCCGGTGATAAGCTACTCAACATTTCATTGACGAATAAGTCCTGCATTTGATAGGCAGCGCTGCGGTCCGTATCGATGCTGGACACGCGCACCAGCATGCCGTCGGGAACGGTGCCGCTCAAACCGTAGCGCAATTGCTGCAGACGCTGCTCCATGCCCGGCTTGGTGGCCTTGTCGCCGATCGTGATCCAGTACGTGATCGGCTCGTTGCGGCTGCCATTGACGGCCATCAGGCGCTTGATCGGCAAGCTGCCATACGTCGTCTGCAGGCGTTCATTGCTTTCCTTCGTGATTTCAAAGCCTTGCGCACCATAGCAGATTTCTGGCTTGTGCACGCCCATGTTGTCGCCCTGGTCGCCGCCATAGGCCATCGACAGCATCACCCGCCGTCCCTGGCTATCGATGTATGTGCGCGACAGCGTCTGGTTGTAGATCTTGTCCAGCTTTGCCTGCACCTCGGGATCGATCTGCAGCGGCGCGATCGAACGGTCGACCTGCCAGTCGCCGAAGCGTTCCGGGATCATCGTTTCGAGATTGAATTTCGCCTGCAGGTCGGCAATCTTAACCGTAGGCGTGACGGCCTTGGTCAGGACCGCCGAGCCGGCCATCAGGACACCCAGTATCAAACTCGTCAGCAATGGCTTTTTCATGGTGTACCCTCACTCAATGGGGTGGCGCGGCGGGCACGGCGGCGGACGATCCACTGCAGCAGGCTATCGGTCGCCAGAATCAGCGACAGCGCCGTCAGGAAGAGCACCATGCCGGCGAAGCCGTGCAGGAATCCTTGTCCGGCAGCATCGCCAAAGTGATACGTGATGAGCGTGAGCACGATGACGCGAATGACATTGGCCGTAAAGGAAATCGGGATGATCAGCAACGCCAGCACGACATTGCGCAGCACGGCCGTATGGCGCACGACGTTCAGATAAAACAGGCCCAGCGCTTCCAGCGTCAGCAAGGTCTGCAGGCCGGCGCAGGCATCGGCCACCAGCAACTGGTATTGGCCCACTTGCAAGATGACACCCGTGCGCGCGATCGGATAACCGACCCAGAACAGAATGTGCTCGGTGACGTACGACACGGCCATCTTCATCGGCATCGTCAGCAGGCTCACCACCTGGCCTGGCAACGGCACCATGAACAGCATGAAGAAGAAGGGAAACCACACCTTGGCAAAGCCGCGCCAGCCGAAATTGAGCAGCACGATGGCCATCAGCAGAATGATGAAGGAGGAAATCTCGAACGCTAGCACCTGCTGGGAGCGTCCCAGGACGTACAGCAGCAGGCCGATGGCAACGAAGACCCATCCAGAGGCGCTCTTGACGCGCACCGGGTCCTGCGTCATGCGCGGCCACTGGCGATACAGCAGCCACAGCGACAACGCCAGGATGATCGGGCCGTGCGCCTGTTCCTCGGTCGCCCAGATGCCATGCATCAAGTCATAGAATGTCGGCACGAACAGGATCGCCATGCCCAGCGCGATCGGCCACCATTCCTCCACTTTGTGAAAAGCGGGAATTTTTTGCAGCATCGCCGAATTCATGGTGCTGTCCATCAAAAGTCGACAAGCACGGAACCCACCACTTCAGCACCCGCGTGGGTGACCTGGTCGCACATGGTCATGATGTCGTCCAGATGGGTCTTGTTCTTGCGCACGACCAACAGGACGCCGCCGACCCGGCCCGCGATCGCCAGTGCATCGGCCGCCGTGGCGAAGGCCGCCGTATCGTACAGCACCACGTCGTAGCGCGACTCGAGCTGCGCATTCAGGTTGCCAAACGAGCTGCGGCTGAGCAGTTCCTGCGGATTCGGCGGCAAGGTGCCGGACGACAGCACGGACAGATCGACAAAGGAGTCGATCTTCGTGACCACGGACAGGTCGGCACGGCCCGCCAGCACGTCCGACAGGCCCTGCCGGCTTTTCAAATCGAAGATATCCTGCTGGTGCGGCTGGCGCAAATTGGCGTCGACCAGCAGGGTCTGTTCGCCAAGCTGCGAAAAGACCACAGCCAGATTGGCCGCGAACAGGCTGGCGCCATCGCCGGAATCGACGGCGACGATGGCCAGGCCCTTGCGCCCGCGGGCGAACCAGCGCAGCATCAACTGGCTCCGCACGGCGCGCAGCGTTTCCACTTGCGGGCTGAACGGATCGAAGGCGGCCACCAGGCGCGGCGAAAAATTGGATTCGCCCGGCTGCAGGTAGGGATATTCGAACTGCTGCGCCAGCACCTGCTGGATGTCGGCTTCCGTGATCAGCCCCAGGCGCAGGGCCGCCTCGCCAAAGCGGATACCGAGTTCCTTTTGCATGCGCAGCACGCGCTCGGCGTTTTCTGCCGTGATCTTGCCTGACTCAAGCAGCAGGCCGCCGATGCTCGAATCGCCACGCTTCGGCAAGCCGGCCGGCGGGATGGGGAGTGCGGGATGATTCATCGTCAGATCCATAATAAAATTAATTCAACCGCAGGCGGCGGGGAAGAATGGCGCGCAACAGGCGCGACCGTGAGCGGGGACGTTTCGTCGCATTCCAGGCGATCGAACCCAGGACGGGAATCTGCACCGAATCGGACAAGTCGCTTTCGGAGCGCACGCGGCGATCCAGCATTTCCGCCAGCATGGCCAGGCCAAGGCCCAGCAGCACGCCCAGGAAAACGGACAGTACCGTGTTGAGCAGGACTTTCGGCCCTGCCGGCTCGATCGGCGGCACGGCCGGATTCAAAACAGCAATATCAGACTGGTCCGACTGTCCTTCGATCTTCGTCTGCGAGAAGCGCTGCGACGCGACATCGAACGCGCGCTGGGCGCTTTCCACGTCCTTGTTCAGCACATTCATCTCGTCCCGGGTACGGTTCAGCTCCAGCACTTTCGCTTTCTGCGCCGCCAGGGCCGACTTGATCGACGCTTCGCGCTGGGCAAAGATCTGCGCGTTGCCGCCGACGCTGCGCGACGCTATCTGCAGCTGATCGCGCAAGTCCGCGCGCAGCTTGTCCACTTCCGCTTTCGCGCTCTGGTATTGCGGATGATTCGAACTGAGGCGCTGCGAGACTTCGGCAAATTTCGATTCCGCCGCGCCCAGGCCGATTTTCAGGTTTTGAATCAGGGGATTGGAAGCCACGTCCGGCGACTCCGCGCCGTTGATGCTTTGCGCCATGCGCTGGCGCGACGACGCTTCCATCAACTGGCCCTGTGCCGCCACCAGTTGCGCCGACAGGTCGTTGAGGCGGTTCGATTCCACGTCCAGCCGGTTGTCGAGGCTGACGATGCCATTGTCCTGCTGGTATTTCGACAGGCGGCTCTGGGCCGTCTCGACATTGTCGCGCAGCAGCTTGGTCTGTTCGCTGAAGTAGGCCGCGGCCTTCTTCATCGGCTCGACCTTCAACTGCACGTTGATCTTTTGATACTCATCGGCAAAAGCATTCGCGACGGCCGCCACGAATTGCGGGTCCGCGCCCTTGAAACTGATGTCGACGACGCTGCTCTCGCGCGACGGCACGATTTCCAGCTTCTTCAGCAGCAGGTCGGCCAGCCAGTCGCGGATCGTGCCGCGGCCGTCGGCCGCTTCGCGAAACTGGGCCATCACGGCCGGGCTGTCGGCGAGGTGCAGCTGGTCGACGACGCGCAGCGCCACGTTCTTGCTGCTGATGATGTCGATCTGCGTGGCCATATAGCCGGGCAACAGCTGCCCCGGCATGGTCAGCCCGGTCAGCGGATCGACGCCCTTGTAGTTCAACACCAGCGAACTGGTGGCTTTATACGTCTTCGGCAAGATCAAGCTGACGATCAACGTGGTGGCCACCGTCAGCAAGAGCGTAATAAAGACGATCCGCTGGCGCGCTCTCAGGACAAGCAGAAATTGTGAAAAATTCATCTTTAAACTCTCATTCTATTAAATAGCCATACACGCTGACGGCAACGCTGGCAAACAGGCGCTGCTTAAAACAGACTTTCCTGGACATACACGACGTCATCCACTTGCAGCAAATCATCATGCTTAGCGGTAATTACCTGGATCTTGCCATCGGCATCGCGGCGCTTGATGCGCATGGCGCGCTCCGTGCCGCGCGCCGTCAGGCCGCCGCCCACGGACAGGGCCTGCAATACCGTCATCGAACGTTCGAGGCGAAACGCGCCAGGGCGCTGCACTTCGCCATAAATATAGAAGCGCGGCGCGCGTTCGACATAAATCACGTCGTTGCCCGCCAAATCGAAGTCACGGTTCAGGTTGGCATCGCGCACCATGGCGACGATGTCGATCTCTTCCTTGGTGGACTGGCCGTTGCGCTTGCGGATCAGGCTGACCGTCTCGCTGCCGTCGCCAGCGATGCCGCCGGCCATCGCCAGGATATCCATCACGCTGCGCTTGCCTTCCAGCGGGTAGCGTCCCGGACGGTTTACCTGGCCCAGCACGGACACTTGCTGGCTCTGCAGCGAAGTCACGATGATGTTGACCTGCGCCTTGCGCAGAAAACCGCCGCCTTCCAGCAAGCCGCCAAGTTTCTTTTCCGCCGCGGAGACAGACAGGCCGCCCAGGGTGACGTTCCCCACCAGCGGGAAAGTAATTTCTCCCGCCTCGCTGACGCGCGTCTCCAGCGCCAGGTCGGGACTGCCGTATACGGAAATCTTCAGCACGTCGCCAGGTCCCAGCAGCACATCGGCAGCACCGGCAAAGCCGGCGCTCAGTGTCAGCAGGAGGGCCATGCACCACATTGACAGTCGTTTCATGATTGGTTCATTTTCAAAAGAGTACTCAGTAAAAGCCGCGGTTTATTTCAAGCCCGCAACACCACGATCATTCGCTTCCGAGGAGCTGGACGCTGCCGGCACAGGGGCCGCAGGGACCGGCGCGCTGACTGGCGCCGGAGCGCTCGCTGCCGCCGCCGCTGGAGCACTGGCGGCAGGCTTGCCGCCGGCATCCTTGTTCAGGTAGTCGATCTTGGCGGCGGCACGCAGCCGCTTCAGCTCGGCATCGGCGCTATCCTTGGTTCTCTTATTGAACAGGAACTGCTCGATCTGCGGTGCCGCCTGTGCCAGGCTGGCCGGATTGTCGCGAATGTCTGCCAATGAAATGAGCAAGGTGCGGTCGCCTTCGCGAATGATGAACAGCTGCCCCTTCGGCATCGTCAGCAGCTTCGCGCTCAATTCCGGCGCCAGGTCGGCGCTGGTGCGCGACAATTGCGTGCGAGCATACTTGACCTTGTTGCTGTCGAGCCAGGCGGCCACGTCGTCCAGCGACTTGGCGGCGTCCATCGCTGCCTTCAACTGGTCATTCATGTCGGCGCTGGCGATCACCAGTTCGCGCATGTCGAACTGCTTGCGCTGGCTAAAGAATTGCGGGTTCTTGTTATAGTAGTCTTCCACTTCCTCTTTCGTCGGCCGGGCGATGGTGCCGATGCGTTTTTGCATGTACGCTTGCGCAATGATCAGCGCCTTGGCGCGTTCAACGGCCTGTACCACCTTCGGATCGCGGTCCACTTTTTCCTTGACGGCTTCATTCAACAGCAACTGGCGGTCGATCAGCGACTCCAGCAACTGCTTGCTGGCCGTTTCCTGCTGAGCAGCTTGAACGTTGGCGCGCTGCAACTCCTCATTGAGCTGCAACACGGTAATTTCCTCACCGTTCACACTGGCCAGGGCCTGGCCAGGTTTTTTTTCCTTGCCGCCGCAAGCAGACAAGCTGACCGCCGTCAGCAAGACCAGGCCCGCGCACAGCAAACGCGGGGAAAATACGGAGATGGGCGCGATCAAACGTGCGATGGGCGTATGGTTCAAAATTGCTCCTTCAGTTCAGGTAAGGAAATCGGGTGCCGCCAGCGATAAACATTGAAGCAATATTTACGCATAAAAACATTGGCAAAAAACACAAATTTCCCGCGAAATTATGCTGCTTGACCACATAATTGTCAATATTATAAATATGATACACAATGTACAAGAGTAGTCGGAAAGTATTTGCTTAAAAATCCATTAAGAAGGTTTAAAAACAACTGTTTCCAAGAAAACTTACAGCCAATGCCATGAATCCTCTGCATGCAGCTTGAACAACATAGCAGTTCTTGTGCTGGGTACGATTGAAGTTTCCACGCGGGCACGCTGTCGTGACGCGTGCCTGCGCAGGATCGGCGAGGATGGGGCCGTAGTCTGGAGCGCGGCATGGGCAAGCACATGGGCAAGGCAACGCCGGCGGGCATCCTGCCTGACATCTGGCGCAAAGCACGCGCCGCACCCGCCGTCACATGATGTTGTCGCGCCTGTCTCATATGCTACTTTGCATTACCGCCTGGTTTGCCCGGCACGGGCCTGGGACCCGTACTTCGAATGCTTGCCTCATTTTAACGCGTATTGATCTGACGCAAAACAAATTCCCTACAGTGTTGCTTGTCCACTGCATTCAGTGGGCATTGTCGCGCTTGAGCACGACTTTCACCGTGCGCATGATAATCCACAGATCCAGCCAGAGTGACCAGTTGCGCAGGTAGTCGAGGTCAAAATGGATGCGCGCCTCCATCTTGTCCAGAGTCTCCGTCTCGCCGCGCAGGCCGTTCACCTGCGCCCATCCCGTGATGCCTGGCTTGACCTTGTGGCGCAGCATGTAGCCTTTGATCAACTTGCGATACTGCTCATTGTGCGCCACCGCATGGGGACGCGGCCCGACGATGCTCATGCGTCCCTGCAGCACATTAATGAACTGTGGCAACTCATCGAGTGAACTGCGGCGCAGGAAACCGCCGATGCGCGTGACGCGCTGGTCATTCTTCTTCGCCTGCACGACCTTGTCGCCATCCTCGCTGACCGTCATGGAGCGGAATTTATACACAATAATCTCCTCGCCATACAAGCCGTAGCGGCGCTGGCGGAAAATCACGGGGCCCTTCGAGGTCATCTTGACGGCGATGGCGATGACCAGCATCACTGGCAGCAGCATAATCTGGATCAACAAGCCCAGCACGATATCGCTGCCGCGCTTGACCATGCTGTTAAAGCCCGTGAACGGCGATTCGCGGATGGCAATGACGGGCATGCCGCCCACGTTGTCGAAGCGCGCCTGCATCAGGTCGAAAATATAAATATCGGGCAGGAAGTACACTGACGCCGTCGTATCCTGCAATTCGTCGAGCATCTTGCGGATGCGCGGCTGGGCGGAAATGGGCTGGCTGATGAATATCATCTTGATATTGTGTTCGCGCACATACGCAGCGATATCCGCCATCTTGCCCAACATCGGCTCGCGCATTTTTTCCGGCCAGCGGTCATCGGTACGGTCGTCAAAGAAACCGCGCACGCTCATGAACAGATTCGGATTGCGCTCCACGGTCGCGGCAAATTTCAGGCTGGCATCATTGGC
Source organism: Janthinobacterium foliorum (assembly GCF_978021625.1). Taxonomy (NCBI): domain Bacteria; kingdom Pseudomonadati; phylum Pseudomonadota; class Betaproteobacteria; order Burkholderiales; family Oxalobacteraceae; genus Janthinobacterium; species Janthinobacterium foliorum. The sequence continues at coordinate 121,743 of NZ_CDXDQE010000010.1, read as the reverse complement.
GCCAATGATGACGACGGAGCGTACTTCGCTATCCCGGCCGGGATCGGCCACCATGCGCCGCGCGGCGAGATGACTGAGCAACAAGATGAATGGCGTCAGCAGGAGCCACGCCAGCACCAGTTCACGGTCAAAATGGAACGCCAGCCCCGTCGCCGAACCGAGAAAGACGAGGATCAGGGCGGTGATGCTCCAGCTGACGAAAACATCGCGGGCATAGGCCAGCATGCGGCCGCTGCGCCATGTACGGTAGGGGTCGACATACTGGAACACCGACGACGAGATAAAAAACGCCAGGATCATCAGCACCAGCGAATACCCGGTGAAAGGCGAGCCGGACAGGATTGACAGCAGATACAGCGTGCCCATGATGATCAAGGGATCAAGGATGCGCTGGAAAAACGAAATCAGGGGTATATCATTGACCGTCATAATACTCTTCAGAACTGGATACTGGCGCTAAGGGATGCGCCTTTGGCACGGTAGCTGCCTGTATTGATAATCGGAGCGCCCTTGCGCGTATCCTGGAAGGCATTGATGCCCAACTGGATGTTCGGCTGCGGCGCGTACGTCAGGCCGATGCTGGCCGTGCGCGTCGTATCGCTCACGTCGTTTGGCAGCACAAGGCCGCTGGCGGCGGAAAAATCGCGTTTTTCACGCCGCACCTGGGCATCCATGCGCACCTTGGCCGAAATATCCCAGGCCGCGGCCAGACTGGCACCATTGTTCAAGCTGCTGGTGATCAGGGAATTTTCCACGGCGGCAAATTCATGCCACAGGCTGCCCGTAAAACGCACTTTGCCGAGCGGTGCCCAGTACACGGTGACCCGGCCATTGGCACCACTGGAGTCGCGCCCGGAAAACAGATCGTTCTTGCGCCGCACCCAGCCGCCAAGCAGTTGCACTTGTGTCACGCCGCTGAAACGCCAATAGATGTTGGCCTTCACCTCGTCCTGCTCATAACCCTGTTCGATGCCAAACGCGGCCAGGTTGGCCCGGTTCGGATACGTGCCTTTCAAATGGCGCAGTTGTATGCCGATCCGGCTTTCGCTGGCTGGCAAATAGTCGACCCCCAGCTCGGTGGCATCCTCTTGCCGATCAGAAATTTTTTGCGCAATCGAATCATAGGTATATTTGTCGCGCGAGAACCCACCCCGCACCCGCCAGCTGGGATGAAAGCGCCAGCCGCCATTCACATATTCGCGGCGTATCGTGCGCAAGTTACGGTCGGAGCTTTGCAGATCGCTGAATGGTGTCAGGGTCTGCGAATAACTGGCGCCCACGTGGCCTTCGAGGTGATTGGCAATATGCCATTCCAGGTCCGCCAGATAATCCTTGCCCGTGTAGTCGAGCTGGTCAAAATGATCGAAGTAGACGCGCGACCACTTTACCTGACCCGTCAGCAGTTGCCGGCCAATTGGGCGATTGATGAGGAATCCCGCCTGCACCTGGCGCGAGGTATCGGAGCGCTGCCCGTCAAAACCGGGGACCTTGTCATCGAGCCGGAACAAATTGTCATCATAGGAGTATGAGGTCGCGATGAAAGGCGAGATCGTATCGCTGATGGCGGCGCTGGCTGGCAGAGTGCATGCGACCCCGCCGGCAAGCAACAGCGATGTAGGCAAGATGCGCGCCAGGGCCGAGGCCAGGCGCTTGCGCTGCATTCCGGCTTGGCCGGTACGGACCTGGCAATGATACGGTGAAGTCAACATGGGCATTGTCTTTGAGAGAGCAAACAGTTGATTGGCAATATTACCAGTAAGTCCAATGGCCGCCGGAAACAATCCAGAGACCCAGCACGCCATTCGTCACGCCGTGCGCCAGGATGGGCGACCACAGGTTTTGGCTGCGCATGTACAACAAGCTATATGCAGCGCCGGCAACGATGCCGGCCAGCCACAGGTTATGTTCAAAGCCAAACAATACCACGCTGACAACAAAAGCCTTGGCACTGGCCAGGCGTGGATTGAATGTGAGGAAATCCGGGGCATCGATCCAGCGCAGCAGGAAAGAGCGCCAGAACAGCTCTTCCATCACGGGCACCACGAGGGCCGCGCCGGCAATGCGCAGCACGACCAGGCTCCACTCGATCTGGCCGCCGTTGCGGGGATCGAAGCCGTCGGAAGTGCCGATCGTCATCCAGTCGGCACTGAGATTAATCCACAACAGAAAAACAACAAGTCCCGTGGCCAGCGCCACGGCCAGCGCGCGCGCACCGAGCGGCGTCCGGGCCAGTTCCGTATAGCTGCGGCGCCAGTACAGCAGCATGCCGAGCACGACGCCGATCTTGACGGCATACAGCCAGCGCAGCTCCTGCGCGGCAAAGCCCGCCCGGCCCAGCATGTCGGCGATAACGATAAAGGAGAGGTAGGCCAGGAATGGCGCTACCCGGGGCAAGGCGGCACGGTCAAACATCGTGCGCCGCACCCGGGACGGACTGGCGCGCCGGACGCCTTGGTCCGGATCGCGTGTTTATGATAACAAACATGCATCCCCCGATGTAAAAAATATAATTATATAATTATATCAAGCTGGACGGTTGCCGTGGCAAGTAATCCTAACTTAATTACAACAGGAGAGGGGGAAAACAATCAACCGTTGGCGCGTGCCTCGATCTGCTCCCACTTTTCCAGCGCTTCCAGCAGTTCGCTTTCGATCTCCGCCACGCGGGCGTTCAGGCGCTTGCCTTCGGCCGGCGTCTTCTTGTAGAAGTCCGGGTGCGACAGCTCGGCCGCCAGCACGGATTGCTCGTCTTCCAGCTTGGCGATCAGTTTCGGCAACTCTTCCAGCTCGCGCTGTTCCTTGTAGCTGAGCTTTTTCTGCTTGGCGGCCGGCGCGGCCGCTTCGACTTTCACGGCAGGCTTGCTGGCCGGCGCCGTGGCGATCGGCAAGGTGCGCACGCGCTCCCAGTCCGTGTAGCCGCCGACGAATTCACGCCACTTGCCTTCGCCTTCGGCCACGATCACTTGCGTAACGACGTTGTCGAGGAAGGTGCGGTCATGGCTGACCAGGAACACGGTACCGGTGTATTCTTCCAGCAACTCTTCCAGCAATTCCAGGGTATCGATATCCAAGTCATTGGTCGGCTCGTCGAGCACCAGCACGTTGGCCGGCTTGGCGAACAGGCGCGCCAGCAGCAAACGGTTGCGTTCGCCACCGGACAGCGACTTGACGGGCGAACGGGCGCGTTCCGGCGCGAACAGGAAATCGTTCAGGTACGTCATCACGTGACGGCGCTGGCCATTGATCTCGACCCAGTCGCTGCCTGGCGCGATGGTTTCCATCAGGTTCGCCTCTTCGTTCAGCTGCGTGCGCATCTGGTCGAAGTACGCCACCTGCAGCTTGGTGCCCAGGCGGATGGTGCCCGTGTCCGACTGTTCTTCGCCGAGGATCATCTTCAGCAAGGTGGTCTTGCCGGCGCCGTTGGCGCCGATCAGGCCGACCTTGTCGCCGCGCAGGATGGTGGCGCTGAAATCCTTGACGATGACCTTGTCGCCGTAGATCTTCGAGACGTTTTCCAGGTCCGCCACGATCTTGCCCGAGCGTTCGCCGGCGGACACGTCGAGCTTGACTTGGCCCTGCTGTTCGCGGCGGGCATTGCGCGTCAGGCGCAACGCTTCCAGGCGGCGCACGCGGCCTTCGTCGCGCACGCGGCGCGCCTTGACGCCCTTGCGTATCCACACTTCTTCCTGCGCCAGGAACTTGTCGAACTTGGCGTTTTCCACTTCCTCGATTTCCAGCTGCTCGGCCTTGCGCACTTGATACGCCGTGAAGTTGCCCGGATACGACAGCAAGCGGCCGCGGTCCAGTTCGATGATGCGCGTGGCAACGTTGTCGAGGAAGGAGCGGTCATGGGTAATGAACAGCACGCTGCCCTTGAAGTCGCGCAGCAAGCCTTCCAGCCACAGGATGGAGCTGAAATCCAGATGGTTGGTCGGTTCATCGAGCAACAGCACGTCCGGCGCCGACACCAGCGCGCGCGCCAGCGCCACGCGCTTCTGCATGCCGCCCGACAGGGTTTTCATGGCCATGTCGCCCGTCAGATTCAGACGGTCGAGCACGGTTTCCACCTTGTTCGGCAAACTCCACGCGTCGGCCGCATCGAGTTTGACCTGGATGTCGTGCATGCGTTCCATCAGTTCGTCGTCATTGCCCTGGCCAAACTGGCCCGTCAGCGCATCGTATTCCTTCAGCCACGCCTGCGATTCGCCCATGCCGGACGCGACGGCGTCAAACACGGACATGTCCGGGTCGAATTGCGGTTCCTGCTCCACATAGGCGATCTTGATGCCTTGCTGCATGACCAGCAAGCCATCGTCCAGCTTGAACTTGCCCGAAATGACTTTCAGCAAAGACGATTTGCCCGTGCCGTTGCGGCCAATCAAGCCGACCCGTTCCGAGGTTTCCAGTGAAAATTCCGCGTGATCGAGCAGCGCGACGTGACCGAACGCAAGTTGCGCCGATGAAAGAGAAATGACAGCCATAATGAGTAAGAGTGCTCGGGCGCCGTCCCCTGCACACCGCGTGGTGCGCAAAACAGCCGCCGATTGGATGAATGAAGCACGCATTGTACCGATAACTCGGACTTCAATCGCCATCGACCGGTAACTACCGCCTGGATGATCACAGGCCGCCGACGCGCGTTGCGTGGAAACGTGGTGTCGCCAGCAGGAATCGAACCTGCATTTAAGTCTTAGGAGGACCTTGTACTATCCATTGTACGATGGCGACACGCGCAGCGGCATTATACAGGCAAGCGCCCGGCATTGACAGCGTGGCAAGCGGGCGCGCGGCGGGAAGTTCAGGCGAGGGTATCCGGACGCTGGCGGCGCCGGACCGCCAGCAGCACGCCCATGCCGGCCAGCAGCAGGCCATACGTCGCCGGTTCCGGCACCGCGCTGATCGTGAAAACCTGGATCGCGCCAAAGGTCACGTTGTTACCCTGCCAAATGGAGCCATCGAGCAGGCTGACACCCGTCGACGGCTGGCCAAGATAGTTATAGGTGTAGAGGAAGGAACTGCCGCCGTTCGTCAAATCCTGCGGCACGTACAAGTCATGCCCGTAGCCGAAAGTGGGGCCGAAGTCGGCCCGGTTGTATGTCTGGTCCTTGCCGATGCCGTCGCCGTTGAAGTACTGCTTCAGTTGCGGCAGCATGAAGCCCGCCGTCAGATTGAACAAAAAAGCCGTGCGCTGGCTGTCATCCATGGTGACATGCATGCCGTCGGTCGAGCTCCAGCTTTGCGGATTGTAGCCGCCGACCAGCCAGGTTTGTCCCGCAGCATTGGTCGCTTCCATGATGGAAAAGGTCCGCCCCTTGCCATCGGACGCCTTGTGAAAATCCAGCGAGGTATCGCCCGCCGCCTTGGTGTAAATATTCGTCAGTGCGAGAGGCCCTTCGCCGAGCCACGTCTGCAGTTGCGCCTGTTGGCTGGAAGTCAGTAGCGATGGCCCCGCATCCGCCCGGGCGCCCAGGCAAACGCATATGCCGGCCACTGCCAGCGCCAAGTTTCTTGTTGCCCTGAAATTGTTTTGCATCCTCTACCTCGACTGTCAGTATTTAAAACCGGCCTACGTTCCGGTTGCCAAATATAACACGATAGATAATGTTTTTATATTTATTATTTGGATGCCAGTATGCAACATTTCATCGCTGAAATTCAGTCGGGCAGCACCGCCGTCACCTCGATCTCCACCCGTGCCCTGTCCTCGATCAGGCCCGCCACCTGCACCGCCGTCATGGCCGGAAAATGCTTGCCGATAATGTCCCGGTACGCCACGCCGATGTGTGGATACGCCGCCACATATTCCTTCTTGTCCAGCACGTACCAGTTCATGCGCACGATATGTTCCGGCAAGGCGCCCGCCTCGGCCAGCACGGCGACGATGTTTTGCAGCGCCTGGCGCACCTGGCCCGCGAAATCATCCGTGTGGAATTGTCCCTGCGCATCCCAGCCGATCATGCCGCTGACGTACACCGTGCGCCCGCTGGCGGCGATGCCATTCGCATAGCCGCGCGGCCTGGCCCATCCTGCTGGTTGCAGCACTTGCATCGTATTCTCCTGGTTGTTCATGCGCGGCCCGCCTCGCGCAGCAGTTCGCGCGCGATGATCAGCTGCTGCACCTCGCTGGCCCCTTCATAGATGCGCAGCGCGCGGATTTCGCGGTACAGGCGTTCGACCGGATGGTCGCTGACGACGCCCATGCCGCCAAACAGCTGCACGGCCGCGTCGATCACCTGCTGCGCCGTTTCGGTGGCCGTCAGCTTGGCCATGGCCGCTTCCTTCGTCACCTTGCGGCCCTGGTCGCGCTGCCAGGCGGCGCGGTAGGTGAGCAAGGCGCAAGCGTCGATGCCGGTGGCCATCTGCGCCAGCTTGGCCTGCGTCAGCTGAAAGTCGGCCAGGGTCTGGCCAAACATCTGGCGCGCCATGGCGTGGCGCAGCGCTTCGGCATGGGCGCGCCGCGCGAAGCCCAGAGCGGCGGCGGCCACCGAGGTGCGGAAGACGTCCAGGGTCGCCATCGCCACCTTGAAGCCCTGTCCCGCCTCGCCCAGGCGCTGCGCAACGGGCACGCGACACTGCTTGAAACGCAGGCGCGCCAGCGGATGCGGGGCGATGACGGCGATGCGCTCGGCGATTTCCAGGCCAGGGTTGTCGGCGTCGACAATGAAGGCGCTGATGCCGCGCGCGCCCGGCGCTTCGCCCGTGCGCGCAAACACCACGTAAAAGTCGGCGATGCCGCCGTTCGAGATCCACGTCTTTTCGCCATCGAGCACATACGCGTCGCCCTCCAGGCGCGCGGCGCACTGCATCGCCGCCACGTCGGAACCGGCTTGCGGCTCGGACAGGGCAAACGCGGCGATGCGCTTGCCGCTGGCCACGTCGGGCAGGTAGCGCGCCTTGTTGTCCGCGCTGCCGAACAGGCCGATGGCGCCGGAACCGAGGCCCTGCATGGCAAAGGCGAAATCGGCCAGGCCGTCGTGGCGCGCCAGCGTTTCGCGGATCAGGCAAATGGCGCGCGTGTCGATGCGGCCATCGGCGCTCGTGGCATGCGCCAGCCAGCCGCCCTGCCCCAGCTGCGCCACCAGCGCGCGGCACGCCGCATCGACATCGCTGCCGTGCCCCTCGCCCAGGTGCTGCGTTGCCCAGGCGTCGAGTTCGCGCTCAAGTTCCCCATGGTGCGCCGCGAAAAACGGCCAGTCCAGATAGCTGGTATCGCGCATGTCAGTTGCCCTCGAACTGCGGTGTTTGCTTCGCCACGAAGGCGTGATAGGCGCGGTGGAAGTCGTTGGTGGCCATGCAGATGGCCTGCGCCTGCGCTTCCGCCTCGATGGCTTCATCGACGCCCATGTTCCACTCCTGTTGCAGCATTTTCTTCGTCATGCCATGCGCAAAGGTGGGTCCGCCGGCCAGGCCGGCGGCGAACGCGCCAGCCGCCTCGGCCAGTTCTTCCGGCTCGACCAGGCGATTCAGGAAGCCCCAGCGTTCGGCTTCCTGGCCGCCCAGCGAACGGCCCGTATACAGCAGTTCGGCGGCGCGGCCCTGGCCAATCACGCGCGGCAGCAAGGCGCACGCCCCCATGTCGCAGCCGGCCAGGCCCACGCGGGTAAACAAAAAGGCCGTCTTGCTGCGCGCCGTGCCGAGGCGGATGTCGGAGGCCAGCGCCAGCATGGCGCCGGCGCCCGCGCAAATGCCGTCGATGGCGGCGATGATGGGCTGCGGGCAGGCGCGCATGGCTTTCACCACGTCGCCCGTCATGCGCGTAAAGGCCAGCAGGCCTGGCATGTCGAGCTGCGTCAGCGGGCCGATGATGTCGTGCACGTCGCCGCCCGAACAGAAATTGCCGCCGCTGCCGGTAATGACCACCGCCTTGACGTCGTCGGCGCAGGCCAGCGCGCGGAACAGCTCGCGCAATTCCGCGTACGAATCAAAGGTGAGCGGATTCTTGCGCTCGGGCCGGTGCAGGGTCAAGGTGGCAACGCCGCCGTCGACGGAAAACAGGAAATGCCGCGCCGCATAGCCGGCCAGACTGGCTCGGTTGCCTGGCAGGTCTTGCGGCTGGCCGGGGAGATGACGCATGGTGCTTCCTTTATTTATCTTTATCGATGGTGTCATTGAGCTGCTGCTTCATGTGCGACAACAGCTCGATCAGCTGGCTTTTCTCGTCCGGCGCCACGCCCTGCAGCAGTTCCGTGATCCAGCCTTCGTGCACCTTGGCCATCTCGTCGAAGGCGCGCCGGCCGGCCGCGGTCAGCTTGACGCTGTACGAGCGCCGGTCCTTCGGGTCGACCACGCGCGCCACCAGCTTTTCCTGCTCCAGCTGGTCGGTGATGCCCGTGATATTGCCGCCCGTGACCATCATGCGCTTCGACAGTTCGCCCATGCGCAAGCCGTCGGGAAAGCGCTCGAGCTGCGCCATCAGATCGAAGCGGGGCAAGGTGATGCCAAAGGTGGCGCGCAGGCGCGTGCGCACCTCGTTCTCGATTTTCACCGTGCACGAGAGCATGCGCAGCCACAGCTTGAGCGACTGGTGATGGTCTTGCGTGAGCCGGCTGGCCAGGTCCAGCACCGGTGGTTCTTGCGCGTTGGCGCTGTCTTTATCCATGATCTTCCGTTGTTGCTTCAGTCAGTTACATTACTTCGCCGCCGGCGACGGCGACGGATTGTCCGTTCATGGCCGACGAGGCGGGCAGGCATAGCCACGCCACCGCATCGGCCACCTCTTGCGCCTGCACCAGGCGCTGCTGCGGGTTGGCGGCCGCCAGTTCCGCGCGCGCCGCGTCTTCGCTGCGGCCCGTCTTGCGCACGATGTTCTGCACGGCCTGCGCCACCATCTCCGTTTCCGTGTAGCCGGGACAGACGGCGTTGACGGTCACGCCGCGCGGCGCCACTTCCAGCGCCAGCGCGCGCGTCAGGCCGATCACGCCATGCTTGGCGGCGACATAGGCGCTGACATAACGATAGCCTTTCAGGCCCGCCGTCGACGCCACGCTGACGATGCGTCCCCAGCCCGCTTCCAGCATGCCAGGCATGGCGGCCTGGCAGCAGTGGAACACGCCTGTCAGGTTCACGGCCAGCATCTGCTGCCAGATGGCCGTATCCGTCTTGCCGAACGGCGCCGCATGCGCCTGGCCCGCATTATTGACGAGGATATCGATGCGGCCGAAATGCGCCCCCGCCTGCGCAAAGCCCGCCTGCACGGACGCTTCCACGGCCACGTCGAGCACGCAGATGGCGACCCTGCCCGCGTGTCCTTCCTCCTCCAGCGCGATGCGCGCCCGCGCCAGGCGCGCGCCATCGCGCCCGGCCAGCGTAACCCTGGCGCCCGCGTCCAGCAAGGCGCGCGCGCAAGCGAGGCCGATGCCGCTGCCGGCGCCCGTCACCAGCGCGTGCCGGTCCATCAATGCCGGCGTCTTCCTGTCTTGCGTCTTCATCTCATCCTTCCAGCAGCCGCGCGGCCACCTGTTGCGGGGTCAATCCCGTGCTGGCGGCGGCCAGCTGGCGTTCGCGCGCCAGGTTGCGTTCCAGCTGCAGCTGCGCCGGCCGGTACTGTTTTGGCCAGGCGGCCCCGGCGCCGCTGTAGCCGATGCGCGCCGCTTCCGTCAAAGTCCAGGCCGGGTTGGCCAGGTGCGGCCGGCCCACGGCGCACAGGTCGGCGCGCCCGGCGGCGATGATGCTGTTGGCGTGGTCGGCCTCGAAAATGGAACCGACGGCCATGCTGGCGATACCCGCCTCGTTGCGCACGCGGTCGGCGAACGGCGCCTGGAACATGCGTCCGTACACGGGCTGTTCCAGCTTGCTGACCTGCCCCGAGGAACAGTCGATCAGGTCCGCGCCGGCCTGCTTGAACAGGCGCGCGACAAGCACCGCGTCGTCGGGCGTGATGCCGCCCTCGACCCAGTCGTGGGCCGAAATGCGCACGCTCATGGGTTTATCTTGCGGCCAGGCCGCGCGCATGGCGCGGAACACGCGCAGCGGATAGCGGCAGCGGTTTTCCAGGCTGCCGCCGTAATCGTCCGTGCGGCGGTTGGTCAGCGGCGAAATAAAGCTCGACAGCAGATAGCCGTGCGCGCAATGCAGTTCCAGCCAGTCGAAACCGGCGACGGCGGCGGCCAGGGTGGCGCGCACGAAGTCCTGCTCGATGCGCGCCAGGTCGCTTTCCGTCGCCGCGCGCGCCAGTTGCGACACGCCCGGCAGGTACTGCTGTTCGGACGCCGACAGCAGCGGCCAGTTGCCCTCCCTGAGCGGCAGGTCGATGCCGTCCCACATGGGGCGCGTCGAGCCTTTCGCGCCCGCGTGGCCCAGCTGCAGGGCGATCTTCGCGTCGCTGCCGGCATGCACGAAATCGACGATGCGCCGCCACGCCTGCGTGTGCGCTTCGCTGTACATGCCGGGACAGGCGGGCGTGATGCGCGCATCGGCCGAGACGCACGTCATCTCGGCGAACACCAGGCCGGCGCCGCCCATGGCGCGTGCGCCCAGGTGCATCAGATGGTAATCGCCCGCCACGCCGTCGGCGGCACTGTACTGCGCCATCGGCGAGACGGCGATGCGGTTTTTCAGCAGCACGCCGCGCAGCTTGAACGGCGTGAGCATGGGCGGCACGGGCTGCTGCGGCAGGTCCACGCCAGCCTGCTCGGCGGCGCGCCGCGCCAGCCAGCCCTCATAGCCGGCCACGTAGCGGGGGTCGCGCAGGCGCAGGTTTTCATGCGAGATGCGCTGGCTGCGTGTAAGCATGGAATAGGCAAATTGCGGCGCTTCCATGGCGCTGTAGCGCTCCACGTTTTCAAACCATTCCATGGAATTGCGCGCCGCGCTCTGGATCTTGAGCACCTCCACGGCGCGCGCCTGCTGGTAGGCAGCCAGCGCATCGCCGGTGCCGGCATGCCGGCCAAAGCAGCGCGCCAGTTCGATGGCATCTTCCAGCGCCAGCTTGGTGCCCGAGCCGATCGAGTAATGCGCCGTGTGCGCCGCATCGCCCATCAGCACCACGGGCACGCCATCGTGTACGTGCACCCACTGGCGGCAAACGATGCGCGGGAAGGTAATCCACTGCGCCGAGCCGCGCAGGTGCGGCGAGTTGCTCAGCAAGCCGTGGCCATCGAGCTCCTCGGCAAACAGCGCCTCGCAAAAGGCGATGCCCGCTTCCTGGCTCATGGTGTCGAGTCCCGCCGCGCGCCACACATGTTCCGGCGTCTCGACGATGAAGGTCGAGGTGTCGCCGTCATACTGGTAGATATGCGCCTGGAACCAGCCGTATGGCGTCTGGCGGAAGGCAAACGTGAACGCGTCGAAACGCTTGCGCGTGCCCAGCCAGACGAAGCGGCAATGGCGCTGGTCGATCTCGGGCTGGTAGCTGGCCGCATAGCGCGTGCGGATGCGGCTGTTCAAGCCATCGCTGGCGATCACCAGGTCGGCGCCATATTCGCGCGCGATGGCCTGGTCGTCCTGCACTTCCGTCTCGAAGACGAGCTGCACGCCGAGTTCCTCGCAGCGCGCCTGCAGGATGTTGAGCAGGCGCTTGCGGCCGATGCCGCAAAAGCCATGGCCGCCCGAGCGCACGGTCTCGCCCTTGAAATGGATCTCGATATCGTCCCAGTGGTTGAACGCCTGCAGGATGGCGCGCGCCGTCGCGTCGTCGGCATTGGCCAGGTTGCCCAGGGTCTGGTCGGAAAACACCACACCCCAGCCAAACGTGTCGTATGGACGGTTGCGCTCGATGACCGTGATGCGGTGGCCGGGGTCCTGCTTTTTCATGAGCAGGCTGAAATACAGGCCGGCGGGGCCGCCGCCGATGCAGACAATATTCATGGGATATCCGTGCGAAGTTTGAAGCGCTGCAGCTTGCCCGTTTCCGTGCGCGGCAGCGCAGGCAGGAAGCGGATGGCGCGCGGATATTTATACGGGGCGATCTGCTGGCGCGCGAAGGCCTGCAGTTCGGCCGCCAGCGCCTCGCTGGCCCGGCAGCCATCCTTGAGCACCACGTGCGCCTCGACGATCTGGCCGCGCTCGTCATCGGCGCGCCCGACCACGCCGCATTCGGCCACGGCCGGATGGCGCAGCAGCGCCTCTTCCACTTCCGGACCGGCGATGTTGTAGCCGGCCGAGACGATCATGTCGTCGCTGCGCGCCCGGTAATAGAAATAGCCGTCGCCATCCATCTCGAAGGTGTCGCCCGTCAGGTTCCAGCCATGCTGCACGTACTCGCCCTGGCGCGCATCGGCCAGGTAGCGGCAGCCGGTCGGGCCCTTCACGGCCAGGCGCCCCGTCACGCCAGGCGGCTGCGCCACGCCATCATCGTCGACGATGCAAGCCTGATAGCCGGGAATGGCCTTGCCGATGGCGCCGCGGCGGATGCCGTCGCCGGTGGCGGAAATAAAAATGTGCAGCATCTCGGTGGCGCCGATGCCATCCGTCATGGCCAGGCCCGTCGCCGCCTGCCAGGCATCGCGCGTGGCCAGCGGCAGCGCCTCGCCGGCCGACACGCAGAGGCGCAGGCTGCGCAAGTCGTGCTGCGCGGCCAGCGGCGCCATCTGGCGATAAAAAGTGGGCGCCGTGAAGCAGATCGTGGCGGCGTACGCGTCGATCGCCTGCAGCAGGGTATCCGGCGTGAGCTTTTCCAGGAGCACCGTGGCCGCGCCGAAGCGCAAGGGGAACAACAGCAAGCCGCCCAGGCCGAAAGTGAACGCCAGCGGCGGCGTGCCGATGAAAATATCGTCGGGGCGCACCTGCAGGATGGAGCGGGGAAAGCAGTCGCAGATGGCCAGCAGGTCGCGGTGCATGTGCATCGTGCCTTTTGGCACGCCCGTCGTGCCCGAGGTAAAGCTGATCAGGCAGACGTCGTCGGCCGCCGTGTTGTGCGCCGTGAAGGGCGTGTCGTGGGCCGCCATGCGCTGCTCCAGCGGCGCGCCATCGGCGCCAAAGCACAGCATCGGCGGCAAGCCGGGCAAGCCATCGAGTTCCGCGCGCAAGCCTTGCGCGCACAGCACGGCGTTGACTTCGGCCTTGGCCAGGATGGTGGACAATTCGCGCGCGCGCAGCAGCGGCATGGTGGGCACGGCGATGCAGCCGGCCTTCAGCACGGCCAGCAGGCAAGCCGCCATCATGGGCGTATTCGCGCCGCGCAGCAGCACGCGGTTGCCGGGGATCAGGCGCAGATCGGTGCGCAGCACGTGGGCGATGCGGTCGACCTGGCGCAGCAGGCAGGCATAGCTCCAGCGCTGGCCACCGGCATGGATGGCGGTGCGTTCGCCGCCACCGCCGGCGACCGCCGCGTCGAGCAGCGCGGCGACGCAATTGAGGCGCGGCGGGTACTGCAGCTGCGGCAGGTCGAAGCACAGCTCTGGCCACAGCGCGCGCGGCGGCAGGTGCGCGCGCGCAAAGTCATCCTGGGGCGTGGCGGTGGTAGGCGAAGGGTCGCTGCTCATGCTCATCCTGGCTGGTGGCGGGCGAGTGCAAGCGGCCCGGAAGCAGATACTTTAAACCTAAAGTATTTTTCCGGCAAGGGGAAAACAGCGGATTCAGTCAGCGCCGTCCTGCTCGCCAAGCAGGCGCATTTGCTGCGCCACGCTGCGTGCCACCGCCCCCAGCGCCATCTGCATCTGGCCGCCATCGAGCACCTTCGCCTGCAGCAGGGCCAGCATGGCAGCCTCCGCGCCGTGCAGCCCCAGGGTGCGGCAGCCCAGGTGCAGCCGTTCCAGCTGCTGGCGCGCCAGCACCGGTTCGCCGCGCGACAGCAAGGCTTCGACCTGTTCTTCGGCCACGCCGACCTGGCCCTGGAAGCCCGTCAGATAGGCCAGCAGGCGCTCGCCGTCGATGCCCAGGCGCTGCGCCGTCGCCAGTGGCGCCTCGGCCGGCAATGGCGCCACGTCGAAGCAGGCGTCGATATGCTGGCGCACCTGCTCCTGCTGGAAGGGCTTGACGATGTAGCCGGCGGCACCGGCCTGCACGGCGTCACGCACCGTATCGTGATCGTTCGCCGACGACACCAGCACCAGCGGCATGGCATCGAGGGCGCTGTCGGAGCGGATCTTTTGCAGCAGCTCCATGCCCGACAGGCGCGGCATGCGCAAGTCGCAGAAGCACAGCGCCGGGCGCAAGCCGCCTTCGAGCTGCTCCCACGCGGCCGCGCCATCCTCGGCCTCCACGATATCGTGCACGCCACAGCTGTCGATCAGGTGCATCAGCACCATGCGCGAAACGACATCATCGTCAACCACCAGTACTTTCATTCCAGTCTCCATTGCCGGCACTATCGGATGCCTGCCGCGTATTCTACCCAGTTTCCCGCCATTTCCCATGACTGAACTTGCCTATTTTACATTTCCTTGCCGGGAATGGCGATTTGCGCCAGCAGTGCGCGCAGGTGCGGCAGGTGCAAGGCCACCTGCGTCCAGCGTCCGGCGTCCGCCGCTTCCTCCATTTCCGTGCACAGCATGTGCAGTTCCGTCTCGTCGAGATAGGCGGCGCTGCCCTTCAAGCCGTGCAGCAGGCGCCCCGCCCCATCCTGGTCCTGCGCGGCCAGGGCGGCATCGAGTTCGAGCAGGCGTCCTTCCAGATCGGCGACGAAGGCGACGCGGATGCGGCGTTGCAGGTCGCCGCCGCGGCCGGCTTGGGTTGGTGACGACGACAGCGGCACCGTGCGCGCCTTGGGCGCGACGCCGAACAGCGCATCGAGTTCGGCCTGGCCGCGCGCCACGTTGCGCGGCACGCTGGACGGCATGCGCGGCAGCATGAAGCCGCGCTGCAGCTGGCGCTCGATGGCGCGCGCCAGCAAGCCATGCAGCGCCGCCTCGTCCACCGGCTTGCTGAGGAAATCATCCATGCCCACGCCCAGGTAGCGGCTGCGGTCCTCTTCGCTGGCATTCGCCGTCAGGGCCACGATCATCAGTTCCTGGTCGCGCACCGGCTGGTCCGGCCAGCCGCCCACGCGGATCAATCGCGTCGCCGTGGCGCCATCCATCTCCGGCATGCGCCCGTCCATCAGGATCAGGTCATAGCGCGTATGCACGCAAGCCGCCACGGCCAGCATGCCATTGGCCACCACGTCGACGCGGTGGCCCAGTTCTTCCAGCATGACGCGGATGATGATCTGGTTGGTCGGAAAATCTTCCGCGCACAGCACGCGCAGCTGGTGGCTGTGCGGCGCCAGCGCCACCTGCGGCACCAGCGGCGGCGCCACGCCATCGGCCAGCGGCAAGGTGAAACTGAACGTGCTGCCCTGCCCCGGCGTGCTGGCCACTTCGATCTCGCCCTCCATCAGCTCGACGAGCTGGCGGCAGATCGCCAGGCCCAGCCCCGTGCCGCCGTAGCGCCGCGTGGTGCTGGCGTCGGCCTGCTCGAACTTCTGGAACAGGCGCACCATCGCATCGGCGTCGATGCCGATGCCGCTGTCGCTGACGGTAAAGCGGATCAGGTTGACCTGGCGTCCGCCATGGCTGCTGGCCAGGCCCGCGCGCTCGACGCAGACGCTGACGGCGCCGCGCTGGGTAAACTTGAAGGCATTGCCAACCAGGTTGACCAGCACCTGGCGCAAGCGCGTCGGGTCGCCCACCACGAAGGGCGGCAGGTCGGGCGCGAAATCGATGGCGAAACCGATGCTGCGCGCGGCCGCCTGCTCCTCGAACAGGCTGACGACATTCTCGATCGCCGCGCCGAGCGCGAAGTCGATGTTTTCAATACTCAGCTTGCCCGCTTCGATCTTGGAAAAATCGAGCAAGTCATTGATGATCACCAGCAGCGACTGGGCATTGGCCTGGCCGCGCAGGATCTGCTCGCGCGTGGCGTCGTGCAGCTGTTCGTCGCGCAGGGCAAAGCCCAGCATGCCGATCACGCCGGCCAGCGGCGTGCGCATTTCATGGCTCATGTTGGCGAGGAATTCCGACTTCTGCCGCGTCGCATCCTCTGCCTTGCGCTTGGCCTGGCGCAGGCTTTCCTCGTTCTTTTTCAGGCTGCTGTTGGCTTGCGCCAGCTCGTCCGACTGCGCCAGCACCTCGATTTCCTTGATCTGCAGCTCGGCATTCTTTTGCGACACCTCGGCCGTGCGTTCACTGACCTGCTTTTCCAGCTCATTTTGCTGCTGCCGCACGGCGCGCATGCGCTGGCGGTAGATGCCATAGCCGGCGCCCAGCAGCAGCGCCGCCACCAGGGTGCGGAACCACCAGGTTTTCCAGAACGGCGGCAGGATGGTGATGGCCAGGGTGGCGCCGCTCTCGTTCCACACGCCGTCCTTGTTGGCCGCCTTCACGCGAAACACGTAATTGCCCGGATCGAGGTTGGTGTAGGTGGCGAAGCGCCGTCCCGCATTCGTCATGACCCAGTCCTGGTCGAAGCCTTCGAGCCGGTAGGCGAACACATTGCGTTGCGGCGCGGCGAAATGCAGGGCCGCGAACTCCAGCGAAAAGACGCTCTCGCGGCTGGTCAGGCTCAGCGTGCGCGTATGGTCGATGGCCGTCTTGAGCACCTGCGCGAATTCGCCGCGGCCGATGCCCACCGGCTTGTTAAAGATCTGCAGTTCCGTGATGGCCACCAGCGGCGGCACGCGGTTGTCGTGGATATCCTGCGGCATGAATGCCGTCATGCCGTTAAAGCCGCCGAAATACATGGTGCCGTCGGCCGCGCGCAGGGCCGCGCCGTCGAAGTACGAGCCTTCCACCGTGCCGTCGGCGCTGTCGTAATTGCGGAACAAGCCGCTGCGCGTGTCGAGGCGCGTGATGCCGCTGTTGGTACTGAGCCATAGCTGCTCGTTGTCGTCGCCGAGAATGCTGGCGACGGCATCGTCGGCCATGCCATCCTTGCGCAGGTAGCGGCGGAAGCGGATCTCGCCCTTCGCCCCCACGTCCATGCGGTTCAGGCCATTGGCCGTGCCCACCCACAGCACGCCGCGCTTGTCCTCGTGCAGGAAATGCACCTCGTCGTGGCTCAGGCTATGCGGGTTTTGCGGATCGTGGCGGTAGTGGCGGAAATGGCCGGTGGCGCGGTCCAGCAAATCGAGGCCGTGGAAGGAGCCGATCCACAGCTGGCCCTTGCGGTCTTCCAGCACGGGACGCACCATGTTGTCGGACAGGCTGTTGGGATTGGCAGGATCGTGGCGGTAGGTGGTGAAACGCTTGCTAACCGGGTCGAAGTGATGCACGCCGCCGCGCGTGGACACCCACAGCATGCCGCTGCGGTCGCTGACGACATTGCGGATGGTATCGCTGTTCGGATCGCTGGCGGCGAAACGCGTGGTAAAGAAGCGCCGCAGCGCCGGGTCGAAGCGGTGCAAGCCCGTGGAGCCGCCCACCCACAAGGTGCCGTCCGGCGCCTTGTACAAGGTCGTCACCTGCTCGTCGCGCGACATGCCGGGCGCGCTGCCCAGATCGAACAGCTGCGAGCTGCCGTCGCGCGTGTCATACAGTTTCAGGCCGCCCTTGGTGGCCAGCCACAGCTTGCCGTTGCCCGCGTCGGCCACCGCCCGCACCTTCTTGTCCGCCAGCGCCCCCACGTCGCCCGGCGCGCGCGCCATGCGCGAAAAACCGCCGCTGCCCAGGTCGACGCGGCTCACGCCGTTGTACCAGGAACCGACCCAGAAGGTGCCTGCGCGGTCGCGGTACAGCGACGACAGCTGGTTGTCGGCGACGCTGAACTTGTCGCCCGTCTGGTGGCGGTACTGCAGGAAGGAGTCGCTCTCGGGCAGCCAGCGGAACAGGCCGTCGGCATTGCTGCCCAGCCAGATGGTGGCATCGACATCCTGGTACAGGCTGGCCACGCGGATGGCGGAAAAGCCATGCTTCTCGCCGAAGCGCACGCGCGCCTGCGGCGGCTGGTCCGCCCCGCCGAGACGCCAGCGCTCGACGCCGGCCATGGTGCCGATCCACAGATTCTGCTGGCGGTCGACCAGCAGCGACTGGATCACGTTGTACTTCGAGGCGGCATCCGCATCGATGGCGAAATGCTCGAAGCGCTCGCTGCCCGGCGCCAGCATGTCCAGACCCGTGACGGTGCCGATCCACAGGCGCTTTTGCGCGTCCAGCGCCAGGGCCTTGATCTCGTTGTCGCCCAGGCTGTGCGGGTTGCCCTCTTCATGGTGCCAGGTGCGGAAACGGCCCGTGGCGGGATCGAAATGCTGCAGGCCGTCCGCCGTGGCGATCCAGAAGCCGCGTGCGCCATCGTCGAGGATGGCGCGGATATGCCGGTTGCCGTTGCCGCGGCGGCTCTTTTCCGCCAGTCCGTAGTGGATGAAAGTCTGGCTGGCCGCATCGAAGCGGTCCAGGCCATTGTCCGTGCCGATCCACAGCTGGCCCTGGCTATCGACATGCAGCTGGCCCACCCAGTTATCGGCCAGGCTGGTCTTGTCGCCCTCGATATTCTTGTAGACCACCATGCGGTAGCCATCGAAACGGCTCAGACCGGACTGGCTGCCGAACCACATGAAGCCTTGCCGGTCCTGCGCGATGGCCAGCACCGATTCCTGCGCCAGGCCCTGTTCGACGCTGAGCTGGTCGAAACGCAGGGTGGGCGCAGGCGCGGCCCCGGCCCAGCTACTCAACAGTAGACTGAATAACAACATCACATCGCAAGCACGTCGGAATACCAGCACAATCGTCCTGTCAAAAAAACGCGAAAACTCCGGGAACGCTTCCCGGAGGGCCGTCTCAAGAACCGAAAAACGCCAGTACATCGTCCTTGCGGGCCTGCGTATCGCGCTGTCCAAGACGGATCAGCTCGTTAGTATACGTCGATTCGAACAATAAATACGATGCCAGCGCCGCCCCGCGGGCTTCGGCCGCGCCGATACCCGACAACATGGTGCGGATGGGCCGGGGCAAACTGCCGATATGCCGGCTGGCGATGGCGTCGAGCCGCTCGGACGGCGCGATGACCAGCAGCTCCACGGGCCGCAGGGCCGTCTTGCCCAGCAATTCGGGCGGCAGCATCGACAAGGTCAGGTTGATGCGGTTCAGGCGCTCGATGTCGACGGCCAGGCCATCGAGGAAGATCGACGACAGCGCGTGGCCGGCAATCTGCGCCAGGCTGGGATAGCGCGCCGATTCGGCCGCGCCCGGCGCCGGCTCCGTCATGCGCCCCGCGCCCACCACCAGCACCTTGTTGGCGCCCAAATGAATGGCCGGCGAGATCGGCGCCAGCTGGCGCATCGAACCGTCGCCGCAGTATTCGCGCTGGCCGCCCACATACAGGGGCACGGCGGGAAAGATGAAGGGAATGGCGGCCGAGGCCAGCAAGTGCTCCACGCCGATCTGGTCCGGCAAGGCCAGGCGCTGCGTGCGCACCCACGGCGCGATATCCTCGGCCGTCTGGTAAAACGTCATGTGGCGGCTGCCCGAATACGACGAGGCCGTCACGGCCAGCGCATGCAGCAGGCCGTCGGCCAGCGCGGCGTCCAGGCGCGGCAAGTCCAGCATGCGGTGCAGCAGGCTCACCAGCGGCGTATTGTCGAGCAGGGAATTGGGCGGCGCCGCATGCCACTGGCGCAGCAGCCAGCCGAACGACAGCAGCGACAGCCAGCGCGCGCCCGAGCGGATCACGCCCAGCGAATCGGCGCGGTAGACTTGCTCGACTTCGATGTGCTGCCACACGTCGAGCAGCTTTTGCACGCCCTCGCCAAAGTTATCGGCGCGGCAGGCCAGGGCCGTGGCGTTGATGGCGCCGGCCGAGGTGCCGCAGATGATGTCGAAGGGATTGCGCGCCGGCGCCCAGCCCGCTTCCCACAGAATCGCCGAAATTGCCTGCAGCACGCCCACCTGGTAGGCGGCACGGGCGCCTCCTCCCGTGAGTATCAGGCCGGTTTTATTTTGCATTCCCATGCCGGCAGATTAGCAGGGTCTGGATGCTTTGTGGAAAAGTTTCAATCTCCCCTGACCATGCCTTCACGGCGCGGATCGGCACCGCCAAACCAGAAATCCTGGCCGTGCGCATTCAGGCGCATGATGCCCTGCAAGCCCGAGTTCTGCTCGATGACGCGCACTTCGTGGCCCATCGCCTGCAGCGCCTCGACCTGGGCGGCGGGCGCGCGCCCCTGCTCCAGTTCCGTCGGGCCGTTGCGGCTGCCGAAGTTCGGCAGGCTGATGGCTTGCTGCACGTTCAAGCCCCAGTCCATGGTCCCGACCAGCACCTTGGCGACGTAGTTGATGATGGACGAGCCGCCCGGCGACCCCGTCGCCAGCACCAGCTTGTGCGTGCCCTTTTCAAATACCAGGGTGGGCGACATGGCGCTGCGCGGACGCTTGCCCGCTTCGACCCGATTGGCGATGGGGCCATCGGCGTCGCGCGAATCGAAGGAGAAATCCGTCAGCTGGTTATTCAGCAGGAAGCCATCGACCATCTGGCGCGAGCCGAAGGCGTCTTCCACGCTGGTGGTCATCGACAGGCCGCCGCCGAAGGCGTCGACGGCCACCAGGTGGGACGTCGACGGCCGCTGCAAGGCGTTGTCCATGCCCCACGCCACCTGCATGCCGGGCGGCGTGCCAGGCGTGGCCTTGCCCATGGATCTGTCGCCGATCAGCGACGCGCGCTGCGCCAGATAGGTTTTATCGAGCATCGAGGCGATGCCATTGCCGGGCAGCGGCACGAAGTCCGTGTCGGCCACGTAGCGGTTGCGGTCCGCGTAGGCCAGGCGCCCCGCTTCCGAGAACAAATGGATGGCGTGCGCATCGAGCACGCCGTCGACGGGCGGGTACGGGCGGATATCCTTCACTTCCAGCATGCCCAGCATCTGCGCGATGGCGATGCCGCCCGACGATGGCGGCGGCATGCCGCACACGGTCCAGGCCTTGTAGTCGCTGCAGACAGGTTCGCGCACCTTGGCGCGGTAGCCGGCGATGTCGGCCGCCGTCAGCTTGCCCGGATTGGTCGGGTGCGACGCCACCTTGGCGGCGATATCGCGCGCGATGCGGCCCTGGTAAAAGGCGTCGGCGCCGCCGCGGGCGATCTCGCGCAGGGTGCGCGCCAGCTGCGGGTTCTTCAGCACGTGGCCGACGGGCCAGGCCTTGCCGTCCTCGTCATAGAAATACGCGGCGGCGACGGGGTCGCGCTTCAGGGCCTGGTCCCAGTTCAGCAAGCCGTTGAGGCGCTGGCTGACGGGAAAGCCGCCCTGCGCCAGCTTGATGGCGGGGCCGAACAGGGTCGCCCACGGCAGCTTGCCGTGCTCCTTGTGCGCCAGTTCAAGCATGCGCAGCACGCCCGGCGCGCCCACGGAGCGCCCGCCCACCACGCCCGTGGCGCGCGAGACGGGACTGCCGTCGGGATTCTGGAACAGGTGTTCATCGGCGGCGGCGGGCGCCGTTTCGCGTCCATCGAAGGCTTGCACACCCTTGGCCGTGGAGTACAGCAAAAACGCCCCGCCGCCGATGCCCGACGATTGCGGCTCGACCAGGGTCAGCACCAGCTGCGTGGCGATGGCCGCGTCGATGGCGCTGCCGCCGCGCTTGAGCATCTGGTAGCCGGCGTCGGCAGCCAGCGGATTGGCGGCCGCCACCATGAACTTTTGCGACGTCCAGCCGCTTTTTTCCGCATACGCGGTGGCGATTTCCGGCGCCTTCTGGGGCACTTCGGCAAAGGCGAAGGTGGCGGGATTGGCGAGCAAGGCGCCCAGCAAGGTCAGGCTCAGCGCCAGCGGCTTCAATGTGTTCATGGATTCTCCGATAAAAAAAGGGCGCACAGCCAGGCAAGGCCGTACGCCCCATACGGGGGTATCCTACATCAAATGCCCATTCGGGCGCTGCCCTCATCAGAGTGCCTGGCGATGTCCAGGGCCAGGCGCGCGGCCGGAGACAGTACGAATAGCCCGGGACATGGCAGGCCCGGGCCATGCAACAACGCCGTGGGCATTGTCCAGGTGCTCTTATTTTGGCTGCATGCGGATGGCGCCGTCCAGGCGGATGGTCTCGCCGTTGAGCATGACGTTTTCCACGATGGCTTTCACCAGCTGCGCGTATTCGCCCGGCTTGCCCAGGCGCGACGGGAACGGCACCATCTTGCCCAGCGCATCCTGCACTTCGGCCGGCATGCCCAGCAGCATCGGGGTTTCAAAAATGCCGGGCGCCACCGTCATGACGCGGATGCCGTTGCGCGACAAATCGCGCGCCATCGGCAGGGTCAGGCCCACCACGGCCGCCTTCGACGAGGCATACGCCGCCTGGCCGATCTGGCCGTCATACGCGGCCACGGACGCCGTGTTGACGATGATGCCGCGTTCGCCTTCGGCCGTCGCGTCCAGCTTGGCCATGGCGTCGGCCGCCAGGCGGCACATATTGAAGGTGCCCACCAGGTTGATGTTGACGACTTTCTGGAACAGCGCCAGCGGGTGCGGCCCATCCTTGCCCACGGTTTTCACGGCCGGCGCCACGCCGGCGCAGTTGACCAGGCCGCGCAGGGTGCCCAGCTTGCCCGCTGCCGCCACCACGGCCATGCCATCTTCTTCGGACGTCACGTCGCACTGCACGAACACGCCGTTCAGTTCGGCGGCCAGCGCCTGGCCCGCCTCGGTCTGCACGTCGGCCAGCACGACCTTGCCGCCCGCCGCCGTCAGCATGCGCGCCGTGGCCGCGCCCAGGCCCGATGCGCCGCCCGTGATGATGAATACATTGTCCTGAATCTGCATGAAGTCTCCTGAATGGTATGGCCGTGTGCCCGGCCCGAATGAATTGGATGTCGCATGATGCCACAGAGCTGCCGTCCACTTACGTTTACGTAAACGTAACATCAGCGGCAATTGTAGCCACTTTGGGACGGTTCAGCAAAAACTGAAGCCGCCCGGCGTGGGAAAACTCAAAAACATTGCACGAATGCCCCGTTGCGGTGGCAGATGCGGCCGTTGGCGTCCAGGGTGGCGTTGCCCGCGCCGTTGTAGCGCGCGCCGGATGTGTCGCGGCAGCCGCCCGTGTCGCAGGAACCAAGCGCTTGCGGCAGGCTGGGCATGGGGACGGCGGGCGTGGGCGGCAAGGGCCGCATGGCCACGACGGGCGGCGCCATGCGCTGCGCCGGCATGCGGCCGATCACCTGCTCCACGGCGCGGCGCGGCTGCACGGGCGGCGCCGGGCGGCACGGTTCGACGGCCAGCTTGTTGCTGTCGTGCGGATCTAGGCGGCATACGGGCAAGTCTTCCGGCGCGGCGGGGTCGGCGGCGCCGACATGGCTGCTTGCCATGACGGCCACGGCAACTGCCAGCGCGGCGCCGGCCCGAAACATTCCTGTTATCGCGGTGTGCATGCTGCCCTCCTCCGGTGAAAAGACGCCCGCTTCATTATTGTCACAGACGGCCGAGGATACCAGCGCGCGTAACAATTTTTCACGTTTGCGCGGGGCGGGCGCACTGAGAACGGCGTTTTATTTCCGGCTAGCACTTTCTTTCTTGCCAGGATGGCATTATAATAAGAACGATTCTTATTCTCATTCACAAATTCAACCCTGCAGTTTATTACTTCATACCCAAGCCACCCGACAGGCAGCCAGGAAATAACAACATTCGGGAAAGCTCACCATGTCCAACCGCAGTCCAGTTTTCGCCACACCCTCCGTCACCCGCCCCACCCATCCATTGCGCGCCACGTTGCTCCTGCCCTGCCTGCTGTCGCTGGCCGTCAGCAGCGCCTGGGCCGAAGGCAATGTGGCTGCCGACGCCACCATGAACACGGTGGTCGTCACCGCGTCGGGCACGGCCATCGATATCAAGGATGCGCCGGCCAGCATCAGCGTCATCACGCGCGAGGAAATCGAGCGCCAGCCCGTGTATGACCTGAACACCCTGCTGCGCCGCATCCCCGGCGTGACGGGCGGCACCAGCCCCGTGGGCGAGGAATCGAAGATCAAGCTGCGCGGCCTGCCCGACAAATACACCCTGATCCTCGTCGACGGCAAGCGCGTGGGCAGCTCGGCCGACACGGCTTACCGCCCCGACCTGGGCCGCCAGGACTTGAACTGGATCTCGCCCGACATGATCGAGCGCATCGAGGTGGTGCGCGGCCCCATGTCCTCGCTGTACGGTTCGGACGCCATGGGCGGCGTGATCAACATCATCACGCGCAAGGTGCCGGGCAAGTGGAACGGTTCGGCCACGGCCAACTACACGCAGCCGCAGGACAGCGGCCGCGGCACGGCGCACCAACTGGGCGTGAACCTGGCCGGCCCCCTGTCGGACAGCGTGGGCATGCGCCTGGGCGTGGGCCAGACGCGGCAGAATGCCGATGAAAAAGTCATCGGCAAGTCGGGCGGCATCGGCGGCGAGCGCAACCAGACTGTCACGGGCCAGCTGAACTGGGCCGTGGGCAAGAAGCAGAACCTGTCGCTGGACGCCAGCTATGGCAAGCAGGAAGCCACGGATTCGACCACCCTCGATGCCGACGGCTACCCCGTGTTCGGCGCCTGGGGCGCCAGCAAGCTGGTGCGCAAGAGCGTCAGCCTCGGCTATGAAGGCCGCTGGGACTTCGGCAAGGCGACCGTCAACTTGTACCACAACGATTTCGACAATGAAGTGGTCGGCACGGTGGCCAAGTCGAAGGACAGCACGCTTGACGCCAGCCTGGAAAAACGCATCGGCTGGGGCGGCATCGAACAGATGCTGGTGATGGGCGGCCAGTGGAAACACCAGGAACTGACGAATACGGACACCATCGGCACCATCCCCACCGATTACCTGGGCAACCCGGTCAGCGGCGCCACCCTGTCCGGCACCACCTCGGCCCTGTTCGCGGAAGATCAATTGTTCCTGCGCGACAACCTGACGGCCACGGCGGGCCTGCGCCTGGACCACCACAGCAAGTTCGGCAACCACTACAGCCCGCGCCTGTACCTGGTGTACCACCCGCTTCCTGCCTGGACCATCAAGGGCGGCGTGTCGCAAGGCTTCCGCGCGCCCAGCCTGAAGGAAAATTCGCCGGCGGCGGCCACGCAGTCGGGCGGACGCGGTTGCGGCAGTTTGAAACCGCTGGGCTACATCACGGGCGGCTGCTACATGGCCGGCAATGCGGACCTGAAGCCGGAAACCAGCACGGCCGGCGAAATCGGCGTGGCGTGGGAACAGAATGGCTGGGATGTGGGCGTGACCTGGTTCCACACGGATTTCAAGAACAAGATCGACTACGCGCCGCTGGGCTTTTTCCAGAAGCAGTGGTGGACCAAGATGACGAATATCCAGAAAGCGCGCACCAGCGGCGTGGAAGCGACGGCCACCGTGCCCCTGACGAAAAACCTGAACTGGCGTAACAACGTCACCTATATGGCCGAGGCAAAAAACCTGACCACGGGCGCCAACCTGCTGTCGACGCCGAAGCTGTCATGGTATTCGGCCCTGGGCTGGCAAGTGAACGACCAGCTGTTCGGCGAAGTGTCGGCCCAGTACACGGGCAAGGAACTCGACGCGGGCCAGGCGGCCAACCAGGCCTACACCATCGTCGACACGGTCGTCTCGTACAAGGTCACGCCGCAGTGGACGCTGCGCGGCGGCGTGGAAAACCTGTTCAAGAAAGGCCCGCTGGCCGATGGCAAGGTCGACTACTACGTGCCGGGACGGCGCATGTTCGTGGGCCTGACGTCGCGCTTCTAGGGGTCAATAGCGGGGCGGCGGCGTATCGGGCGGCGGCGTGGCGGCGTTCGCCGGCACGCTGCCCAGCATCTGCCCCGCGACGGGCACCTTGTGGCCGCTGGCGTACATGCATTGCTGGTAGGCGTAGTCGTAGCGGCGCTGCATGCCGTAGGCCGAAGTGTCCGCCGCGCCCGTGCCGGCCAGCGCGCCAAACAGCAAGCCCGTGCCCGCTCCCACGCCGGCGCCATGGCCGCCATCGATGGCGGCGCCGGCCGCCGCCCCCAGCACCGTGCCCAGGGCCGCGCTGCGCACGCCGCTGTCGACGCTGGCCTGCTGCGCGGAACCGCCGCCCAGCTGGCCTTGCGCATAGCCGCGGCATTGCAGGTCGTCGCTGCGGAACTGTTCGAAACTCTTGCCTGAACCAGGCAAGACCATGGCGGACGGCCCGTCCGGCATCACCGTGCAGGCGGCCAGCAGCAGGGACGCCAGCACGCCGGCACGCCTGGATAACGCTGTCGTATTCATCATGTTCTCCCGCGCATCACCGCACGCTGTTCGGCGGCACGGCACGCCAGGCCGTGCCGCAGTTCTTCACGTACGGGTAATAGCCCTGCGGCCGCGCGCAGTAATACCACATCTGCGCCGTCGGCACGCCGCCCTGTTCGATATACACGGGCGGCGGTTGCACGATGACGGTGCGCCCGTACGGGTAGCCATAGGGGTAGCCATACCAGGGATCGCCATACCAGCCCGGCCCGTAGCCGTAGCCCCACGAAGACCCCAGCCAGACGCCCACGTGCGGCCGGCCATGGAAGTGGCCGTGGCCGCCGTGAAAACCGCCATGGCCTCCATGGTAACCGCCGTGGCCGCCATGGCCGCCCGGTGCGCCCCAGGCCACGCTACCGGCCGCTCCCAGCGCCAGCCCCATTAGCAGCAGCGCCAGCCGCGCGCCGCGTCCCTTGCGATTGCCGTCCATGACATCCTCCCGCGCGACAACATCAGTGAAGCTCGATTCATTATTGGCAGGCCGGCCGCACAATCCTAGCTGCCGTAACAATTGCTCACCTTTTATACGCCGGGGATATGGACGGCAGGAAAGTTTCACCCGCGCAAAAGAAAACAGCCCCGGGGCGCGGACCGCGGGGCTGTCGAGGAACAAGGGCTGGCGCCCGGCGGCTTACTGGCCGGGCAAGGATTGCACGGGCGTGGCCGGCGCCAGGATCGGCGGCAGCGGCGCGTGGATGGGGGCAGGCGCCGCCACGGCCAGCCAGCCCGTGGCCGGCAGCAGCGGCACCAGCAGCAGGGCGACGATATTGATGATCTTGATCAGGGGATTGACGGCCGGGCCCGCCGTATCCTTGTACGGGTCGCCCACGGTGTCGCCCGTGACGGCCGCCTTGTGCGCATCGGAACCCTTGCCGCCGAAATGCCCGTCCTCGATGTATTTCTTGGCGTTGTCCCAGGCGCCGCCGCCCGTGGTCATGGAAATGGCCACGAACAGGCCCGTGACGATGGTTCCCATCAGCAGGCCGCCCAGGGCCGCGGGCCCCAGCAGCATGCCGACGACGATGGGCACCACCACCGGCAGCAGCGAGGGAGCTATCATTTCGCGGATGGCCGACGCCGTCAGCATGTCGACGGCCTTGTCGTATTCCGGCTTCGCCGTGCCTTCCATGATGCCCTTGATGTCGCGGAACTGGCGCCGCACTTCGACCACCACGGCGCCGGCCGCGCGGCCCACGGCTTCCATCGCCATGGCGCCGAACAGGTAGGGTATCAGGCCGCCGATGAACAGGCCGACGATGACCATCGGGTTCGACAAATCAAACGTGATGTGCTGGCCCACGGATTCGAGCGCATGCGTGTAGTCGGCGAACAGCACCAGCGCGGCCAGGCCCGCCGAGCCGATGGCATAGCCCTTGGTGACGGCCTTGGTGGTATTGCCGACGGCGTCGAGCGGGTCGGTAATGGCGCGCACGGAATCGGGCAGGCCGGACATCTCGGCGATGCCGCCCGCGTTATCCGTGATGGGGCCATACGCGTCGAGGGCGACGATGATGCCCGCCATTGACAGCATCGACGTGGCGGCAATGGCGATGCCGTACAGGCCCGCCAGCTGGTACGAGACAAGGATGGCGATGCAGACGGCCAGCACCGGGTACGCGGTGGACTTCATCGACACGCCCAGGCCGGCGATGATGTTGGTGCCATGGCCCGTCGTCGACGCTTCGGCGATGTGGCGCACGGGCTTGAAATCCGTGCCCGTGTAGTACTCGGTGATGTACACCATCAGGCCCGTGAGGACGATGCCGACGACGGTGGCGCCCAGCATCTTGTAGCGCATGGCGTCGTCGGGCCACAGCAGCCACGTCACCACCGCAAAGCCGACCAGCGACAGGCCGGCCGCCCACCACAGGCCCGTGTACAGGGCCGACATGATCTTCTTGCCGGGGGCCGTTTTCACCATCGAGCAGCCGACGATGGAAGCGAGGATGGAGACGGCGCCCAGCAGCAGCGGGTAGATGATGGCCACGCTGCTGGCCTCGGCCATCAGCAGGGCCCCCAGCAGCATGGTGGCGATCAGGGTCACGACATAGGTCTCGAACAGGTCGGCCGCCATGCCGGCGCAGTCGCCCACGTTGTCGCCCACGTTGTCGGCGATGACGGCCGGGTTGCGCGGATCGTCCTCGGGAATGCCTGCCTCCACCTTGCCCACCAGGTCCGCGCCCACGTCGGCGCCCTTGGTGAAGATGCCGCCGCCCAGCCGCGCGAAGATGGAAATGAGCGAGGCGCCGAAGGCCAGGCCGATCAAAGGCTTGATCAGGTCATGCTGGGTCAGGCCGGGCGCGCCCGTCGTCACCAGCAGCCAGTAGAACAGGGTCACGCCCAGCAGGCCCAGACCGACGACCAGCATGCCCGTGATGGCCCCGCCCTTGAAGGCCACGTTCAGGGCCTGGTTGATGCCGTGGGTGGCCGCCTGCGCCGTGCGCACATTGGCCCGCACGGAGACGTTCATGCCGATGAAGCCGCAGGCGCCCGACAGCACGGCGCCGATCAGGAAGCCCAGCGCCGTGTGCAGGCCGAGCAAGGCATAGATGGCGATCAGCAGCACCACGCCGACGATGGCGATGGTGCGGTACTGGCGCGCCAGGTAGGCGGCCGCACCCTGCTGGATGGCCAGGGCGATTTCCTGCATGCGCGCGTTGCCGGGGTCCTGGCGCAGGATCCAGCTACGCGACACCAAACCGTACACCACGGCGACCACGCCGCAGGCTACCGCAAACCACAAACTGGCTGCCATATCGTCCCCTTCTGTTTTTATCCGACGTCATTGCCAACAGCCGCAGACCGCACCGGGTAGGCACGCGCAGCCAGGAAAACACGACCTGCAAAAAACTGCTACCGCCAAAAGAAACGAAACGGCGCCGCCGGCGAAAAGCGGGCACAAAAAAAGCGGACACTCAGGTCCGCTTTTCAAAAACTGCTTATTCCGCCAGGGCGGCAAATGCGCTGTCGCGGATTTGCTCGACCGGACCGACGCCGGCGATGCGGCGGTATTTCGGCGCGCCTGGCAGGCCGGACTTGGCCCAGTCATTGTAGTAGCCCAACAGGACTTTCGTCTGGTTGTGGTACACGTCCAGACGTTTCTTGACGGTTTCCGCCTTGTCGTCGTCGCGCTGGATCAGCGGCTCGCCGGTGATGTCATCGACGCCTTCGACTTTCGGCGGATTGAATTTGACGTGGTAGACGCGGCCCGAACCCGGGTGGCTGCGGCGGCCATCCATGCGCTCGATGATCGACTCATCGGGCACGTCGATTTCCAGCACGTAATCGACATTGATGCCGGCGTCTTTCATGGCGTCCGCTTGCGCGATGGTGCGCGGGAAACCGTCGAACAGGTAGCCATTGGCGCAATCGGCTTCCTGCAGGCGGTTCTTGACCAGGCCGATCATGATGTCGTCCGACACCAGGCCGCCCGCATCCATGACTTTTTTCGCTGCCAGGCCCAGTTCGGTGCCTTCCTTGATCGCCGCGCGCAGCATGTCGCCCGTGGAGATTTGTGGAATATTGTATTTTTCTTTGATGAAATTAGCTTGGGTGCCCTTGCCGGCACCGGGTGCTCCTAAAAGTATCAGACGCATTGAAAGTTCCTAAAAAACAGATTTTGGATGGTGGTATGTGTAATTTTTTTTAGATGGTGTTGCTATGGCTATCTTTCCCTACGAAACTTACCACAAAAAATCCCCGGAACGCCAGTTTGCTGTCGATTTGCTATGCCCTGATTGATCAAAGCCAGCAATTATCGAAGCGGACGTTTCAAAATGTGGTTTTTGCTGCAGACGCACAAATTTTATTTGCACGCCTGCCGTTTTGCAGGTAGCGCTTACAGGGCGCGGTAGTGCGCCTGAACCCTGGCCAGGTCTTCCGGCGTATCGACGCCGGCGGCCGGGGCGCTATCGGTCACGTGCACGGCGATGGCAACACCGTGCCACAGCACGCGCAGCTGCTCCAGCGCCTCGATGGCTTCCAGCGGCGAGGCGGACAATTGCGGATATTCCTGCAAGAACGCATTGCTGTAGGCATACAAGCCGATATGCCGCAGCGGCACGTAGTCCGCCGGCAGGCTGTCTTTCGACTGCGCGAAGCCGTCGCGGTGCCACGGGATGGTGGCGCGCGAAAAATACAGCGCGCGGCTGTTCTTGTCCAGCACGACCTTGACGACGTTCGGGTTGAAGGCGTCGGCCACGTCATGCAGCGGATGGGCGCACGTGGCCATGGGCACGGCACTGCCGATCTGCGCGGCGCAGGCGGCCAGCAGGGCCGGGTCGATCAGCGGTTCGTCGCCCTGCAGGTTGACGACGACGGCGTCCGGCGGCAAGCCGAGCGTGCGCGCCACTTCGGCGATGCGGTCCGTGCCCGACGGATGGTCGCTGCGCGTCATGCACACTTCCACGCCATGCGCGGCGCAGGCGGCGCGGATGTCTTCGTGGTCGGTGGCGACGATGACGCGCGCCGCGCCCGACAGGGCCGCCTGCTCGGCCACGCGCACCACCATGGGCTTGCCGCCCAGGTCAGCCAGCGGCTTGCTGGGCAGGCGCGTCGAGGCCAGGCGGGCCGGGATGATGACGATGAACGCCATCCTTATTCCACTGCGTCGAGCAGGGTGCGCGCTTCATCCGCCCACATGATGGGGATGCCATCGCGGATCGGATAGGCCAGGCGGTCGGCGCGGCAAATCAATTCCTGCGCCTTCTTATCGTGTTCAAGCGGGCCCTTGCAAACAGGGCAGACCAGGATATCAAGCAGTCGAGCGTCCACGACATTTCTCCACAATTTGTTGGGCCAGCGCGCTATCGATGCGCGCGCTGACCGGGACGACCCACAGTCTCGGGTCATCTTTGAGATGTTCAATTTGCGCACATTTTACTGCATCCTTCTCGGTGATCAAGATCACATCCGTGTCGAGCGCGGCGAAAGGCTGGTCGAGGAAGTCGTGATGGTCGGGCAGCGGCAGCTCCGCAAACTGCAAGCCGGCACCCCGCAGCATGCTGAAAAAGCGCTGCGGATTGCCGATGCCGGCGGCCGCCACGATGCGCCGGCCGCCGGCCGCCAGGGCCGCCAGGGGCAGGCGCTCGCCGCGCTCCGCCAGGCGTTCGGCGACGCCGCCATCGAGGCGCATCTGCACCACCAGGGCGCCGGGCGGCGCCACCTGCGCCACCAGCGCCGGCGACAGCTCCGGCGCATTGATCACCGTCACGTCGCGCCGGCGGCGCGGCGATTCGCGCAGCGGGCCCGCCGGCAGCAGCCAGCCATTGCCGGCGCCGCGGCCATCGAACAGCACGATTTCCACGTCGCGCTGCAAGGCGTAATGCTGCAAGCCGTCGTCCGTCACCAGCACGTCGACGTCGGGGTGCGCGGCCAGCAGCGCCCTGCCCGCTTGCGCGCGGTCGCGCCCCACCATCACGGGACAGCCGCCGCGCTGGAAGATCAGCAGCGGCTCGTCGCCCACCTGCTGCGGCGTGGACTCGGCCGTCACGGCACGCGGCAGCCGGTCGGCGCTGCCGTGGCCGCGCGAAATGACGCCAGGACGCAGGCCCGCGTCGCGCAAGGCTTGCACCAGCCAGATCGTCAGCGGCGTCTTGCCCGTGCCGCCAATGAAAATATTACCGACGACAACGACGGGCACGGGCAGGCGCGCGGATGCCAGGAGGTTGGCGCGGTACAGGCCGCGCCGCACGGCGCTCAGGGCGCCGAACAGCAGCGAGACGGGCCACAGGGCGCACGCCAGCGGCCCGCGACGCAGCCAGGCGCGGGTGAGAGTGGTTTCAAGCTTGGCGGGGGAGGATGTGGGCATGAAGGAAGACGTAAAATAGTGTAGGTCGGATTAGCGGCGCCGTCAGGCGCAGCGTAATCCGACATGCTCGGCTGCGGCTTGTGTCGGCTTACGCCGTTCCGGCTAAGCCGACCTACTTGTTGCCGCCCGCCTGCGCCGCGAACGTCAGCTTTTCATAGCCGGCCAGGCGCGCCGCTTCCATGACGTGGATGACCATCTGGTGCATGGCGAACTGGTCGGCGTTGACCACCACCACGGGCGTCTGCGCGGGCGCCTTGCCGCCATTGGCCGCCTTCGCCGCCGCCTGCAAGGCATCGGCCAGGCCTGCCACGTCGCGGAACGAGACGGCTTCGCGGTTGACCGTGTAATTACCCTTGGCATCGATGGTGACATCGATCTGCTGCGGCTTGTCCTTGGCCTGCTCGGCGTCGGCCGTCGGCAAGGTGATCTGCAGTTCCGTAAATTTGCTGTAGGTGGTGCTGACCATCAAAAAGATCAGGATCACCAGCAGCACGTCGATAAACGGGATCAGGTTGATTTCGGGGTCTTCGCGCCCCTTGCCTTTGCGAAAGTTCATTTGCGGCCACTGTGGACGATGTCGACGAACTTGACCGCTTGCTGCTCCATGTCAATGACAAAACTGTCGACGAGGGCGCGGAAGTGGCGGTAGAAGACCAGGGTGGGCATGGCGATGGCCAGGCCGAATCCCGTGTTGTACAGGGCGACGGAAATGCCGTGGGCCAGCTGGGCCGGATTCGAACCGCTGGCGTTTTGCGAGCCGAAGATCTCGATCATGCCCACCACCGTGCCAAACAGGCCCATCAAGGGTGCCAGGGTGGCGATGGTGCCCAGGGTGGTCAGGTAGCGCTCCAGCACGTGGGCCACGCCGCTGCCCGCCTCCTCGATCGATTCCTTCATCACGTCGCGCGGCGCGTCCACGTTGCGCAGCGCGGCGGCCAGCACCACGCCCAGCGGCGAATTGGCTTCCAGCTTGGCCACCGTATCCGGGGTGATCTTGCCGCTGCGATACACCTGCACCACTTCATCGAACAGCTTGCGGGGCAGGATCTTGGCACGGCGCAAATACAGCAAGCGCTCGATGATCAGGGCCAGCGCCACGATGGAAGCGATCAGTAACAGCCAGATGGGCCAGCCAGCGGCCTGGAAGATAGCGAGCAAAAGAAACTCCTGGTAAGGGAAAGGCGGTCTATATGGAACAGTATGGAACAGCGTGTATTGTACCCAGCGTTGTGCCGGGTGCCGACGCCCGATTGCGCACCGGCGGCGGAATGGCGCAATGTAGCGCGTTGGCGCGCCGTCGGCAAGTGGCGCCCGCGCGCGCCTGATGCACAGCCTGCCATCATGCCCCGGCTTGAAGACCCCGGTTTTGCACATTTTATGTGGATAAGATTGTGAGCAAGCATGAACATACAAAGCTAAGCAATTGATTTACAACGAGATTATCGCAGTGCGCAAAATACAGGCATAGCAGCTAATCGTGCGGAGTCAATGTCACAAAATCAACAAAACAAAAGTTCTGCACATTTACTGTGGACAAGATTGTGCGCAAGGCCATGGAATTCACATAAGTCATTGATTTACAATGGCATTATTTAGATGAGTAAAAATGTGGCAGCGTGGCATTCCGCATGACAACGGCAACCCATCAAGTTCTGCACACAATCTGTGGACAAGATTGTGTGCAAGCGCAAAGATAAGCGCTAAGTACATTGATTTATATCGTTTTTATTGCTCTGCATAAAAATGTGGCAAGGGCCGTAATGGGGGATCTTTGCGGTCAAATACGGGGCCATTACGACAGTTTTCCACCGTCCATGCAGTTCCACACATAAAGTGTGGATAAGATTGTGAGCAAGCCGATTGACTCCCTGCAAGATCCTTGATTTTAAAGGACTTTTTTTCAATGCTGAAAAATAAGGCAGACAGATGACGTGGCATGGCGGTGGAAAAGCCGGCCAAACAGCGAAACGATTTATGCAGTTTTACACACATTCTGTGGATAAGATTGTGAGCAAGGCGCACGCTTGCACGCTAGGTCATTGATTTATATGGACTTATTTATGCTGCGCAAAAATCAGGCAAGCCTTGCCATCGGCCCGGCGGTGGATACACGCGGTGGCGTGGCGGAGTTCTGCACATTTTTTGTGGATAAGATTGTGCGCAAGGGCATGCATGCGATACTAAGCCCTTGATTCATAGGCGCTTTATTTCCATGCGTAAAAATGTAGCAGGGCATTTTTTATCCACGGCAGGGCAGAAATCCAGCGGCCCTGTACAGGACAAAAAGTTCCGCACACTTTCTGTGGATAACTTTGTGCGTAAGTGGCATGCGCTTCACTGATGTGCTTGATATTAAAGGACTTTTTCCCTGTGCACGCAAATCAAGCATCTGGAAATTCATCATGAAATCAAATACTTAGAAATAGAACTTGTTGTTTTGCAGGATATATGACATAAGCATTACCTCGCCGATAATTTGTGGACAGATCCTTTCCTCTCCCGCTTCATGATGACCGACAACCCGACTGACAGCGGCTTTGCCGCCCCGCCCGTGCTGACCGTCAGCGCCCTGAACCAGGCCGTTGCGCGCCTGCTTGAACGCTCGTTCCCGCTGACCTGGATCGCCGGCGAGATTTCCAACTTCACGCGGGCCGCCTCCGGCCACTGGTATTTCACGCTCAAGGACGATGGCGCCCAGGTGCGCGCCGTGATGTTCCGCGGCCGCGCCCAGTACGCGGGCTTCACGCCGCGCGAAGGCGACAAGGTGGAAGTGCGCGCCCTCGTCACCCTGTACGGCGCGCGCGGCGACTACCAGATCAACGTGGAAGCCATCCGCCGCGCCGGCGTGGGCGCCCTGTATGAAGCGTTCCAGCGCCTGAAGGAAAAGCTGGCCGCGCAAGGCCTGTTCGACCCCGAGCGCAAGCGCGCCATCCCCATGTTCGCGCGCACGATCGGCATCGTCACCAGCCCGCAGGCGGCGGCCCTGCGCGACGTGCTGACGGCCTTGCAGCGCCGCGCGCCGCACGTGGCCATCATCCTGTACCCCACGCCCGTGCAGGGCCAGCAGGCGCCGGAAAAGATCGCGCACGCCATCCGCACGGCATCGGCCAGGGCCGAGTGCGACGTGCTGCTGGTATGCCGTGGCGGCGGCAGCATCGAGGACTTATGGTCGTTCAACGATGAAGCCGTCGCGCATGCCATCGCCGGCTGCAGCATGCCCGTGATCAGCGGCGTGGGCCACGAGACGGATTTCACCATCGCCGACTTCGCGGCCGACCTGCGCGCGGCCACGCCGACGGCGGCGGCCGAACTGGCGGCCACGCCGCGCGCCGACTGGCTCGCGTCCCTGCGCGCGGACGCCACGGACCTGCGCCGCGCCATGCGCCGCCGCCTCGACGATGCGGCGCAGACCCTGGACCGCCACAGCCGCCGCCTGCTCAACCCCAAGGCGCAGCTGCAGCAGCAGCGCCTGCAGCTGCTGGCCCTGTCCACGGCCATGACGCACGCGGCGCGCGCGCCGCTGAACCAGTCGCACTACGCGCTGGAACGCCTGCGCTCGCGCTGGGCCAACCTGCGGCCCGACGTCACGGTGCCGCGCGCGCGCCTGGCGGAAGCGCAGCGGCGCAGCGGCGCGGCCATGGCCCAGCTGCTGACGCAGCGGCGCCACCGCCTCGATGGCCTGGCGGCGCAGCTGGAACTATTGAATCCCCAGCGCACCCTGGAGCGGGGCTACGCCATCGTGCGCGATGAAAAGGGCCATATCGTGCGCTCGCCCGCGCAGCTGCAGGCGCGCCAGAACGTCAACGTGCGCCTGGCCGAAGGCAGCGCGCAGGTCGGCATCGCCAGCGTGCAGGCCACGCTGGAATAAGCGCTGGAATAAGCGCTGGAATAACCGTTGACATAGCAAAAAAGGCCGGGGAAGCCCCCCGGCCCAACACCTGCCCTACTGAGTGGACTGCAACTGCGACTGCTCTTTCACGCTACGCCATCAGAACTTCATCGACACGCGCGCGCCAACCGTGCGCGGCGCGTTATAGAAGGCGCCGTAGATCTGCTGCGTGGGCTGGCATGGCATGCCCACGTCCGTGCACAGCTCCAGCACGTCGAGCTTCACGGCCTTGTCGGTGGCGTTCTGCACGAACGCTTCCACCGTGTAGGCCTTGTTGGCCGGCTGGAAGCGCAGGCTCAGGTCCAGCGTGGTGTACGCCTCCTGGCGCTTGACGCCGGCGTGGCCCGGCACGTCGCCGTTGAAAGCCCCCGCTCCCACGTACGACATGGTTTCATAGTGCACGGAAGCGCGCGGCGTGAGCTGGCCGCCGGCCACGTTGAAGTCGTGCTCGTACTGCACCGTGGTGGAGAACTTCGGCGCATGCTTCATGGTGCTGCCGCCCACGTTCACCAGCGGCGCCGTCGACCCGCAGGCCTGGCCATTCGCGCGCGCCGCATCCACGTCGCACGAGAGGAAATCGTCGTACACGGCTTTGAGCCAGGTGGCGTTGCCCGTCAGGCGGTCGACCTTCGTCGGACGCCACACCCATTCCGCTTCCAGTCCCTTGACGGTGGCGCCGGCCGCGTTGAAGTTGGCCAGCACGCTGTTGACCACCTGCGATTCGAGCTTGTCCTTGTACTTCATCACGAAGGCATCGAGGTTCAGGGTCAGTTCGCGGTTCAGCAAGTCCGACTTGAAACCGATTTCATAACTGGTCAGTTTTTCCGGCTTGGTGGTGGCGCCGCCGTCGCCCATGGCGGGCGAATGGAAACCCGTCGTCACGGAGCCGAACAGCAGGATATCGGGGCGCAGCTTGTATTCGATGCGGCCCAGCCACGTGGCTTGCCCATACTTCAGGTCCGCCGTGTTGTCGCCCGGCGTGTTGCCGCAGGTGGCCGCCGTGATGGCGCCGCCCGGCCCGATATTGTGCGTGTTGGCCAGGCCCGTGCCTGGCGTGACCAGCTGCGCCATCTGGTCCGGCGTGAGCACGGTGGTGCCCAGCGGCGTATTTGCGGGCCAGTTCGGGCAAGCCCAGTTCTGCCCGCCGATGTCGAATTTATGGTCTTTCGTGTAGCGCGCACCGGCCGTCAGCTTGACCTGGTCCGTCACTTGCTGGCTGACCTGGCCGAACACGGCCTTTGATTTCAGCTGGCGGTCGCCCTGGATGAAGGACATCGACGAGGCATACTGGCCCACGGTGGGCTGCACGAAGATCACGGCGCCGTTGGCGATATCCTGCTGCACGGCCGCCTGCGAAATCTGGCTGCGGTCGATATCGAAGCGCACCTTGTTCTTCTCATTGAAGAGGAACAGCCCCGCCACCCACTGGAATGGCGCCTCGTCGTCCGAGCGCGCCTGCAGCTCGTGCGAATAGCTGTCGAACTGCGCCCAGTCCGTGCGGTTTTCCGACTTGAAGCCGGGGAACAGGCCCGCGTCCGCGTCGTTGCTGTTCTGGCGCTTGTAGCGGCTCCAGCTGCCCAGGTAGGTGAAGTCCAGCGACTCCGTCGGCTTGTAATTGAGCTTGCCCTTGTAGGTCAAAATCGACTGGTCGAGGGTGCCCGGCGTGTCGATCAGGGCCGAGCGCAGTTTTTCGCCGGGCTTCGGTTCGGCCGCCAGGAAGACATTGCCGGCGCCCTGGTCGAGGAAGTAATCGGCGATGAAAGTGCCGCGCAGCTGCGGCGTGAATTTCCACAGCAGCGAGGCGCGCACGCCCATCTGGTCGCCGGCGCCATACTTGGCCGTGCCGGGCATCACGTTCGAGCCGCGGCGGAAGTCCACCGTGCCGTCGTGGCTATCCTTGATGGCGGCGATGCGCAGCGCCACGTCGTCGGAAAACGGAATGTTGATCATGCCCTGCGTCTGCAGGTGGCGGTAGTCGCCCACGGTGATGCCGGCCGAGCCCATGAACTTGGAGGTATTCGGCGCGGCCGACACCAGGTTGACGGCGCCCGCCGTGGAATTGCGGCCATTCAGGGTGCCCTGCGGTCCGCGCGCCACCTCCACGTGGGAAAGGTCATACATCAGTGCCGTGGCGCCCTGAGGGCGCGGCGAGTACACGCCGTCGACATAGAAGGCGACAGCCGGATCGCCCAGCTCCGTGTGGTTGGCCGATCCCACGCCGCGCATGTAGACGTGCACGCCGCCCGAATCGCCATGCTGCTCGACGACCAGGCTGGGCACCATGGTGGCCAGCGACGCCAGGTCTTTCACTTGGTTGTTTTGCAGGGTGTCCTGGTTGAAGGCGGTGACGGCCAGCGGCGTCTCCTGCACGAAGGTGTTGCGGCGCGTGGCCGTGACGACGATGCGGTCCATCTGCTCGCCTCCGGACTGCGCCGTTTCGGTAGGCGCCGTGGCCGTATCGGCTGGCTGCGCCAGCGCGGCGGCGCTGCCCAGCAGGATGAACTGGGCGAACGTCGCATGCGCCAGGCTGAGGGCGATGGTATTGCGTTTAAGCTGTTGCATTTTTTTTGTCTCCTGTACCGCTGGTTGAATGATGATCACATAGCTCTGTGGCTACTGCTGCACATTTTTTGGGTGTCAAGCTCGGGTCATGGGGCCTCCGTGCGGGTCAGTGGGTGGCCACGGCGCGCCCGCCCGTGTCGAACAAATAGGCATGGCCCTCTTCCGGCGCGAAGCCGATGCCGCTGCCCTGCGCCAGGCTGTGGCGCGCCTCGCCGTGCAGCTTGATGGCCACCGCGTGCGCGCTGCCGTCAATGCGCTCGTCCAGCGTGGCGTGGATGATCTGCGCGTCGCCCAGCTGCTCGATCAGGGTGACGGTGGCGCCATAGCCCTCCCCGCGCGGCACCAGGCGCAGGTGCTCGGGGCGGATGCCGACCAGCATGCCGGCTGCGCCGCCCAGCTGGCGCGCCAGGGCCGGCACGGCGGCGCACGGCAAAAAGTTCATGCGCAGGGCGCCGATGAAACCGGCGACGAACCGGCTGGCCGGATGGCGGTACAGCTCCAAAGGCGCGGCCACCTGCTCCAGGTGGCCGCCGTGGAAGACGGCGACCCGGTCACCGAGGGTCATGGCTTCCACCTGGTCGTGGGTGACGTAGATCATGGTCGTGCCCAGCTCCTGGTGCAGCTTGGCCAGCTCGATGCGCGTCTGCACGCGCAGCGAGGCATCGAGGTTGGACAGCGGCTCGTCGAACAGGAAGACCTTGGGCTGGCGCACGATGGCGCGGCCGATGGCCACGCGCTGGCGTTCGCCGCCCGACAGGGCTTTCGGCTTGCGGTCGAGCAGGTGCGTGATCTGCAGGATCTCCGCCACCTTGCCCACGGCCGCGCGCACTTCGGCTTCGGGCCTGCCCGCCAGTTTCAAGGCAAAGCCCATGTTGTCGCGCGCCGACATGTGCGGGTACAGGGCGTAGCTCTGGAAGACCATGGCGATGCCCCGCTCGGCCGGCGCCACGTCGTTGGCCAGCAGGTCGCCGATGCGCAGCTGGCCCGCGCTGATGTCTTCCAGTCCCGCGATCATGCGCAGCAGGGTCGACTTGCCGCAGCCGGAAGGGCCGACGAAGACCATGAATTCGCCATCCAGGATGTCGAGGTCCAGGCCCTTGATGATTTCCGGGCCGTCGCCGTAGGTCTTGCGGATGCCGCGCAGGGAGATGGCGGCCATGTCAGCGCGCCCCTGCCAGGACAGGCGCATCGGCATGCGCGGCGCGCTGCGCGGCGATGAAGTCGCGGTACCACAGGGCGCTGTCCTTGAAGCTGCGCTGCTGCGTGGCGTAGTCGACGTACAGCATGCCGAAGCGCTTGGCGTAACCCGAGTTCCATTCGAAGTTGTCCATCAGGCTCCAGTAGAAATAGCCGCGCACGTCGATGCCCTGGGCGATCACGGCGCGCAAGGCGTCCAGGTGCAGCTGCACGTACTCGATGCGCGCCTCGTCGTGCACCTTGCCGTCGACCAGCTTGTCGTTGACGGCCATGCCGTTTTCCGTGATGTAGACGGGCGGCAGCCGGTATTCGCGGTGCAGGCCCACCAGCAGTTCCGTCAAGCCTTGCGGATAGGTTTCCCAGCCCATGTCGTTGACGCCCAGCTTGCATTCCGGCTTGCGCGGCGGCGTCTCGGCGCTCATGAAAGCGCGCGTGTAATAGTTCACGCCGAGGAAGTCGATGGGCTGCTTGATATCTGTGAAATCGTTTTCAAAGATAGCCAAAGCTGAAGCGTCGGCGTGTTTCAGGGCCAGTGCCGGGTAGCGGCCCTTGAAGATGGCGTCCATGTACCACTGCACCGAGCGCGCATATTCGAGCTCGGCCAGTTCGCGGTCCTGGGCGCTGTCGGTGGCGGGCGTGGCCGTCCACTGATTGAGCACGATGCCCAGCTTGGCCGGCGCGTTCACGGCGCGCATGGCCTGCATGGCCAGGCCGTGCGACAGCAGCAAGTGGTGCGACACTTGCACGGCGGCGGCGGGGTCGGCCATGCCGGGCGCGAACTGGCCCGTGCCGTGGCCCAGCACGGCCGTGCACCATGGCTCGTTGTGCGTGGCGATGCTGGCGACCTTGTGGCCGAAGCGGCGCGCCACCTCGGCCGCATAGGCGGCGAAGTGGTAGCAGGTGGCGCGATTGAGCCAGCCGCCCTCGTCCTGCAGGGCTTGCGGCAAGTCCCAGTGGTACAGGGTCAGGTGCGCATCGAGCCCCTTGGCGGCCAGGGCGTCGAGCAGGCGCGCATAGAAATCGAAGCCGGCTTCGTTCCAGGCGCCGGAACCCGCGGGCTGCACCCTCGACCAGGACATGGAAAAGCGGTAGGCGTTCACGCCCAGCGCGGCGATCAATTCCACATCGTCCGCGTAGCGGTGGTAGTGGTCGCAGGCCACGTCGCCGTTGCTGCCGTCGATGATCTTGCCGTCCGTGTGGCTGAAGGTATCCCAGATGGACGGGCCGCGGCCGTCAATGGCGGCGGCGCCCTCGATCTGGTAGGCGCTGGTGGCCACGCCCCAGGTGAAGGTGGCGGGAAAGTTGGTGTCGATGTCGTCGTTATGCATGGTGGTTTGTGTAGTGTCAGTGGTTTAAAAGATGGGTTTAACCCTTCACGGCGCCCTGGGTCAGGCCTTCGATCAGGCGCTTCGAGGCGACAAAAAACATCAGCAGCAGCGGCAGCACGGCGATGGCGGCACCCGTCATCAAGGCGCCCCACTCCGTGTTGTTCGGCGCCTGCATGCTGCGCAGGGCCAGCGGGATCGTGTAGTTCTCGACCGAGCGCATGACGACCAGCGGCGTGATGAAATTGTTCCAGGAATTGATGAAGGTGATCAGGCCCAGGGTGCCCATGGCGGGGCCGATCAGCGGCAGCACGACTCTCCAGTAGATGGCGAATTCGCCGCAGCCGTCGATGCGCGCCGCCTCGATCAAATCCTTCGGTATCGCCGTGCCGATGTACTGGCGCATGAGGAAAATGCCCAGCGCGCCGGCCGCACCCGGCACGTACAGGGCGCGCGGCTGGTCCAGCCATCCGAGGAAATCCATCAGCATGAAGGTCGGAATCATGTTCATGAAGGAGGGGATGATCATCGACGCCATCACCAGCGTAAACAGGGGCCGCTTGAAACGGAACTCGTACATGGCGAAGGCATAGCCGCCCAGCGAACAGAAGAACAAGGTCAAGACGGTGGTCATCAGGGCCACGTACAGGCTGATGCCGATATTGCGCCAGAATGGCAGGCGCTCCTGCAGCAGTTCCAGGTTGTGCAGCAGGGCCGTGCCGAACCAGCGCGGCGGCGGCAGGCTGTAAATCTCGGCGCTCGTGTGCGTGGCGAAGACGAACATGAAATAGAACGGCGCGACCATGATCAGGGCGCCGACGGCCACCATGGCGTAGGCCGTCCAGCGGGTGCTGGCCGCGCCGGCATGGTGGTGGGTCAATGTGCTCATTTGGCCTCCTTGCGTTCCTGCCGTTCGTTGCGGCTGAAGATGCGGTTGTTCACCCAGGTAGTGCTGGCGATGATAAGGAACAGCAGCCAGGAAATGGCCGACGCCGTGCCGAAGTCGCCCGAGGAAAACGCCGTCTTGTAGACGAAGATGGCCGTCGTCATCACGGACTGGCTCACGCCGCTCGACTCGGCCACCAGCACGAACGGTTCCTCGAACAGCTGCAAATTGCCCATGATGGTGAGGGTCACGGCCAGGTAGATCATGGGCCGCAGCTGCGGCAGCGTGATGTGCCAGAACTGCTGGCGCTTCGAGGCGCCATCGATGGTGGCCGCTTCGTACAGATCCTTCGGTATCACCTGCAAGGCAGACAGATACAGCACCAGGTTCCAGCCCAGGTAGCGCCAGAAAATCACGAAGGCGACGGCCGGCTTGATGAACAGCGAGCTGCCCAGCCAGTCGATGGATTCGGCCGGGAACAGAGCGCCGACCAGCGGCAGGCTGGCGCACCATTGGAGCAGCACATTGATCTGCCCGTAGTCGCGCGAGAACAGGGTGTTGAAGACCATGGCGATGGCCACGCTGGAGGTGATGAACGGTAAAAAGTAAATGCCGATCACCAGGTTGCGCGAACGCTTGAAGCTGTTGTGGATGAAGGCCGCCAGCGGAATGGCCACCAGGTGCTGCGGCACGCCCGAGGCCAGCGCCAGCCACAGCGTATTGCCCAGCGAGCGCAAAAACCACGGGTCGCTCAGCGCGTACCTGTAATTGTCCAGCCCCACCCACTGCATGGCTTCCACGCCGCTGGCCGCCTCCCACTGGTTGAAGGACAGGTAGATGGAAAACAGCAGGGGGAACAAGCTGAAGACGGCGAACAGGATGAAAAAAGGGCTGATGAAAATGTACGGCGCCCACTTCTTCATGTTGAAGCGCTTCTTGACGGGCCGCGCCGTGGCAGGCGCGCCTTGCGCCAGCGATGCGGAGGGTGCGCTCATGGACGGCCTCCGCCATGCGTTTGATGAGGTTTCATGCCGGTTCCTAGCGCCGCGCGCGGTGGGTGATCAGGGCCTTGGCGTCGGCCAGCGCCGTCTTGATGTCCTTGTTTTGCGCCAGTACGCTCTCCAGTTCCATGTTGACGATATCGCGTGCCACGGCATCGAACTTGTCGACGCGGATGACGGGTATCCTTGCCGCCGTCTCGCGCGCCAGCAGCCGCGTCTTCTGGCCGCCGAAATACGCTTGCGGCTCGTCCATCATCGGGTCCGCATAGGCCGCCTTGAGGGCCGGGAAGGCGCCGATTTCTTTCAGCGAATGCAGCTGGATGTCCTTGTTCACCGTCATGAACTTGATGAATTCCCACGCCTGGGTTTTATTTGCCGCCTTTCTCGGGATGCCGTAGAAGGAGCCGCCGTACGACGCCAGCGCGCCGGCCGGCAGGTTCGCCGCGCGCCACTGTCCCCTGGAATCGGGCGCCAGCCACTTGGCCAGGTGGCCGCTGAGCCACGAGCCCATCATCTGGCTGGCTACCTTGTCGCGCTTGAAGCCTTCGGCCCACTCGCCTGTCCACGCCACGGTGCGCGCATCGATGCCGGCCACGCGCGCCGCCTTGGCCAGTTCGAACGCTTTCACGAAGCGGGGCGAGTCGACCAGCACCTGGCCCTTGTCGCCAAAATATATGCCCTCGCCATCCTTCAGGTTGGCGCGGATAACGATGTCGGCCAGGTCGCTGGCGCCGGCCAGCAGATAGGTGCCCGTGGCGGCCTTGAGCTTCTTGCCGGCGGCGATGTAGGACTCCCACGATTGCGTCAGGTCGGCCTCCTTGATGCCCGCCTTGTCCATCAGATCCTTGCGGTAGAACAGGGTGCCCGGCCCCAGGTCGGCCGGCATGGCGCCCAGGGTGCCGCGCGAACTGGTGGCCTGCACGAAAGTGAACGGCACGAACTGGGCGCGGTACTGCCCTGCCCCGTACGGCGCCTGCAGGAGGTCTTCCATGCCCTTCGATTCGGCGAAGCTGCCGACATAGCGGAAGTCGATGGCCATCACGTCGGGCAGGCGCGCGCCGGCGGCCAGCGC
Source organism: Janthinobacterium foliorum (assembly GCF_978021625.1). Classification (NCBI taxonomy): domain Bacteria; kingdom Pseudomonadati; phylum Pseudomonadota; class Betaproteobacteria; order Burkholderiales; family Oxalobacteraceae; genus Janthinobacterium; species Janthinobacterium foliorum. The sequence goes on along the minus strand of NZ_CDXDQE010000010.1, from coordinate 77,943 downwards.
CGTCGTCATCGAGTTATGGTGGTCGTCGATCTGCAGGCTGACCAGCTTGACCTTCACTTGCGGATACAGCTTTTCCCACAGGGGCAAGGCCGTCTTCACGGCGCGGTCCAGGTCGGGGAACGAGGCGACGGTGATGGTGGCGGGCGCCAGTGCGGGGGACGCCGGCGCGGCTGGCGCGGTGGCGGGAGCGGCGGCGGCGGCGGCGGCTGATGCGGCGCAGGCCATGCCGGTGGCCAGGGTCAGCGCGGACAGCAGGGACGCGCCAGGCAAGGCTGCGCCAAGGGTGCTTGACTTCATTGATTCATCTCCGATTATTGAGCGTCTTCTATCTTGAAAACGTTTTCACAGCATGTATCCATTTAACACCGCATCGAAAATGAAGTCAATCAGAAAAGTTGTCATTTTTATCGACGTCATCGCGGCACGACGGGCGCCGGTGCGCGGATTCTCCTATGAAAAGCCGCGAAAATGCGCTGCCCTGAAGGCTGTTGTTTTTTATGAAAACGTTTTCACGTGCGCGCCGGCGTAGGTCGGATTAACGCTACGCGCGTAATCCGACGCATTGTTGGCGGCTAGGGGCTCGGGACTGGCGCATTGTTGCGGCGTAGCGCGGCGCGGCCGATGCGGCGCCGGCTGGGCTTGGGCTGGGCGGCGTAGGGGCCAGCGCCGCAATGTCGGCTTACGCCCTGCGGGCCAAGCCGACCTACGCCTATCCCGATCAACGCCGACCAACGCCGGCCAACGCATGCCTGCAGCGGTCGCGCCCCATCTGCGCCAGCGCCGCCCTCGCCCGGTCTGCGGCGGGAGCGTCCTTTTATGGTAATCTTTCACTGAAAAGGTTTTCAGAGCACTGAAGGCCCGTCCTCTCGATACCCAGGAACCGCCTTGACCGATAGCGCCCACGCCGCCCCTCCCTCCACCCTGCTCGACGTCGCCCGCCAGGCCGGCGTGTCGCCCAGCACCGTCTCGCGCATCCTCAACGGCACGGCCAAGGTGTCCGACGACAAGCGCGACGCCGTGCTGGCAGCCATTGCGCAGATGAAATTCGCGCCCAACCAGATGGCGCAGGGCCTGAAGAAGGGCCGCTCGATGACCATCGGCATCGTGGTGCAGGATATTTCCAGCCCTTTCTTCGATGAAAGCCTGCGCGGCGTGGACGATGGATTGAAGGGCACGGGCTATGCGTCCGTCATCGTCAGCGGCCACTGGAACGCGCAGGAAGAGGAAGACCGCATCCGCCTGCTGCTGGCGCGCAAGGTCGACGGCATCATCCTGCTGTCGGGGCGCATTTCGGACGCGAGCGTGCTCGAATTCTCGCAGCAGCGGCCCATTGTCTCGACAGGCCGCCTGCTCGCGACGAAAAGCGCCATCGGCTTCAAGCTCGACAACGAATACGGCGCCTACCTGGCCGTGCGCCACCTGGTGGAACTGGGGCACCGGCGCATCGCCTTTGTCGCCGGCCCCGCCAACAACACGGATGCGGCCGAACGCCTGACAGGCTACCGGCGCGCGCTGCGCGAGGCGGACATCGCCATCGATCCAAAGCTGATGGTGGAAGGCGATTTCCACGAGGCAAGCGGAATGCTGGCCATGAACCAGTTGTTTGACACGCATCAGCAGTTCAGCGCCGTCTTCGCCGCCAACGACTTGTCTGCCTATGGCGTGCGCCTGTGCCTGTACCGCAAGGGCATCCGCGTGCCCGACGACATCTCGCTGGTGGGCTTCGATGACTTGCCCGGCTCGTCCTACACGACGCCGCCGCTGACCACCATCCACCAGCCCCTGTACGACATCGGCCGCATCGCCACGGAGGCACTGCTGGGGCTGATCAATGGCGAAGCCGTGCAGGCCGCCATTCCGCCGTTGGCCCTGATCGTCCGGGAAACGACGCGCCGTTTTCGCTAGGGCCGGCGCTGAACGAGAATCACTACGCGAAGCGCGCCGCCAACGCATGCCGGAATCTGCAGCAATGGCGCATCCGCTTTACAATAGTGGCTCGTTCAGCAAGAATGCTTGGTTCAAGCACGCAAGGCTCAACCCTCCGGCCGCAGGCTGGAAGACTCCGAACACTCACCACAAAGGGACATCACATGGAACATACTCTGCCACCACTGCCGTATGAAATGGACGCTCTGGCGCCGCATATTTCGAAAGAAACCCTGGAATACCACTATGCCAAGCATCACCAGGCGTATGTCACCAACTTGAACAACCTGATCAAGGGTACCGAGTTCGAGAACCTGTCGCTGGAAGAGATCATCAAGAAATCGTCGGGCGGCATCTTCAACAACGCGGCCCAGGTGTGGAATCACACCTTCTACTGGAACGGCATGAAGCCAGCCGGCGGCGGCGCGCCTACCGGTGCGGTGGCTGACGCGATCAACGCGAAATGGTCGTCGTTCGACAAGTTCAAGGAAGAATTCACCAAGTCGTGCGTGGGCAACTTCGGTTCGGGCTGGACCTGGCTGGTGCAAAAAGCCGACGGCTCGGTCGACATCGTCAACACTTCGAACGCCGGCTGCCCGCTGACCACCGGCGACAAGCCGCTGCTGACCTGCGACGTGTGGGAACACGCCTACTACATCGACTACCGCAACCTGCGCGCCAAGTACGTGGAGACGTTCTGGGGCCTGGTCAACTGGGAATTCGTTGCCAAGAACTTCGCGTAAGCGACCTTGACAACGTAGGGCAAAAAGAAGCCTGCGCCACACCGCGCAGGCTTTTTTTTTGTCCGCTGCACGGCAGGGCGCTGCGCTACAATCAGCATCTTCCCACCTCGCCCTGCCCCGATGCCCGCTCGCCTGTTGCGCCGCCTGTTGATGTTGTCCCTGCTGGCGCTGCACCTGCACGCGTGCCCGGCCACTCTCTCTCCCCTGCTGTCCGACTATACCCACAACGCCTGGGGCGCCTTGCAAGGTGCGCCCGTCGATGTGCTGAAATTCGCCCAGGGCAAGGATGGATGGCTGTGGATCGCCACGGCCACCGGCTTGTACCGCTACGATGGCGTGCGCTTCGACCGCGTCGACAGCGTGTACGGGCACCGCCTGCCGTCCAGCAATGTGCTGGGGCTGGCCACGCCGCCGGACGGCGCCGTCTGGGTCGGCTACCGGCTGGGGGGCGTCAGCGTCTTTCGCCCGGATGGCGCGCGCACCTACCGGGAAGCGGACGGCTTGCCGTCAGGCGCCGTGTTCCATATCGAGGCGGCGCCCGACGGCGCCATCTGGGTCGGCACGCGCGACGGCGCGGCGCGCCTGGCGCCGGGCGCCGACCGCTTCGAAGCGCAGGCCGCCAACGTGGGCCTGCCGGACAAGCGCGTGTACCAGATCCTGTTCGGACGCGACGGCACGCAGTGGATGGGTACCATGCATGGCGCCTTTTTCCGCAAGCCGGGCCAGGCGCGCTTTTCCCGGGCCTGGCCGCGCACCATGCTCACCAGCATGGACGAGGCGCCCGATGGCGCCATCTGGGCGGTCGACACGCAAAGCAATTACTACCGCGTGCGCACCAGCGCACCGCGCGGCGATGCGCCCATCCGCCCCGACGCCAGGGGCAACAGCATCCGCTTCGACCGCGCCGGCACCACATGGCTGATGCAGCCCGACGGCATTGAACGCAAGCTCGATCCTTCCGGCCCCGGCCTGCCGGCGCAGCGCCTGACGCGCCAGAACGGCATCAGCGGCCCGCTGCCGCAATCGTCGTTCCAGGACCGCGAAGGCAATCTGTGGTTCGGCACTTCGACGGGCCTGGACCGGCTGCGGCCGAACCGCCTGCAGACCTTGCCCGTCGCCGTGCCCTTCGACCATCCCGGCATGCTGCCGGGACCCGATGGCGACGTGTGGATCGGCGACTACGTGGGCGACGTGCGCAGCTTTACCGCCGACGGCGTGAAAAAGGTGGTACTGAAAGGGACGCTGGCGGCCAGCCACTGGGCGCCCGATGGCACGCTATGGCTGGGCAACGAGCGGGAGCTGCATCACCGCGCGCGCAACGGCGCGATGACGCGCGTGGTGCCGCCCGTGCTGGGACTCGATCCGCAGGCGCTGCAGCAGGACCGCGCAGGCGACCTGTGGGCCTCCTTCTCGGGCGGCGGCCTGTTTCGCCTCAGCGACGGACAGTGGCTGGCGAATGGCGGCCTGTCCGGCTTGCCGACGGCGCTGACGACGGCCATGGCGATCGACGGCGCCGGCACCGTCTGGCTGGGCCACGCCGACAATACACTCAGCCTGGTTGCCGACGGCCAGCGCGCCGGCGCCGTCAGGCGTATCGGCGCGCCTGACGGCCTGCAAGTGGGCACCGTGCTGCAGCTGTACCGCGATGGTGACATGATGTGGGCGGGCGGCGAAAACGGCGTGGCACTGTACCGCGCCGGGCGCTTCCAGATGCTGCGCGGCGCGCGCGGCGCCGCGTTTCGCGGCGTGTCGGGCATCGTGCGCCTGCCCGATGGCGACCTGTGGCTGCATGGCGCGGACGGCATCGACCATATCGGCGCCGCCAGCCTGGCCGCGTGGATGCATGACGGCAGCGCAGTCGATTCGGAACGCTTCGATGCGCTCGACGGCTTGCAGGGCCATGCCTCGCAGCTGCGCCCCGTGCCCTCGCTGATCCATGCGCCCGATGGCAAGCTGTGGTTTTCCACCTCGGCCACCATCGCCATGCTCGATCCGCTGCACATCCGCCGCAACCGCCTGCCGCCGCCCGTGCAAATCCACAGCTTGCTGGCCGATGGCGTGCACTACGCGCTGCATGACGGCAAGGCGCTGCGCCTGCCGCAAGGCAGCCGGAACCTGCAGATCGGCTTCACGGCGCCAAGCCTGTCGATGCCGGAACGCGTGCGCCTGCGCTACCGTCTGGCGGGCGTGGACGCCGGCTGGCAAGAGGCGGTGGGACGCCGCGAAGCGTACTACACCAATCTCGCCCCCGGCAGCTACCGCTTCGACGTCACGGCGGCCAACGAAGACGGCGTCTGGAATACGCAGGGAGCACAGCTCGATATCGTCATCTCGCCCACCTTCGTGCAGACACCGTGGTTCGTGCTGCTGCTGGCGCTGGGCGGCGCGCTGCTGCTGTACGGCGGTTACGCGCTGCGCATCCGGCGGCTGACGCACAACATGCAGGAGCGGCTGCAGGAGCGCTTGCAGGAGCGCCTGGCCGAACGCTCGCGCATCGCCCGTTCGCTGCACGACACCCTGCTGCAAAGCGTGCAAGGCCTGATCCTGTCCTTTCATGCGCATGCGGACCTGCTGCCCAAGGGCACGCGCGAACGGGCGCGCCTCGATGGCACGCTCAACCTGGCAGACCAGCTGCTGATCGAGGGCCGCGACCAAATCATGGACTTGCGCACTGCGGCCGAACCGGACGAACTGCGGCTGGCGCTGCAGCAATTCGGCAAGGGGCTGGCCGAACACCGCGCGCACGCCTTCACGGTGCATGTCGGCGGCATCTGCCGGCGCCTGCAGCCGCGCGTGCACGACGAGATCTATGCCATCGCGCGCGAAGCGCTATTCAACGCCTCGCGCTATGCCGAGGCGGCAAACATCGTGCTGGAGCTGGACTATGCGGAACCGGCATTCACGCTGCGCGTGCGCGACGACGGCTGCGGCCTCGCTGACGCCGTCGCGCAAACGGGCCAGCGGCCCGGCCACTGGGGCCTGGTCGGCATGCGCGAGCGCGCCGCCGGCATCGAGGCCAGCCTGCGCATCGACAGCCGGCCCGGCGCCGGCACGCAGATCGAAGTGCGCGTGCCGGGCCGCCTGGCCTACTGACGGCGCTGGCGGAGCGGCTGCGCAAGCGTCCGCCCCCTGGATGGAAAATGTCGTACGATGTGCGGGAGCTCGTCATGCTCGCCCATCTCACTGCGCCCTTTCAGAAAGCACGCCATGAAAAAACTGATACTTGCGCTGCTGGTATCCGCCTGCACGTCCGCCTTCGCCAACTCCGCCTGCGACACGCCGCGCAACGACTTCGACGGCCTGTATTGCCTGAACAAGGTGTACCAGGAAGCGGACAAGGAATTGAACGCCAACTACAAGGCCCTGGCCGCCAAGCTCGATGCCAATGGCAAGCAAACCTTGAAATCGGGCCAGCTGGCGTGGATCGACAAGCGCAACAAGAACTGTTCGAAGCGCGAATCCTCGGGCTTCTATGTCAATCTCGATTGCGCCACCCAGACCACCATCGAACGGGCCCAGTTCCTGCAGGACCGCGTGCGCGAATGCGCGAGCGCCGGCTGCCAGAACAGCAAACTGTAAGGACTTCCTGCGCCAGCGCAAACGGCGTGGCCGGCAAGCGCCTAGACTGGCGGCTCCGCTTCTTTACTCCCCTTATGTCCATGAGCCAGCTTGTCGACATTTCTCTCAGCCAGTGGAACGCCAGCGCCAGTCCGGCGCAGCAGACGGCGGCCCTGCAGGCGCTCGAAGACGGGCAGCTGGTACGGCTGCCCGGCCTGGCTTTTCCTTTGCAATCAGAAGAATTCCCGCTCCTCAACGGCGTGGGCGGCAGCGCCAAGAATATCAGCTGGGATGCCGCGCGCGGCGTGCGCGGCCATGGCAACGCCTATGACGCGGCCCTGCTGGCCGCGCTGATGCAGCGCTATGCGCGGCACACGCACCGCTTGCTGGCCAGCCTGCTACCCCGCTATCAACCCCACTTGCAACAGGGCAAGGGCAGCTTCCGCCCCGTGGAAATCGCCGGCAGGGTGACGTCCTGGCGCAAGGACGACACGCGCCTGCATGTCGACAGTTTCCCCGCCTCGCCCACGCAGGGCAAGCGCATCCTGCGCGTGTTTACCAACATCCACCCGCACGACGCGCCCCGCGTGTGGAAACTCGGCCCCCCTTTCGAGCAGGTGGCGCAGCGCTTCCTGCCAGCGGCGAGGCGGCCATGGCCGGGGGTAGCCCCCCTGCTGCAGTGGCTGAATGTCACCAAATCGCGCCGCACGCCCTATGATCACTACATGCTGCAGCTGCACGACGCCATGAAGGCCGATCCCGTTTACCAGACGCAAGTGGAACAGCACACCCATGCGTTCGCGCCAGGCCAGACCTGGATCGTCTTCAGCGACGTGGTATCGCATGCGGCCCTGCGCGGACAGCATGCGCTGGAGCAAACCTGGCTGCTGCCCGTGCACGCCATGGCCGATCCCGTAAAAGCGCCGCTGGCCATCCTCGAGCGCCAGCTGGGCCGCCCGCTCGTGTAGCGGACGGCTCTCCTGCCGCTACACGCTCGCCCTGTCCGCCTAAGCGGGCAAGCGGGCCGCCTTGAAACGCCGCCAGGCGCGGTGCATGCTGCCATCCGTGCCTTGCGATTGCGCGCGCGCCGCCAGGTAGCCGCGCAGGAAGGCCGCGTGCAAACGCAATTCGGCGTGGTCAGGCTGGCCATCGGGCAATTGCTGCAGCAGCCGGTCCGCCACCCGCACGTCGTTGAGCCAGCCCAGTTCATCCTGCAGTACCGACAGGCGTCCCACATACGGCTTGACGGCACGCGCGGCAAACAGCGAGGCAAAGAATTCCGTGGCGTAACGCGTCTTCTTGGCCGCGATGCGCACCTGGTGGCGCTGCTGTGGCGTCGCATGCGGCAGGCGCTTGCCGCGCTTCATCAGGCGCCGCTGGTCCTTGCGGATGGTGGCGCGGGCAAATGGCGACACGCGCGCATCGAGCTGCCGCAACTGGCGCGCCGTGGCCGCGTCGCGCCAGTCGCGCGCCTGCAGCCAGCGCTGCAGCCCCAGCATCCATGCTGTGTAGCGCGTCGAGGTGACGGCCTGCGCCACCTGCGCATGCTTGAGGCGCGCCTGCTCCTGGGCCGCCTGCACCAGGGCCGCCGCATCGGCCTGCGCTTCGCCGTCGAGCTGCGCCAGCGTATGGCCGGCCAGCACGTCCCAGTCGCGCGCCTCGCCCAGCGCCGCGCCCAGCCAGTCGAGCTCCGTTTTCAAGGCATCCGGCAGCACCAGCAGGGACTTGAACATGCCCAGCGCGGAACGCAGGCGGCGCAGCCCCACGCGCATCTGGTGCACGCTTTCCACGTCGTCGCCTGCCGCCACGCCGTCCTGGTTGCCGCTGACCTGTTCCAGGCAATTGCCGCTGATGGCCAGGAAGACCTGCTCCACCGTCATGCCGGCATCGAGCCGCAAGGGCTGCGCCTTGACGGCATGCACGGCTTGCCTGGCGGCCAGCCGGTAGCCCCGCTCCGCCTTGCTCATGTGGCCCAGCCGCAGCGGCACGTCTTGCAGCAGGGCCAGCGCCACGTCGAACAGGCCGGTCGCCTGCCCCTGCTTCAGTTCCAGTTCGATTTCGCTGACAGGCACGCTGCGCGCGGCGCCGTCCGCGCCAGGTTCGCCGCTCTCGATCACGCCCTGGTCCAGCACGCATTCGATGTGGTCGCCCTGCGGCGTGCGCAACTGCCAGGCCGTGCGCTCGATGCGCGTGGTAAACACGGGCTGCAAGCCCTCGCGGATGGCATCCTGGCGCAGCAGCGCACGAATCGGCTGCTTGCGGCCGATGGCCGCGTCGAGCGCATCGAGGTCTGCCTGCGGACCCGCAACGTCGCCCTCCCATTCGTGACGGCTGTGCAAGCCGCCGCTGACATTGCCGCCCGCCTTCAGCGTCTGCACCCAGCGCCCGTCCACCTGGCGCACGCGCAAGCCCGCCTGGTGGCGGCACAGCTGCAGATCGGGCGTATCGACATAGATATCCTGCATGGCCAGCACCTGCGGCGCCCCTTGCTGCTGGTCCGCATACTGCGCCAGCAGCGGATGGGCGCGCAGACGGGCGGCGTCTTCCGGCGCCAACAACAATTTCAATTCGATTTCCATGACCGCTCCTTGCGCGTAGCCCCCACTCGTGAACAGGTATTGTAAGGCGCGCCACGCATGGCGCAAGCGGCACGGACGCGCTTCCGCGCGCAGTCCTTGATTTTGCGCGAAAATAAGCGATTCATATAATCAGGAGATGCCATGACGTACCACGCCGCCGACAACCGCTATGACAGCATGCAATACCGCACGTGCGGGCGCAGCGGGCTGAAACTGCCGCTGCTGTCCCTGGGACTGTGGCACAACTTTGGCGACAGCAGCAACCTGGCCGCGCAGCGCGACATGCTGCGCACGGCCTTCGACCTGGGCATCACGCATTTCGACCTGGCCAACAACTATGGCCCGCCGTATGGCAGCGCAGAAAGCAATTTCGGCAAGCTGCTGCGCGACGATTTTCTGCCCTACCGCGATGAACTGATCATTTCCACCAAGGCAGGCTGGGACATGTGGCCGGGTCCGTACGGCCAGGGCGGCGGCTCGCGCAAATACGTGCTGGCCAGCCTCGACCAGAGCCTGCGGCGCCTGGGCCTGGATTACGTCGACATCTTCTACTCGCACCGCTACGACGCCGAGACGCCGCTGGAAGAAACCATGGGCGCGCTGGCCACTGCCGTGCAGCAGGGCAAGGCGCTGTACGTGGGCCTGTCTTCATATTCGCCGCAAAAGACGGCCGAGGCGGCCAAGCTGCTGAAGGAGTGGAAAGTGCCGTGCCTGATCCACCAGCCTTCCTACAATATGCTCAACCGCTGGATCGAGGAAGACGGCTTGCTCGATACCTTGCAGGACGAAGGCATCGGCTGCATCACGTTTACGGCGCTGGCGCAGGGTTTGCTCAGCGATAAATACCTGGACGGCGTGCCGCAGGATGCGCGCGTCAACCGCCCAGGCGGTGGTTCGCTGACGCAGAAACACCTGAGCGCGGAAAACCTGGCCCGCGTGCGCGCCCTCAACGAGATCGCCGCACGGCGGGGCCAGACCCTGGCGCAGATGGCGCTGGCGTGGGTGTTGCGCGATCCGCGGGTCACCTCGACCCTGATCGGCGCCAGCAGCAGCGCGCAAATCCGCGAAAACGTGGCGGCGCTGCAGCAGCTGGCGTTCACGGCCGACGAGCTGGCCGCCATCGACGTGCAGGCGCGCGAAGGCAATATCAACCTGTGGGCGGGACCATCGCGGGCGACGTAAGCGCGCCGCTCAGAACGGCGACGGCAGCAGCGCGCTGAGTTCCTGCGCCACCTGGCGCCGCCGCTCTGGCGTGGCCAAGGCGCCCACCGCCACCTGCGTGCCGCCGGCGCGCAGGTCGCAGATGCGGATCAGCTGGCGCGCACCCTGCGGCACCACGATGCGCGTGCGCCAGGGGGCAAAATGGTGGCGCCGGCAACGGCCGGCGCGCACCTGCTCGACGATCAATTCGCCGTCGCGCAAGGCGATGTGCTCGTAATCGCGCGCGTGGCGCAGGTAATACAGCAAGGCCAGCGCCACCAGGCTCAGTTCGGCAAAGGAAAACACGGGGATATACCACACGCCGCGCAGCGCGAAGGCGGCGGCGATCGTCGCGGAAAACAGGCACAGCACCGCATACGCGCGCAGCAACTGGCGCGTGCTCAAGGCCCTGTGGCGCGCAAACAGCCAGTGCGGCTGCTCGCGTGAATCATCGCGTGGCATGGCGCCTCCCGCAATATCCTCCTACCGCTCCTCACGGAGCCGGTGCCCGCCGTTCAGCGGCTCAGTTCAGCCGCCCTTCTCAACTGCCCAGGTGCACGAGCGCATGGCCCAGGTGCTGCCACCAGTGATCGCGCGACCTGACCTGCTTCAGACAAGAAGTGTCGATTTCCGCTGGAAACACATGATCCTGGCACATGCCCGTTTCCAGGGCGTAGCGCTGGTTTTCCGCGGCGATCAGCGCCACGGCCACCCAGAACGCCAATGCCAGCAAGATCACCAGCAAGCTCCACGCAAGGTGATTGGTGGTGCTTTTTTCGGCGACAAACTCGCGCGGCCGCGTCTCGCGGTACATCGACATCAAGCCTTTTTCTTTATCTTCCGACATCTGCGTTTGCATCCTCTGACATCCTATCCTGTGCCGGCCGGCTGGCCCTGGCGGCGGGCACGCCGCCTTGCCCGCATTTTACGCTGATGGCGCAGGAGAGAGCGTAAATCGTGGCAGCAATTCGCGACGGACAAACCGGATCAGGGATGCGGCACTGGCGCCTGGGGAGCGCGGAACTCCGCATCGTCGCCGTCGGCCGGCCGCACGGGCGCCATGCTTTCCACATGGTCGACGTCGATGTCGCCGCCATCGGGCGCCGCATTTTGCGGCTCCACGCCGGCCCGCTCGCCCGTGCCGGCCGCATCGCTGTCGCTGTCGAGGGCATCGGCGTCCTGCCCCGGCACGCCCTGCATGTCGCTGCCGCTGTCGGAACTGTCGCTGGGACCGAGCGCGCCCTTGCCATGGCCGCTGCCGAGCACGCGGTCGGGGGTGACGGGTAAATTATCCGGATCGAGGCTGCTGCTGCTCATGGCTGACTCCCATTAATTAAAAAACCATGGTACGCGTCTCGCCGTGCCAACGGCGCACGCCTGCACGTGTATTTCCGTCAAGAAAATGCGGCGTCGCACAAATATTTTCAGAATTTACTTCACAAATGTACTATTCATTGCTATAGTTAATTCAAGTAAGCAGCTTCTCACCCAGAAATGCTTCATTGACAGCACCGCGCTTACACCGCGCCGCGCTGTCAAACCGACCGGTACGTGGCGATCCGGCCCATCCACCCAGCCATCATGCATCTATTGGAGTATTACCATGCAAGCCAAATCACTCATTGCAGCATTGTTTGCCATTACCACCGCCAGCACGGCTTTCGCACAAAGCGCCGCACCGGCTGCCAGCCAGCAACTGACGCGCGCCGATGCCACGGCCGAATACATCCGTGCCCGCAACGCCGGCGAAATCGCCACCAGCGTGGCCGACTACCCGAAAGCGCCGGCCACCGCCGCCAGCAAGGTCACGCGCGAGCAAGTCATGGCCGAGTTCTACGCGGCCCGCAAGGCCGGCCAGATCCCGCAAACGGAAGCCGACTTTGATGTCGCGCAAACGACCAAGCACGTCGTCAAATAAGAAACCAGTCAGCCGGTTTCTGTAAGTTAGTAACACCTCAGTTGCGGCGCAGCATTCGGGCCACCCCCGACCGGGCCACTCCCGGCGCTCACCGCGGCGAGCCGTGATTTTTTCCAGCCTCACCCCCGACACTATCCACTCCCGGAGTTCCTGCATGTCCCTGCACCGCCGATTGCTTGCCGCCAGCCTGATCCTTGCCTTGAGCGCTTGCGCCGACATGGGCCATATCGCGCCGCAATCGGCCATGCTCGACGCCAATGCCCTGCAAGGCAGCAAGGCCATGGATGCCGCCGCCAGCGCCGCCATCGCCTGGCCGCGCACGCAGTGGTGGCAAGACTTGCACGACCCGCAATTGAACCGTTTGATGGAGCAGGCGCTGGCCGACAGCCCCACCCTGCGCGGCGCCCAGGCGCGCGTGCGCCAGGCCGAGGCGCTGGCCGGCGCGGCAGAAGACAAGACCCGCCCGCAAGCCGACGCGGCCGTCTCGATCAACCGCGAACTGTATTCGCTGCACGGCAGCACGCCGGCGCCGCTGGCGGGCAACTATGCCTGGCGCAACCAGGCCACCGTCACGGCCTCGTACGACCTGGACCTGTGGGGCCGCAACCGCGCCGCCCTGTCCGCCGCGCTGGGCGACGTGCAGATGGCCTCGGCGGAATCGCAGATGGCCCGCCTGGCGCTGGAAACGGCGCTGGTGCGCACCTACATCCAGCTGTCGTATGAATTCCAGCTGCAGGACGTGATTGAACGCAGCCTGGCGCAGCGCGCCCGCATCCTCGACATCACGCGCCAGCGCAAGGCGGCCGGCATCGGCACCGACATTGACGTGGCACAAATCGAAACCACCCTGCCCGCGGGACGCCGCCAGCTGGAGCAGTCGGCCGAATCGCTGGCCCTGCTGCGCAACCAGCTGGCGGCCCTGGCGGGCAAGGGACCGGGCGCCGGCGCGGCGCTCGCGCGCCCCGTGCTGCGCCTGGACCAGCCGCTGGCCATTCCCGCCGCCCTGCCGGCCGACCTGATCGGCCGCCGTCCCGACATCGCCGCCCAGCGCTGGAGAGTGGAAGCGGCGGCGCAGCGCATCGACGCCGCCAAGGCCGAGTTTTACCCGAACGTCAACCTGGTGGCATTCGCCGGCTTCCAGGCCTTTGGCTTCAGCCATTTCCTCGATGCCAATTCGGAGATCCGCGGCGCCTCGCCCGCGCTGAGCCTGCCCATCTTTGCCGGCGCCCGCCTGCGCGCCCAGCTGGGCAGCCAGACGGCGCAGTACGACGGCGCCGTGGAGCAGTACAACGCCACCGTCATCAACGCCATGTCGGACGTGGCCAATGCCGTCGCCAAGGCGCAGTCGCTGGACAAGCAGCGCCGCCTGACCGTGCAGGCGCTGGCCACGGCGCAGCGCGCGCGCGACCTGGCGGAAAAGGCCTACAAGGCGGGCATGAGCGACGCCATCAACATGCTCAACACGCAAGTGGCGCTGCTGGCGGAAGAACAGCAGCAGGCGCAAAATGGGGCACGCGAACTCGATCTGTACGTTTCCTTGATGAATGCACTGGGAGGCGGGATCTAGGCTGCCAATGTTCGCGTTGCTGCAGCTCGACAAGATACAATCGGAACTTTATTCACACATGAAGGAACACGACATGACCGCTTTTGACGCTACCGCCAAGCGGCTGCAAAACATCCGCACGCGCATGCCAGGCTTCCCCATGGAACTGATGCGCCTGTTGCGCATGACGTACCACATTCAAAAAGGCATGAAGGATCTCACCAATGCCGCGCTGAAAAAGCACGACCTGGTCGATGCCAGCTACATGGTGCTGGCCGTGCTGTACGGCACGGACGATGAAACCTCGAACGCCTGCACCCTGGGCATGGCCTGCCATGAAAAGCCGGCCAACCTGACGCGCGTGTGCAACGACCTGGAAACGCGTGGCCTGATCCACCGCGGCACGCGCCCCGGCGACCGCCGCTCGGTGATGATCTCGCTGACGGACAAGGGCCGCACCCTGATCGAGACGGCGCTGCCGGACGTGTACCAGGAAACCTCGGCCCTGTACGAAGGCTTTACGCCGGAAGAACTGCAAGTGCTCGACAAGCTGTACGTGCGCCAGTTGCGCAACTTGAACAATCTCAACAACCAGAACTGATAGCCTATCGATGACGCCAGCCACAGCAACAAAATCACTCCCCGGCCCCCTCACGCGGGCGGCCCGCTGGCTGGCGCTGGCGCTGCAGGACTGGCGCACGACGGAAGGCGAACGCTGGATCTACGTCGGCAAGACCCTCATCGCCTCGTTCTGCGCGCTGTGGCTGGCCTATCGCCTGGGCCTTGATTCGCCCAGCACGGCCATGACCACCACCATCATCCTGGCGCTGCCCAGCAGCGGCATGGTGCTGGAAAAAAGCTTTTACCGCCTGTGCGGCACCCTGCTGGGATGCACGGCCGCGCTGACCCTGATCGGCCTGTTCCCGCAGCAGCCGGTGCTGCTGTTCGCCGGCCTGGCCCTGTGGGTGGGCCTGTGCACCAGCGGCTCGGCGCTGCACCGCAACGCCCAGTCCTATGTGTACGTGCTGGCCGGCTACACGGCCTGCATGATCGTGCTGCCCGCCATCGAACAGCCGACGCAGGTGTTCGCGCTGGCCGTCACGCGCGTGGCCGAGGTGGGCCTGGGCATCATCTGCTCGGCCGCCGTCTCCAGCGTGCTGCTGCCGCGCCATCAGGGCACGCAGGTGATGCGCACGGTGCAGGCGCGCTATGGCAAATTCCTCGCCTTCTGCCAGGACGTGCTGCAGCAAAAGCTCACGCCGGCCCAGGTGGAACTGACGCACCTGCAATTTGCCGCCGACGTGGCGGCGCTGGAGCTGGGCCGCTCGGCCGCCCTGTTTGAAGTGACCAGCAAAGTGAGCCACGTACGCGCGCAAAACCGCAAGCTGCACGCCTTCAATGCCACCTTCATGACGGCGCTGACCACCTTCTATACCTTCCACCGCCTGTTCGACCGATTGCAGCGCGACGGCGAAACCCAGGTGATGCAGGCGTGCGCGCCCCTGTACGCCATCGTTGCCGAAGCGCTGCAGACGACGCCGTCGCAAGACTCGCTCGACACCATGCAGCAGCATCTGCAAACGGCGCTCGCGCAGGCCCGCGCGGAGATCGACGGCGCCGCCATCGCGCATGCGCAGCGCATCGATTTCGACACCGTCTGCGAGCTGCTGGAACGCTTCGCGCGCGACATGAGCCGCTTCCACGAAGTGTATTTCAGCCTGGCCCACGACACCCCGCTGGACATCAGCACGCCGCAGGCCTACGCGCCGAAAACGCCGCCCGCGCTGGTGATCGCCAGCGGCGCGCGCGCCGGCATCAGCCTGGCCCTGCTGGCCCTGGGCGCGTACTTCCTGGCCTGGCCCTACGCCAGCACGGCGATGCTGATGGCGGCCGTGTTCTGCGCGCTGGCCTCGTCCTCGCCGCGCCCCATCATGATGATCCGCCAGGTGCTGACGGGCTTCCTGATCGCCATGCCGCTGTCGCTCGTGTGCGTGTACTTCGTGCTGCTGCACGGCGACGGCTTTCCCATGCTGGTGCTGAGCTTTGCGCCCTTCCTCGCCGTCGGCCTGTACCTGATGACCAATCCCGCCAAGCTGGGCGTGGGCCTGGGCGTATCGACCTTCATCACGCAGATGGCGCCGCTGAACGTCATGCGCGTCGATGGCGCGGGCTTTCTCAACACGGGCATGGCGCTGATCGTCGGCCTGATGCTGGCCGCCCTGGTGTTTGCCGTGCTCCTGCCCGAGCACACCATGGGCCACAGGGACCATGTGGGCCCGGCCCTGTGGCGCGAGGCGCTGCATGCCTGCACGGCGCCCGTGCGCAGGGTCAAGCACCGCTTCGACAACCGCGTGCGCGACCTGCTCAGCCAGCTCAACGCGGCGGCGGGGCCGGCGCCCGGCGAAGCCACGCGCGCCGTCGTGCGCCAGGCATTGAATCTGCTGGAAATCGGCCACTCGGTGATCGAACTGCGCGAACTGATCGCCAGCGCCCGCCCCGGCGCCACGCGCCACGCCCTGCAGCAGTGCGTGGACCACATCGCCGCCTGGCTGCGCACGCGCGCCGACGCGCAATTGCAGGCGGCGCTTACCGCCACCCTGCAGGCGGGCGCCGTGGTGCGCGCCGCGCAAGCCGAGACGGATGCCACGCCGGAGCGCAGCGCGCGCCTGCAGACGGCGCTGGCCGACCTGCATTCGATCTACACCTCATTACTCGACCAAATGGCGCCTGGCGCCGGAGACCACCATGCCGCGTGAATTCGCCCTGTTCGGAATTCTGATTCCCACCCTGCTGCCCCTGTTCATCCTCAGCATCGGCCTGCAAACCCTGCTCGACCGCGTGCTGGGCTGGCTGGGCGTGTACCGCATGGTGTGGCACCCGTCGCTGGCGCGGCTGTGCATCTTCATCGCCATCTTCGGCGCGCTGGCCCTGTCGCTGTACAAATAATTAAAAAAACTGTTCAACCATCTTTAGGAAGGGGTACCGACATGGTAACCAAACTGACCCGCTATGCCATCACCCTGCTGCTGCTGGCCGCGGCGCTGTGGATCGGCAAGACCGTCTGGGACCGCTACATGGAATCGCCATGGACGCGCGACGGCCGCATCAAGGCCGACATCGTCAACATCAGCGCCGACGTGGCCGGCACTGTCACGGAGGTGCTGGTGCGCGACAACCAGGTGGTGCAGAAGGGCGACGTGCTGTTCGTCGTCGACAAGGAACGCTATGTCAGCGCGCTGGCTCAGGCCGATGCCGTGCTGGCCGCGCAAAGGACGGAACTGGGCCGCCGCGGCAAGGAAGCGCAGCGCCGCGCCGGCCTAGACGCCAGCATCATCTCCACGGAAAGCCGCGAAAGCGCGGCGTATGCCGCCACCTCGGCCAACGCGCAAGTGCAGGCCGCGCTGGCCGCCCGCGCCCTGGCGCAATTGAACCTGGAGCGCACCACCGTGCGCGCGCCCGTCAGCGGCTACGTCACCAACCTGAACGTGCACAAGGGCGATTTTGCCGCCGTCGGCGCGGCCAAGCTGGCCGTCATCGACAGCGCCTCGTACTACGTCGTCGGCTACTTCGAGGAAACCAAGCTGGGCATGCTGGCGCAGGACGACAAGGCGGAAATGAACTTGATGAGCGGCGGCACCCTGCACGGCCACATCGAAAGCATCGCGCGCGGCATCACCGACCGCGACGCCGCCACGGGCCGCGAACTGCTCGCCGACGTCAACCCCACCTTCAACTGGGTGCGCCTGGCGCAGCGCGTGCCCGTGCGCATCCATATCGATGAACAGCCGAAGGGGCAGCTGCTGGTGGCGGGCACCACCTGCACCGTGGTGGTGACGCCCCATTCCGCGCCCGCCAGGACGGCGCCGGCAAAGGCGTAAAGCGACAAGGGCTAGCGCCCGCCCGCCACGTCGAGAATGCTGCCCGTGACGTAGCTGGCGCCCGGCCCCAGCAGGTACAGGATGGCGTCCGCCACCTCTTCCGGCTGGCCGCCGCGCTGCATGGGCACGCCCGACTCCAGGCGCGCCACCCGTCCCGGCTCGCCGCCCGAGGCGTGAATCTCGGTGTAGATGATGCCGGGCCGCACTCCATTCACGCGGATGCCTTCGGCCGCCACTTCCTTCGCCAGGCCGATGGTCAA
Organism: Janthinobacterium foliorum; assembly: GCF_978021625.1. NCBI lineage: Bacteria > Pseudomonadati > Pseudomonadota > Betaproteobacteria > Burkholderiales > Oxalobacteraceae > Janthinobacterium > Janthinobacterium foliorum. The sequence goes on along the minus strand of NZ_CDXDQE010000010.1, from coordinate 60,335 downwards.
GGTATCGACGGCGCCCTTCGAAGCCGCATAATCGATGTATTCGCCCGCCGAACCGATGCGCGCCGCCGCCGACGAGACGTTCACGATGCGCCCGCCCTGCCCGCCCGTCGCCGTCGACATGCGCCGCACGGCCTGCTGGCAGCACAAAAAGTAACTGATCACGTTGGTGCGCAGCACGCGCTCCAGGCGCGGCACGGAGATGTCGACGAGCCGGCATTTCTGCTCCAGCACGCCCACGTTGTTGACCAGCGCCGTCACGCTGCCCAGGCGCGCATCGGTCTCGGCGAACAGGCGCGCCACGTCTTGCGCGTCGCCGGCGTCGGCCTGCACGGCGATGGCTTCGCCCCCTTCGGCGACGATGCGCGCGCGCAGCGCGTCGGCCGCCTGCGCATCGCGCACATAGTTGATGCACACGGCATAGCCCTGGCGCGCCGCCAGCAAGGCCGTCGCCGCGCCGATGCCGCGGCTGCTGCCCGTAATCAGGATCACTTCCTTCATTGCCCCTCCCCGTGGTTGTGGCCCCATGATACGCGGACGAAAAAAAAACCCGCGCAAGGCGGGTTTTTCGAGCGGAGGTGCATCAGTTCCGGAAATGCGTCATGGCATAGCCCAGATGCTGCCACCAGTGATCGCGCGTCTGCACGCTGGCCAGGCACTTCGCATCGACCTCGTTCTTGAAGGCGGGGTCCACGCACGCCTTGCTGGCCAGCGCGTTGCGCTGGTTTTCCACGTTGACGACGGCCAGCGCCAGCCAGGCCACGAGGGCGACGGCCAGCACGCACAGGGTCCAGGGCAGCTGTTTCATGACGATCTCCGGCTTACTTCCTGGCTGGCGCCGGTGCGCGCTCTTTCAGCGCGCGGGCCACCAGGCCATCCATGATCACCAGGGTGGCCTCCTGCGTCTGGCGCTCGGACTGGCCGGGACGCGACAATTGCGCCGGCGAGGTGACGAAGCGGCCATCGATGACGATGGTCGGCGCGCTGTCGATCTTGCTGGCCGCGATCAGCTGCTCATTGCGTTTGAGCTTGGTCTGCACGCCGAAGGAATTGAACATGTCCAGGTATTTCGCCTTGTCGATGCCGTTTTTCACCAGCAGGTCGAGGATGGCGTCATCGCGGTTCAGGCGGTTGCGTTCGACGTGGATGGCGCGGAAGATCTTGTCATGGAACTGGTCCAGCTGGCCCATCGCCTCCAGGGTGACGTAGGCATGCGCCTGCGGGTCCTTCGGGCCGGAGAAGGCCAGGTGGATGCGGCGGAAGGCGATCTTGTCGCCCTGCTTCTTGACCCAGTCATGCATCAGCGGGTCGAGCGCGTAGCAATGCGGGCAGGAATACATGAAGTATTCCACCACTTCCACCTTGCCGCCCGTCTCCGAACGCACTGGCGTCGGGAGCGTGGTAAAGCCGGTATCGGCAGCTATGGCGCCGCCCGTGGCCGCGACCAGGGTGACAGCGGCGAGCAGGGGACGCAAGAAACGCAGAAAACGCATATTAATCCTTCATCATAAAGTGGTCGAGAACGGGGCGAGATTACCACTTTTTGCGCCCCCCAATGTACACCGGGCGGAAAAAAGGCACGTTTATTGCCGCGCCTTGCGCCCGATTAAGCCCGGATTAAGCCCAACTTGAGCCCACGTCGCCCACAGGCGCGGCGGCGCCGCCCATCGGCCTCAGAAATGGTAGCGCGCCGACACGCGCAGCCGGCGTTTGTCATTCTGGTAAATGCTCGAACGGCAGCCGGGCGCGTCGCCGTAATGGCGGCGGTTGGCCAGGTTGCTGCCGGCCAGTTCCAGTTCCCAGGCGCCCAGCTTGCGCACGTAGCGCCCGTCCACGGTGGCGAACGCGGGCACCTGCGCCAGGCAGCTGTTGCCGAAGTCCGGGCCATAGCGCAAGGCGCGCAGCCACTGCACGCCAAGGTCGGCGCTGGCGCCGCGCGGACCCGTCCAGTACAGGCGCGCACTGGCCAGGGTTTTCGGCACCAGCGCGATATCCGGGCCATCGTAGGCGTAATCGTCGTAGCGCGCATGCACTTGCCGCACCTGCCCGTCGAGGCGCCAGTCGCGCGCCAGCGCCACGCTGCCCTCGACGGCGATGCCGTCGCGCCGCGACGGTTCCAGGTTGCCGACAAAGCCCAGCTGGCCCAGGCTCTGGTCGAAGACGATCTGGTTGCTCAGGCGCTCGCTGAACACTCGCACGGAGGCGCTGCGCGCGGCGTCGCCATACGTGACCCCCAGCTCCGTTTCGCGGCGTTCCTGGCCCGTCAGCGGACGATAGCCGGCGCTCGTGTAGCCATCGTCATCGATGTGGTAGCTGCGCGCCGCCTTGGCATACGCGCTCAGCCGCGGGCGCAGCTGCAAGCTGCCCTGTACGTCCCAGGCATTCTGGTTTTCCCAGTCGCTGCCGCCGAAGGGCATGTCGGCCGCATCGAGCTGGATCTGTTCATGCCGCAGTCCCAGCAGCAAGCGCGGTGCCAGCACGCCGCCGAAGGCCAGCTCTTCGCGCAGCAGCAGCGCGCGCGCATTCTGGCGGCGCTGCGCATTGCCGTCCCGGCCCAGCGCCGCGCGCCCCGAACGGCGTTCCCATTGCGTCAGGTCCAGCCCCACTTCCGTATCCGTGCCGACGCCGCCCAGCTTGCCGTAATGGCGCAGGCGGGGCGACAGCTGGCGCCAGCGGCTGCGGTACGACGATTCGGCGCTGCCCTCCTCGCCCGCGTACAGGGCATCGGCGCGCTTTTCCCGTTGCGACAACTCCACGCCCAGCTCGAAGTTGCCCACGTAGCGCTGCACGAAGGCGCTGGCGCGCCGTGCCTCGTACCGGTACAGGTCTTCCGGGCGTGACGCCAGCATGGCCAGGTAGGGCGCCTCGGGCGCCGGGTAGCGCGTATCCTGCTTCAACTCGTCAACGGTGAAGCCGAAACGCCCCTGCCGCAGCTTCCACTCCGCGCCGCCGTTGAAGCCGCGCTGGTGGAAGACGCTGCCATCGCGGTAATTGCCATTGCGCAATTCATCCATCGCGGCATCGAGCGCCATGCCGTCGCGGTCGTAGGCCAGGGCGCCACGCACGCTGTGCTGCCCGCCCTGCGCCAGTTCGCTGGACAGGTCGCCATGCAGGACGCCCGGCGGCGCGGCGGGCACGCCAGCGCTCGCCGTCTGCGCTTCCTGCGCGCACGCCGGCATGGCCAGGGCGCACAGCAGCACGGTGCGCGTGGCAATGGTCAGGGCGAAGGGAACAGGCATCATGGCGGCTGGCTTGAGTGCGGCGGCGCGGCGCGGGCGCACGGCGTGGTGAAATATGGGGATGACAAAAGCGAATCATTATACGCACGCCGGGTGGCACCGCAAGCACAGCCCCGGCCGCCTGCCATCGCGCGCCACCGGCGCGCCGGCGCCGTCAGCTTCCCAGGCGCGCCTCGTCGGCAAGAAAGTCGATGAAGGTGCGCACCTTCGACGACAGGTAGCGCCGGCTCGTGTACACGGCATAGACCGTGCCGCCCGCCAGTTGATAATCGTCGAAGAGGCGCACCAGCCGCCCCGCCGCCAGGTCCGCTTCCGTCTGCCACGACGGCAGCAGCGCGATGCCCATGCCGTCGAGGGCGGCCGCGTGCAGCAGGCTTTCGTTATTGCATTGCAGGACGGGCGCAAACTTCACGGTCTCGCGCCCCTGCTGTCCGTCGAACAACAATTCGTTGCCATTAAGCAACAATGAATAGCTGATCATGGCGTGCTGCGCCAGGTCCTGCGGCGCGGCCGGATGGCCCGCGCGGGCCAGATAGGCGGGCGCGGCCACCAGGTGGAATGCGATGCTGCCGATGGGCCGCGCGATCAGGCTGGGCGCCGGCGCCTGGCTCACGCGCAGGGCCAGGTCAAAGCCCTCTTCCACCAGGTTGACGACGCGCCCGCTCAAGTCGATGTCGAACGTGACCTCGGGAAAGCGTTCGCGGTAAGCCACCAGGGTGCGCGTGAAGATGGCGTTGGCGAACCAGACGGGGGCGCTCAGGCGCAGCATGCCGCGCGGCACCACGGTCGTGCGGCCGACCGTCGCTTCCACTTCGTCGAGGTTGTCGAGCATGTCGCGGCACTGCTCGAAATACACCTTGCCGATTTCCGTCAGGCTCAGGTGGCGGCTGCTGCGGTTCAGCAGGCGCGCCCCCAGGTGGCGCTCCAGGTGCATCACGTGCTTGCTGACCATGGCCGGAGACAGGTCCAGCCGCTCGCTGGCGCGCACGAAACTGTCCAGCTCCACGACGGCGCGAAACACGCGCATGCTGCGCAAGGTATCCATGGCATCCCCATCATCAACAAAATGGAAATGATATATCAATAATAGCGATCTTGATCAACTGAGCGGGCATGACTATCATGGCTTTCATCATCAGCCATTCCACCAGGAGCCGCCATGCAAGAGCACACCTTTCCCACTTATTTCCTGTCGCACGGCGGCGGCCCTTGGCCGTTCATGAAGGAACAGTTCGGCGACCGCTACGACGTGCTCGAAGCGTCGCTGCAGGATATCCCGCGCCAGATCGGCGCGCGTCCCCAGGCCGTGCTCGTCGTGACGGCGCATTGGGAAGGCCCGCAATTTCTCGTCTCGGCCAGCCCGCGGCCGGGCATGATCTACGACTATTCGGGCTTTCCGCCGCACACCTATCAGATCCGGTACCCGGCGCCGGGCGCGCCGGCACTGGCGGCGCAAGTCAAACAATTGCTCGATGCGGCAGGCCATCCGGCCCGCCTGGACCATGAGCGGGGTTTCGACCACGGCACCTTCAGCGCCCTGTACCCCATCTACCCGCAGGCGGACGTGCCGCTGGTGCAGCTGTCGCTGAAGCACGGCTACGATCCGCTCACGCACGTGGAGGTGGGCCGCGCGCTGGCCGGCCTGCGCCGCCAGGGCGTGCTGATCGTCGGCAGCGGACTGTCGTATCACAACCTGCGCCAGTTCGGCCAGGCGGGTGCCGTCGCCTCGCACCAGTTCGATGCCTGGCTGCGCGAAACGATGGCCCTGCCGCCTGCGCAAAGGCTGGAGCAATTGCTGGCCTGGGACCGCGCGCCGGGCGCGCGCCAGGCCCACCCGCAGGAAGACCATCTGCTGCCGCTGATGGTGGCGCTGGGCGCGGCGGAGCAGGAAGCGGCGCAGGTCGTGTACCACGAGGAGGATTTTTTTGGTGCGCTGGCCGTCACCAGCTTCAAGTTCGGCTAATTGGATCGCCCATGCAAAAAGCGCCGCGACAGCAATGTCGCGGCGCTTTTTGTAAGAGCTGGGGTCAGACGGAGACGCCGGAAGCCGGGGTCAGACCCTCCACACCGCAAACGGCTGGTTCAGCGTCCACGTCACCGGGGGTCTGACCCCGGAATTTGCTTTGGGGTAAATTGGCGGCCGTGAATTACGTGCCGCGCTTGCCGCGCGCCGCATTCTTCGCCTTCTCGGCCGCGAGTTCCGCCGCCTTCGCCGCTTTTTCCGCCATCTCGGCCGCGTGCTGGGCCAGCAGGGCCGCGCGCGTGTCCGGCGTTTCCAGCGAGATGCGTCCCAGGATGCCGCTGCGGTAGTCGAGCAGCAGGGTGTGCGACGCCTTCTCGAAGTCGTAGTCGCCGCCCTTGATGCGGAAGCCGCGCTTGGCGGCGATGCCTTCGACCACGCCGATGGCGTCGACTTCACCGACCTTGGTGCCGTAGCGGGCCGCCAGCAGGTCCGGGTAACGCTTGAGCAATTCCTCGGCCAGGAACACGGCCACTTCTTCCTCGATCAGCGCGTTCGAGCCGATGGCGTGGCTGGCCGCCAGCATCAGGCCGTCGCTGGGGATGGCGATCTTCGGCCACAGCATGCCCGGCGTGTCGACGAGGATGGTGTTCTTGTCCAGATACAGCTTTTGCTGCATCTTCGTCACTGCCGGCTCGTCGCCCACCTTGGCCACGCGTTTTTTCAGCAGCGCGTTCATCAGGGTCGACTTGCCCACGTTGGGGATGCCCATGATCATGATGCGCAGCGGCTTGGTCGGCACGCCGCGGTGCGGCGCCAGCGATTTCGCCAGTTCCGGGATGCGCGCCACGTCGCCCGGCTTCTTGGTCGTCATCGCATACGCGGTGACGCCTTCCTGGGCGTTGAAATACGCCACCCAGGCGGCAGTGGCGGCCGGATCGGCCAGGTCGGTCTTGTTGAGGATTTTCAGGCAAGGGCGCTGGCGGAACAGGCGCAACTCGTCCACCATGGGATTGCAGCTGGCTGCCGGCAGGCGCGCGTCCACCACTTCAATCACCAGATCGGTGTTCTCCATGGTCTCGGCCGCTTTCTTGCGGGCCGCGTTCATGTGTCCTGGGTACCATTGTATCGCCATGCTCTTGCTTTCAAAATCGTTCAGTCAATCCGCTATTTTACGTGGTTGCCGCGACAGCGTCCCGTTTACTCATGGCAAAGGCTGGCGTGCGACACGAACGAGACAATTGGTGATATTTTTGCAGTTACATGAATGATAATATTCTCCATCGCTGCGTCCATCCTGGCCGGCTTGCGCCCCCATACCCTTAACCTGGCCTCCGTTTCCATGTCCGTTTCCCGCCTGTCCCTCTTCGCCGCCTTTTGCGCCTGCCTGCTGCCGGCCATGGCCCAGGATCAGCCGCCGGCGCCTGCCGCCACGGCAAGCCGGGAAATGCAGCAGATCGTCGATGTGCAGAGTACCCGCGATCCCGACCTGCGCCCGTACCGGACCATGCTCAGGGGTGTCGACGCCTATGCCGACCACCTGCGCCTGGCGCCCAACGCGCCGCTGCGTTTCATGCTCATCCCTGCCAGCGCCAGCGGCAGGCTCGATGGCGTGACCCTGCACCTGTCGGCCGACAATCTGTCGATTCCCATCCCGCTGGCCGCCAACGGCAGCTTTACCCTGGCGCGCGACAAGGCCGCGTATGATGCGAATGCCGACCTGGTCAGCAACAAGAAGCGCGACACCGTGCGCTGGCGCGCCGACATCCATACGCCCGGCCTGCCAGGCAACGTGCGCCGCCTGGGCGACCTGCGCATGGAATGCGAAATCCGCTGGGCCGTGGAGCAGGACCAGCTATCGTTTGTGCGGCGCAGCCTGTTCCGCCTGGCGGGCGGCCCTTGCCACTCCGCGCTGATCCATGTGCCATTTCCCGTCTTCCGCACGCTGCTGGCCGTGCAGGCGCGCTCGGGCGAGCGCACGGCGGCCGTCCGCGTGACGGACGACCAGCAGCGCTACGTACCGCCGCTGCATGACCAGACCTGGGACGACGATACCCTGCTGACCTTGACATACGCGGACGAGAGCACGCTGGCCACGGCGGCTCCCGCCGCGCCAGCCAGCGCGCAATGAGGGCGGGTTGACGCCGGTGGAAACCATGTCAAATATTTCCACAAGGTTTTTTATATTTACTGCGAGCAATAAAAAAGTGTGCTCTAATATCGCCTCTTAAATGAAAAGCAATTATTTCCAGGCTGGCATCCGCCATGCGCGGGGAGTCAGGCTACGGGGATTGGGTGATATGACGATGGAACAGACAGGCGCGGCGGCCGTGCCGCACGCCGAGCTTGAGTGCACGGGCTGGCGCCCGCGCAAGAATGCGGCAGCCAAGCGCGCGCCGCGCAGTGGCAGCGTATTGCGCCTGAAGAAAGAATGCCGGCAATTGCAGTTGCACATCACGCAACTGGAAGAACGCTTGAAACGCCAGAGCGCCGACAGCTATGGCCTGCAAATGCTGTACGACCAGCTGGTCAATGAAATCAAGCACCACCGCGACATGCTGCAGCTCGACAGCTTCGATGCGGAAAAATCCGCCACCGTCTACACGCAGGCGTGGCGCAGCTTCATGGCTGGCAACGCGCTCGACTACCAGACCCACCGCCACACGAATTCCCGCAGCCGCCCGACCCTTTTGTAGTGAGCGCTTGACGGCTACAGTTCCGCCAGCGCCTTCACGTGCGCCGCCACGCTGCGGCCCAGCGAGGACAGGTTGTAGCCCCCCTCCAGGCAACTGACGATGCGGCCCTTGCCATACTGATTGGCGACCGCCATCATTTGCTGCGTCATCCACGTGTAATCGGCTTCCACCAGGCCCATGCCGCCCACGTCGTCTTCACGGTGGGCATCGAAACCGGCCGAGATGAAAATCATCTGCGGCTGCTGGCGGTGCAGCGCGGGCAGCCAGTGGTCGAGCACCAGCTGGCGCACGGCATCGCCCTTCGAACGGGCCGGCACGGGCACGTTGACGCGCGTGTCCGTATACGATTCCACGTCGCTGTAGGGATAGAACGGGTGCTGGAAGAAGCTGACCATCAGGATGCGCGGGTCGTGCGCCACGGATTCTGCCGTGCCATTGCCGTGATGCACATCGAAATCGACGATGGCCACGCGTTCGAGTCCCCGCACGTCGAGCGCATGCTTGGCAGCGATGGCGACATTATTGAACAGGCAGAAACCCATCGGCTCGCTGGGCCGCGCATGGTGCCCGGGCGGGCGGATGGAGCAAAAGGCGTTGCTGATCTCGCCATCGATGACGGCATCCGTGGCGGCCACGGCCGAACCGGCGGCGGCCAGCGCCGCATTGTAGCTGTGCGCATTGAGCAAGGTATCGCCATCGAGCGGGTAATAATCGCCTACGGGCGGCACATTGTCGCGCACCAGGCCGATGGCCGTGGCACTATGGTTGCGTTCGATATCGGACAATTGCGCGCGCACACCGTCGCGGTGCTCGACCAGGTCGCTGATGTGCGCGAGGATCAGTTGATCATTGATGGCCTGCAAGCGGGCCGGCGATTCGGGATGCCAGTCGCCCATTTCATGGCGCTGGCAATCGGGATGGGTATAAATGGCTGTGCTCATGCGCTGTACTGGTTACCTCTGTCTCTGTCCATTCTTTTTCCACGCGGGGAATACTGCATGGCATTCCTGCCGGCCCGGCGCGTTCTCGCATAAAATCATTGGCTGGTCTGTGCCGCCCTTGCCTCTCACTAATCTACCACGTGCGCGATACGCGCGGGCGGCGCGGTTTGATCTGGCCAAAGCGATTGTAAATTAAATAATCCCGTGTACTGTGATAGAAATAGCATGTTTTCGAAAATACACCAGGCCGCGCGCCAGATCGGCGAAGTTCTCGTCGGCAAAGACTTGCAGATCCGCCAGACCCTCGCCTGCGTGCTGGCCGGCGGCCACCTGCTGATCGAGGATGTGCCCGGGGTGGGCAAGACCACCCTGGCGCACGCGCTGGCCATCTCGCTGGGTTTGCAATGGAAGCGCCAGCAATTCACCAGCGACCTGCTGCCCGCCGACGTGGCCGGCATGAGCGTGTATGACCGGGGCAGCGCCAGCTTTATCTTCCACCCTGGCCCCCTGTTTACGCAAGTGTTGCTGGCCGACGAGATCAACCGCGCCACGCCGAAGACGCAATCGGGCTTGCTCGAAGCGATGGAAGAACGGCAAGTGACGCTCGATGGGGTAACGCATGCGCTGCCGCAGCCGTTCTTCGTCATCGCCACGCAAAACTGCGCGCACCAGCTGGGCACCTTCCCCCTGCCCGAATCGCAGCTCGACCGTTTTCTCATGTGCGTCACCCTCGGCTATCCCGACCCGGCCGCGGAGCGGGCCCTGCTGCTGGGCGCCGACCGCCGCGCCATGCTGCACGCCTTGCCGGCCGTGATGAGCGCGGAAGAATTGCTGCTGGCGCAAGCGGGCTTGCGCGCCACCCATGCATCGGCAGCCGTGGTCGACTACATATTGGCCCTCGTGCACGCCACGCGCGCGCCCGGCGTGTTTGCCGACGGCCTCAGCCCGCGCGCCGCGCTGGCGTTGCTGCAGGCGGCGCGCGCCTGGGCCGCGCTGGAGGGACGCGACCATGTCACGCCCGACGACGTGCAAGCCGTGCTGCTGCCCGTCTGCGCCCACCGCCTGCATGCGGCGCAAGGGGCGAATGACAGCCGCGCCCTGCTGCGCCAATTGCAGTTGACCATCCCCGTCTGAGCGGCATGCGCTCGCGCCCTGCCCGCTGGCTGCCGGCGCGCCCCTGGCTGGGCGCGCAGCGCGTGCACATCCGTCCATCGCGCGCGGGCCTGGCGTTTGCGGCCCTGCTGCTGGCGCTGTGGATCGCCGCCGTCAATTACCGCCTGGGCCTGGGCCATGCGCTGACGTACTTTGCCGCCGCCTGCGCCATCGCCGACATGCTGTTTGCCAGCCGCAACCTGGCCGGCCTGGCGCTGGCGGCCGCGCCGGGCCACCCCGTATTCGCCGGCAGCCACGCCTTGTTTACCTTGCGCCTGATCAACCGCAGCGCCCGCTCGCGCCATGCGATCCGGCTGGCCGTGCGCGGTTCCACGGCCGCGCCCGGCCTGGCCGATATCGGCGCCCACGGGGAAACGACCGTCAGCATCGTCGTGGCCGCGCCGCAACGGGGCTGGCTGGACGCCCCGCCCGTGCGCCTGTCAGGCAACTTCCCGCTGGGCCTGTTCCACGCCTGGTGCCATTGGCAGCCCGAAGCGCGCGTGCTGGTCTACCCCCGTCCCGAACCGGGCGCGCCGCCACTGCCCTTGTCCTCTGGCATGGCGCAGCAAGCACAACATGCCCAACAAGGTCAACGCACGCCCGAGGGCACCCTGGAACTGGCCGGCGTGCGCGCCTACCAGCCAGGCGATCCCCTGCAGCGCCTGGCGTGGCGCCACATCGCCCGTCACGATGGCGAACACCTGTTCAGCAAGCAATTCCAGGCCGCCGCCGATACGCCCGCAGGCGCGCCGCGCGGCCAGCTCCTGCTCGACCAAGCCGCCCTGCACGCCCTGGCACCGGAAGCGCGCCTGTCGCGCCTGGCCGCCTGGATACTGGAAGCGGAACGGCGCGGCGTGGCGTACGGCTTGCGCCTGGACCGCCTGTCCATCGCGCCAGGCCTGGGCGCCAGCCACCGCGACGCCTGCCTGCGCGCGCTGGCCCTGCATGATGTGCCACGGGATCAGGCAAGCAAGCGGGCAGACGAGCCGCCGGACGTGCCGGCACCTCCCCCCGCACATCAGCGGACAAATCAGCAGTGCGATAAGCAGGCGGACCAGACGTCAAATCCGCACGCCACGCGGGCAGCGCCATGATGCGCTGGCTGCACGACGTGCCACGCGAGAAGGCCGACATCCTGCTGTTGCTGCTGGCCGCCGCCATGGTGCTGGCGCCGCACGCGCTGCACTTGCCTGCATGGCTGTCGCTGGCCACTGCCGCGCCCTTGCTGTGGCGCGCCATCATTACCGTGCGCGGCCAGCGCCAGCCGCGGCTGGCCGTGCTGCTGCCGCTGGCCCTGCTGGGCATCGCCGGCGTGCACGCCAGCTATGGCACGGTGCTGGGACGCGATCCCGGCGTCGCCATGCTGGTCTTGCTGCTGGCCTTGAAATCGCTGGAAATGCATGGCCGGCGCGACGTCTTCGTGTTTGTTTTCCTGAGTTTTTTCCTCCTGCTGGCGAACTTTTTCCATGCGCAAGGCATCCTCAGCGCCGCCTGGATGCTGGCCACCGTCATCGTCCTGCTGGCCGCCCTGCTGTCCGTGCAGTACGGCGCCGTGCAGCCGCGCCTGCCACAAAGGCTGCGCCTGCTGGGCCGCATGCTGGCCCTGGCCGCGCCCCTGGCCGCCGTGCTGTTCTTCCTCGTGCCCCGCGTCGACGGCCCCCTGTGGGGCGCGCCGGACGAGGGCGCGCAGGCGCGCTCGGGCTTGTCGGACAGCATGCAGCCGGGCGCCATCGCCTCGCTGGCCCTGTCGGGCGAACCCGTCTTCACCGCCCGCTTCAGCACGCCGATTCCGCCGCAAGACCAGCTGTACTGGCGCGGCGTGGTGCTGGGCGACTACGACGGCAGCACCTGGACGCGCAGCGGCGCCCACGGCAAGCTGCGCCAGCAAGCCATCGACGGCAGAATCGACATCGCGCTCGAAGGCAGGCCGGTCAACTATGCAGTCACCTTGCAGCCCAGCGGCCAGCGGCGCATCTTCGCGCTCGACGTGCCGCGCAGCATCGAGCGCCTGCCCGGCAATCCCTACGTTGTCTCGCCCGCACTGGAAGTGCTGACGGTACAGCCTATTACTTCGACCGTGCGATACCGGGCCAGTTCCATGCCGCGCTACCGATTGCAGGCAAGCCTGTCGCCAGAACAACAACAGCGATGGCTATCCTTGCCTCCTGGCCGCAATCCGCGCAGCGTGGCCTGGGCCCGTGCCCTGCGCGGCAGCGGCACGCAGGCGCTGGCACCGGAAGCGGCCATCGCCGCCGTGCTCGACCACTTCCGCCGCGCGCCATTCCGCTACACCCTGCAGCCGCCGCTGCTGGGCAAGGATGGCGTCGATGATTTCCTGTTTGGCACGCAGGCGGGCTTTTGCGAACATTACGCGGGCAGCTTTGTCGTGCTGATGCGCGCCATGGGCATTCCCGCGCGCGTCGTCACCGGCTACCAGGGCGGCGCGCGCGATGCCCCAGGAACCGGCGCCGGCGCCAGCCTGACGGTGCGCCAGTCCGATGCGCATGCCTGGAGCGAAGTGTGGCTGGCTGGCCAAGGCTGGGCAAGAGTCGATCCCACCACTGTCGTGGCGCCCTTGCGCACCGAGCGCAACCTCGACGCCGCCCTGCCGCCTGCCCCGGCATCATCGCCCTTGCAAGCCTGGCGCTCGCTGGTGGGGCTCGATGGCGGCGCCGGCGCTGCCGTCGTGGCCTGGCGCCAGCAGTGGCAGCAAGCCGAGCACGCCTGGAGCAGCTGGGTGCTCGACACAACGCCGCAACGCCAGCGCGCCATGCTGGACGGCGTGAAAAACCTGCCGCCAAACAAGCTGGCGCTGGCTTGCGCCGTGTTGGCCCTGCTGGCGGCGCTGGCCGGCGGCCTGGTGTACTGGCGGCAGCACCGGCCAGGCGATCCGCTCGACAGTCTCTATGCGCAGTTTTGCCGCCTGCAGGCGCGGCGCGGCTACAGCCGTGCGCCGCACGAGGGCCCGCACGGTTATGCTGCGCGGCTGGCGGCCGGCACGGCCACGCCCGAGGCGCACGCCGCCATCGCGGGCTTTCTGGCAATCTATGCCGCGATGAAGTATGGTAATGCCAGCCCAGACGAACAACTCCGCGCGCGGCGCAGCTTGCGCCGCCTGTTAACCCAATGCCGATGAGACGCTCCTTGCTACCGATCAAATACCCCGCCCTGTCCCTGCTGCTCTCCCTTCCCCTGTGCCTGGCCAACGTGCATGCCGGCGAAAACAGCAATATTTCGGCCGCCGACCGCGCCCGCGCCGTGCGCGCCGCCAAGGCCCAGCCCGCAAAAAAGACCGCCGCCAAGCCCGCCGCCAAGAAGGCGCCCGCCAAGTTCGACTTCGAAGGCGAATTTGTCGACTATGCCAACTGGAAAGAGGTACGCGCCTTCCTCGACGAGATGTCCGCCAAGCATGGCTTCGACCGCGCCGAACTCGATACCCTGATCGGCAAGGTGCGCTACGTGGATTCGACGGTGCAGCTGATGAAACCGGCGCCGCCGGGCAAGCCGAAGAACTGGCAGGCGTACAGCGCCCGCTTCATCGAGCCCGTGCGCATCAATGCCGGCGTGAAATTCTGGGACGAGAATGCGGAAGCGCTGGCGCGCGCCGAGCGCGAATATGGCGTGCCGGCCGAGATCATCGTCGGCATCATCGGCGTGGAAACCGTGTACGGACGCAATACGGGACGCTTCCGCGTGCTCGATGCGCTGACCACCCTGGCGTTTTCCTACCCGGAAAGCCCGACCCGCGCCGCGCGCATGGAATTTTTCAAGGGCGAGCTGGAAAATGCGCTGCTGTTCGCGCGCAAGGACGGCATCGATCCGCTGACCTTGCTCGGCTCGTATGCGGGCGCCATCGGCCTGCCCCAGTTCATGCCGAGCAGCATCATGAAATACGCCGTGGACTTCGATGGCGATAGTCACATCGACCTGCGCAATTCGACGGCGGACGCCATCGGCAGCGTGGCGCATTTCCTCGTCGAGCACGGCTGGCGGCGCGACGATCCGGCCATCAGCGTGTATCCCGTAACGGTGTCGTCCAGCCATGCGTGGGAAAAATTCATCGGCCAGGGCTTGCAGGCGAAGTACCGGCTCGACGAGTTGCAGGCGGCTGGCGTCAGTGTCGTTGCAACGCCGCCACCAAACATGCTGTTTGGCCTCATCGATTTACAAAATGGCTCCGAAGCAACAGAGTATAGCTTGGCAACCAATAACTTCTTTGCTATAACTCAATACAACAGAAGTTATTTTTATGCCATGTCAGTCATCGACTTGGGCAAGGCCATCAGCCAAGTGCGCGCACGCTAACCGAAAGTCAGTGTAAAGTTATAATATTACTTGTAAGAAAGCGTAAGCGATGTTGAAGCGCCCTGGAAACAGGGCTATGGTGGAGTCGATAACATCGTGCCAGCCTTGCTCGCCAGCCAGTTGTGCGGCACGGGACACAGAAATGGTTTTATACTTAACTTTTGTCAAAGTACAATTTTTGTTCTATCATAGAGCATAATAAAGAATAAATAGGTGTTGCAGCAAGACAACGCCCATTCTGTACAAAGCAAGATTGCAGTGCTTTCCAGCCTGAAATTGAATCGTGCTGTACAATTGTGTATATATTATGAAAAACTGTATCCCGGATCGTACCGTGTGTGAATTCGTTCCTTTTAGTAAAGAATGAACATGAACGCAGCAAGAGCGAGCTCCGAGTGTTTTTTACTTTGCAGTGCAACTACAGAAGGAACAATAACATCATGACAAACCAAGTCGGCATTGATATGAACAGCGATTCGGACTCCGACGATCTGCTTCAATACAACCCAAACAGATTGCTCGATACCCTGATCGAAAACCTGCGCCTGAAAAACGACGCAGCATTGTCCCGCGCGCTGGAAGTGGCGCCGCCAGTCATCAGCAAAATCCGCCATCACCGCCTGCCGGTCGGCGCATCGCTGTTGATCCGCATGCACGAAGTCAGCGATCTGAGCATCCGTGACCTGCGTTACCTGATGGGTGACCGTCGCAACAAATTCCGCATCAGCGACAAGCAATTCAAGCCAAAAGAAGGCGAAACGCCACAAGGCTGATCCTGCCAGTTATGCAGGTTTTCCCTCCCCGCCGTGGGGAGGGGGTGTTGCAGCAGTCCTCAGGCCGTTCTGGCCGCGATATTTCCGCCTTACCACCGTATTTTCCAAGCCGTATCGATGCCCGGCAAAACTGTTGCGCTCGGCACTGACTGGTGCCTAAGAAGCGCAACCATGCTCTGCGCGGAGTGCCGAGCCGGCAAGCATCGCAGGCCGCAAAGCGCGCCGCGCAGCAGGTTCGCTTGGGCGTCCTCTATCAGGCAGGAAACACGCCCGTCGACAAGTAGCGGTCGCCACGGTCGCAGACGACAAACACGATGGTCGCGTTTTCCACCGTCTGCGAGATGCGCAGCGCGATTTCGCAGGCGCCGGCTGCCGAGATGCCGCAGAACAAGCCCTCTTCCGCCGCCAGGCTGCGCGCCATGCGTTCGGCCACGCCCTGGCTCACGTATTCCACCTGGTCGACGCGGCTCTTGTCGTAGATTTTCGGCAGATACGCTTCCGGCCATTTGCGGATGCCGGGAATCTGCGAACCTTCCTCGGGCTGCGCGCCGATGATCTGGATGGCGGGATTCTGTTCTTTCAGATAGCGCGACACGCCCATGATGGTGCCCGTCGTGCCCATGGCGCTGACGAAGTGCGTCACGCGTCCATTCGTATCGCGCCAGATTTCCGGTCCCGTGCTTTCATAGTGGGCGCGCGAATTGTCTTCATTGGCGAACTGGTCCAGGATAACGCCGCGACCATCCTTCTGCATCTGCTCGGCCAGGTCGCGCGCATATTCCATGCCGCCCGTCTTCGGCGTGAGCAAAATATCGGCGCCGTAGGCCGCCATGCTCTGGCGGCGCTCCACGCTGAGGTTATCGGGCATCAGCAACAGCATCTTGTAGCCGCGCAAGGCGGCGGCCATGGCCAATGCAATACCCGTGTTGCCGCTGGTCGCTTCGATCAGGGTGTCGCCCGGCTTGATGACGCCGCGCTCTTCCGCGCGCTTGAGCATGGACATGGCGGCGCGGTCCTTCACGGAGCCGGCCGGATTGTTGCCTTCCAGCTTGCCGAGGATGACGTTGTTGCGCGCAATCGCATCGGCACCCGGCAAGCGCGTCAGCTGCACCAGCGGGGTATTGCCTATCGTATCTTCCAGTGTCTTGTAAGCCATCGTGTCTGTTTGAGTAATTTCAACAAAGGCCCATTCTAATATGAGATGCTCGATGGCGTATGGCTAAAAACTGCCGCCTTGCGGCGTCCCGGGGGCGCTGCCACCCGGCCGCCACACCGCATGGCGCCTTGCTTTGACTCCTTTCAAGGCCTGCGCGCGCGGTTTTCCAACGCCCCGCGCGCGCATGCGCTAGACTCGTGACAGTTAGTTATTTTAGTAATTTGCTTATTCAATCAACGGATTAGCCATGCCCAGTTCCACACCCGAATTCATTCCCGAAAGTACCACCGACGACGCCGTGCAAACGCCGGCCATGGACCTGGCCAGCCGGCGCCACCAGATCTGGCCCGTCTTCAGCGTAGCCGAACTGCGCCGCATGGAGCGCTTCGGCCACCACGCCCGGCACGCGGACGGGGCCACGATGTTCCAGGCCGGCAGCAGCGATTTCGGCATGCTGGTGATCCTGTCGGGCAAGGTCGCCATCAGTCGCCACGAAGGCCTGGGCAAGACCTCGCCGTTGAGCGAACTGGTGGCCGGCCAGTTCATCGCCGAGGTGGCGCAGCTGTCAGGCCGCCCTGCCCTCGTCAATGGCCAGGCCGTGGGCGACGTGGAAGTGCTGGTGATCAGCCCTGAATCGCTGCGCGCGCTGATCGTGGCCGAAGCGGAAATGGGCGAACGCATCGTGCGCGCGCTGATCCTGCGCAGAGTCGGGCTGATCAATGTCAACTCGGGCGGCCCCGTGCTGGTAGGGCCGCGCGGCAATGGCAATTTATTCCAGCTGCAAAGTTTCTTGGCCAGCAACGGCCACCCGCACACCGTGCTCGACCCGGCCACGGATGCGGCCGCCGCCGCGCTGGCCGAGCGCTACCAGCCCGCGCCGCAGGAATGGCCGCTGGTGGTCTGCCCCGATGGCAAGGTCATGAGGAACCCCGGCAATGCGGAACTGGGGCGCTGCCTGGGCATGCTGCCCGATTTGTCCGGCGACAAGCTTTTCGACGTGCTGGTGGTGGGCGCGGGTCCGGCCGGCCTGGCCACGGCCGTGTATGCAGCATCGGAAGGGCTATCGGTCCTGGCCCTGGAGCAGCGCGCGTATGGCGGCCAGGCGGGCGCAAGTGCGCGCATCGAAAACTACCTGGGCTTTCCCACCGGAATTTCCGGCCGCGCGCTGGCCGGACGCGCCTATGTGCAGGCGCAGAAATTCGGCGTCGAGATCGCCACGCCTGCCAGCGCCGCCAACTTGCTGTGCGACAGCTGGCCCCTGCGCGTCAAGCTGTGCGACGGCACGCAGGTGCGCGCGCGCACGGTGGTGCTGTCGTGCGGCGCGCGCTACCGCCGCCCCTCGCTGGCCAACCTGAAGACCTATGAAGGACGGGGCGTGTACTACTGGGCTTCGCCCATCGAAGCCAAACTGTGCAAGGAAGAAGACATCATCCTGGTGGGCGGCGGCAACTCGGCCGGCCAGGCGGCCGTGTTTCTCTCCGGCCACGCGGCCAGGGTCCACATGGTGATCCGCGGCGAGGGCTTGGCGGCCAGCATGTCGAGCTACCTGATCGAACGCATCGCCGCCACGCCGAACATCACCCTGCACACGCACACGGAAATCATCGCCCTCGAAGGCGACGAGGATGGCTTGCAGGGTGTCCGCTGGCGCAACAAGCAGACGGGCGAAGAATGCGATTGCAGCGTGCGCCGCGTCTTCCTCTTCGTCGGCGCCGACCCGAACACGGACTGGCTGCACGACTGCGCCGTCGCCGTCGACGAGCAGGGATTCATTCGCACGGGCTTCGACGTCACGCGCGCCGAGTGCCGCGCCCACGGCCATGCCGCGCAGTCATTCAACCCGCCCCCCGACTTGCCGGAGCGGGCTGCGCTGGAAACGAGCGTGCCCGGCGTCTTCGCCATCGGCGACGTGCGCGCCGGTTCGACCAAGCGCGTGGCCGCCGCCGTGGGCGAAGGCGCGGCCGTCGTATCGCAGATCCACGGCTTTCTGGCCAGATTGCCCGCCGGCAGCGCCTGAGCCAGGCCAGGACGCGCCGGCTTTGTCAGGCCTTGCTGCTAGCGCAAGGGCGTGGGATACGTCGCCACGCTGGCGTTGCCATCCTTGTCGATGGCCTGGACGCCGAAGAAGTAATTATCCTTCGACAGTTTCAGCCTGGCTTCCGTGACATTGCCCACGTCCTGCGCGCCCTGCCATTGATCGGCCGTGGTGGCGCGCCAGACGACGCGGTAGCCGGCCAGGTCCGGTTCCGTGTTCGGCTGCCACTGCAAGGTGGTGGCGTTTTCCAGCTGCGCCGTGCGCACCTGCACCTGCGCGGGGGCAGCCGGCGCCAGGGCCAGCGAGGCCAGCGCCGCCGCATTCACGCGCGCCACTTTCGCCACGTAGTCATAATCGACGAATTGCGGCAGATCGCCGTACTGCACGCCGTTTTCCACGCGCACATCCTGGTGCTGGTGGGCAAAATCCTCGTTCGGTTCCGTGAAGCGCAGGGCCGCGTAGCCTTGCGCCAGGAACGGCATGTGGTCGCCGCCGCGCAGGTAGCGGTCGGCACGCTGGATGACATTGACCTTGAAGCCGGGCACATAGCGCTCGCCCACCTGTTTCACATGACGCGCCAGCTGGCGCGAGATCGAGTCGTTTTCCCCGCCCGTCGCCACCAGGCCGCGCACGCCGTCGCTCATTTCCTTGACGGCAGGAATGCCTTCGGCAAACAGGCGCACCTGGCCGCCATCGACGGTGCCATCGTCGGCGCGCGAACTGCCGATAATGTCGTTATTGAGCATGCCGGCGATATTGAGCTTTTTCAGCTTCGCCTGTTCTGCCCAGTGGCCGGAACCCAGCAAACCCTGCTCCTCGGCCGCCACCGCCATGAAGACCAGGGTGGCATCGAACCGGTGGCGCGCCATCACGCAGGCCGTCTCGATCACGGCCGCCGTGCCCGAGGCATCGTCGTTGGCGCCGGGCGCGTCGCCCTTGGCATCCATCACGTCGGTGGCGCGCGAGTCGTAATGGCCGCTGACGACATAGATGCGCTCGGCCGATTGCGGCTGGCTGCCCGGCAAGGTCGCCACCACGTTGACGATTTCCGTCGGCCGCGAAATGCGTTTCGACACGGGCGCGACATGGCTGTCGAACGCCACCTGCAGGCGCCCGCCTGCCTGCGCGCCGCAGCGCTCGAGTTCAGCCTTGATCCAGCGCCGCGCCGCGCCGATGCCTTGCGTATCGGAAACCGTATCGGACATGGTGTGGCGCGTCTGGAAGCTGACCAGCTTGCGCACATGGGCTTCGATGCGCTGCGGCGAGATCTCTGCCACGACGCGCTCGATCTGCGGCTGTGTCCTGTCGCTGGCCGGCGCCGCCAGCACGCCCGCCGACAGCAGCGCTGCCGTCATTCCCGTCAATATCCGTACCATGCCACTGTCTCCTGAGAATTGTTAGACGGCCATTCTCGCATTTTTGACGATAGGCAAGGATGTTCCAGGATGAAAATCGTGCATTATAGAAACTGCTACAATCGGCCACTCCCGGCACCGATCACGAAAGACTTCCGCATGCGCCACACTTCCTCCCTTCCCGCCCGCCGCCGCGCGTGGGCGGTCCGCTGACGGTGCGCCGCATGCTCGTCAAACTGCTGCTGTTCGCCGCGCTGTTCGCCGTACTCAGCATGGCCGCCCTGTACAGCTATGGCCGCTTCGCCGAACGTTCGCTGGGCGCGCCGGGCACTGCCCTGCCCGTGGCGGCCGACGCTACCATGCTCGACCGCGTGCTGGCGCCGCAGCTGGCGCAGCGTCCGCAGCAAAGCGGCACGGCGCTGATCGACGAGAACCTGGAAGCGTTTGCCCTGCGCGCCCTGAGCGCGCGCGAAGCGGGCCGCAGCATCGACTTGCAGTACTACATCTGGCACAACGACGTGACGGGACGCCTGCTGGTGCGCGAACTGCTGCGCGCGGCCGACCGCGGCGTGCGCGTGCGCGTGATGCTCGACGATATCAACGCGCGGGGCCAGGACGCCGCCATCCTGGCGCTCGACAGCCATCCGCTGATCGAGGTGCGCATCTTCAATCCGGGCCGCAACCGCGATGGCGTCTGGTTGCGCGCCGTGGAAATGGCCTTGCGCGTGCTGAGCTTGAACCGGCGCATGCATAACAAGGCCTGGATCGTCGATGGCCGGGTCGCCATCGTCGGCGGGCGCAATATCGGCGATGAATACTTCGATGCAGCCGAGCAAGTCAATTTTCAGGACGCGGATCTGCTGCTGGTGGGCCCTGCCGTGCAGCAAGCCAGCGATATCTTCGACCGCTTCTGGAACAGCCGCGCCGTCATCCCCATCCGCGCCCTGCATGAAGGCAAGAACGCAGGCGCGCCGGAACTGCAGGCTGTGCGCGCCAGGCTCGATGCGCTCACTGGCGAAGTGGGGGCATCGCCATACCTGCAGCAACTGACCGATGCGGGCCAGCTGCAGGCCCACCTGGATGGCCGCTTGCGTCTGCACTGGAGCGAACAGGTGCAGGTGGTGTCGGACCCGCCGGAAAAAGCCGCGCCCGTGGCCAGCCTGCAGCGCAGCGAGCACTGGCTCATGCACAGCTTGCTGCCACTGCTGAGCCAGGCGCGCAAGGAAGCGCTGCTGACTTCGCCCTACTTCGTGCCCGGCGAGGCGCTCAGCGCCATGCTGGGCGACAAGGTTGCCGCCGGCGTCCGCGTCAGCGTGCTGACCAACTCGCTGGCCGCCACCGACGTGGCCCTCGTGCACGCCGGCTATGCGCGCTACCGCCAGCTGCTGCTGGACGGCGGTGTCGACCTGTTTGAATTGAAGACCCTGCACCGCAAGCGCATCAGCCTGATGGGTTCCAGCCGTGCCAGCCTGCATACCAAGGCCGTGGTGGTCGATGGCGAGCGGGGCTTCGTGGGCTCCTTCAACCTCGATCCCCGCTCGGCCCAGCTGAATACGGAAATGGGCGTCCTGTTCACCGATGCCGCGCTGGCGGCCGACATGCGCGAGCTGTTCCTGCGCTCGACATCGAGCGACACCAGCTACCGCCTGTTCCTCGACGGCGGCGCGCTGCGCTGGTCCGACGCCACCGAAGAGCCGGCCAAGGTGTGGATGCACGACCCGGAAGCGGGTTTCTGGCGCCGCACCCTGGTGTCCGTGATGCGCTGGCTGCCGATCGAGTCGCAGCTGTAGCGGCACGCGCATGCAAAAAACCCAAGCTTGACGAAGTTACCAAATAAAAATATATGTTGTTTTCAAGACATGTGCCGTGTGTTTTTGCCAAACGCTGCTATAATCTAGCCAACAAGACACAATAGTTGTCACAGAAATATTTTTGCATCACCCACTCGCCCCTTCCGCGATAAACCTATCGTTGGCCAAAAGCTCGCCGACAGACTGCAATACCCACCTGTCACTTTTGGAGCTACTCTCATGCGTAATACATTGAATCTGCTGGCGCTGGCCGCCGCTGCCACCCTGTGCGCTACCGGCGCCCAGGCTGCCTCTGCCAACCTCGTCAAGAACGGCGACTTCGAACTGACCAGCAATGGCACCTCGAAACAGCTGAACGAAGGCAACTACGCCCGCGACGACCGCACCTACCTGACCGACTGGTCCAGCAAGGGCTATAACTTCGTCTTGAACGGCAACAACATCGACGACACCAACGCCAAGACGGCGCTGGCCTTGTGGGGTCCGAATTCCTACAGCGGCCGCGGCCCGCAAAACGGCCTGGGCGTGAGCCCCACGGGCGGCAACGTGCTGGCCGCCGACTGGGATTACTTTCCTGGTCCCGTCACGCAACTGGTGAGCGGCCTGGTGGCCGGCCAGGCTTACACCCTGAGCTTCTCGTATGGCGCGGCCCAGCAAGTGGGTTTCCGCGGTGACAATCCGATCAATTACTGGGACGTTTCGCTGGGCAACAGCAAGCAGCAGACGGCCTCCTTGGCCAACGTCAGCCAGGGTTTCACGGGCTGGCACCAGACCAGCATGACCTTCACGGCCACGAATAGCAGCGAACTGCTGTCGTTCATGGCCAAGGGCAGCCCGACGGGCGCGCCACCGTTCATGCTGCTCGACGGCGTGTCGCTGGTGTCGGCCGTGCCGGAACCGTCGACCTGGGGCATGCTGATCGGCGGCCTGGGCTTGATCGGCTTCATGGCGCGCCGCCGCAAAGGCTGACAAAACCGACGGCGCGGCGCCGGGCGCGCCCGGCGATGCTCGCTGTACTTGTAGTACAGCTGGGCATCTCAGCCGCGCATCCGCTCGCTGCGAATTTGTTACGCCCTGGCGCGCGGGCACATCCGCACCGGCATTTCCTGGGCCGGGGTTTTCACTGGCCAATCACATCCCTGCCATGAGCCTGCTGCACACCCTGCAAACGCAACTTCCCGGCATCGTCATCGATGTCCTGCGCCTGAGCCTGTGGCTGGTGCTGCTGGCCGTCATCTTCGTGCCGCTCGAACGCTTCTTTGGCGAACGCCACGGGGGACGCTCGCGCGCGGAACTGCTCAGCGACCTGGGCTTCTATTTCATCAGCAGCCTGCTGCCGGCCGCGCTGCTGGCCGTGCCCCTGGCCCTGGTCGCCGTCGCCGGCCAGCGCCTGCTGCCCGATGCCGTGCCTGCCGCCATGGCTTCATTGCCCCTGTGGGCAAAACTACTGCTGGGCCTGCTGATCGGCGAAGTCGGCACTTACTGGGGCCATCGCCTGAGCCATGAAATTGCATGGCTGTGGCGCTACCATGCCGTGCATCACAGCACGGAGCACCTGTATTTCCTCGCCAATACTCGCACCCATCCCGTCGACATGGTCGTCACGCGCCTGTTCGGCCTGACGCCGCTCTATTTGCTGGGCCTGGCCGGCCCCGGCGCGGCCGGCAGCGCCGCGCCCGTGCTGCTGTTGTTGATCGGCACCGTCTGGGGCTTCTTCATCCACGCCAACCTGCGCTGGCGCTTCGGCCCGCTCGAATGGCTGGTGGCCACGCCCGCCTTCCACCACTGGCATCACAGCAAGGTCGAGCATATCAACCGCAATTACGCCTCGACCTTGCCCGTGCTGGACCGCATCTTCGGCACCCACCACCTGCCCGCCGAGTGGCCGGCCAGCTGCGGCATCGAGGCGCCCATGCCCGTCAGCCTGCCTGGCCAGCTGCTGGCGCCCTGGCGCCGCGCGCCTGCCAGCGTGCCGCCAGCAGCACAGCCAACGTCAGCCGACTGAACGCCAGCGGCAGCTACAGCGCTGCCTGGAAGCCAGCCATGACGCCGCCAGCGCCTGCCGGACCGGCATAAAAAAACCCCGCGCGGCCGGTACCACGCGGGGTTTTCTTGCAATGCTGCGCGGCACCACCACGCAGCACGCTCTACAGTAAAACGCTTACTTTTTCTCCGCTTCCGCTTTCTTCGCATCGGCAGCGGCCAATTTCGCTTCCTTCTTCGCGGCAGCAGCGGCAGCCTTCGCTTCTTTCTTGGCGGCGGCAGCTTCCTTCTTCGTCTCGGCGGCCGTTTTCACGGTGGCGGCGCCATCGGTAGCGGCAGCGGCGGCAGGAGCGGCAGCGGCCTTGGCGGCAGCCGCTTCTTTCTTGGCGGCGGCAGCGGCAGCCTTGGCTTCTTTCTTGGCGGCAGCAGCCTCTTTCTTCGTTTCAGCGGCCGTCTTGGCTGGCGCCGCAGCGGTGTCGGTCACAGCAGCTGGCTTCGGTGCGGCTTCTTTCGCTGCAACTTCCTTCACAGCAGTTTCCTTTTTTGCCGGGGCGGCTTTCACCGCCGGAGCCGGCGCCGCCGGCGCGCCGGACTTGGCCTGGCCGTTCACCTGCAGACCCGCTTCCGACAGTTTCACGGAGCTTTTCGGTCCGATGCCCTTCACGCGGCTTTCGAAATCGGCCCAGTCCTTGAAGGCGCCGCCCTTGGCACGCTCATCGACAATGGCTTTCGAGGTGACAGGGCCGATGCCCTTGACGCTGTCGAGTGCCGCCTGGTCCGCCTTGTTGACATCAACCTGGGCAAAGGCAAAGCCCATCGTCGCGATCAGGGTGGCGATGGCCAGCAGTATTTTTTTAAACATGGGTATCTCTCCGTGATGTGGTTTCAAGATGACTCGAACGCAAGGGAGGAACGGCGCCTTAACGGCTTTAACGGCTGGGACGTGATACGGTTGACAAGACAGGGACACGGCAGGAAGGCAAAGCCTGCGCCAGATCAAACGAACTGGCGCAGGCAGGACGGCAGATTATTGCGGAAACAGCTCGTCGCGGGTGACGGTGGCCGTGCCCAGCTTGCCAACGACGATGCCGCCGGCGCGGTTGGCCGTGCGCACGGCGTCGCTCAGGCTCATGCCGGCGCCCAGCATGGCCGCCATGGTGGCGATCACCGTATCGCCGGCGCCCGAGACGTCGAACACTTCGCGCGCGTCGGTAGGCATGTGCAGTACGTCATCGGCCGTGTACAGGCTCATGCCCTCTTCCGAGCGGGTCAGCAGCAAGGCTTCCAGGCCCAGCTGCGCGCGCATCTGCTGCGCGCGCTCCGTGAGCTGCTCTTCCGTGTTCCAGTTGCCGATCACGCGGCGCAATTCCGATTTATTCGGAGTAAGCACTGACGCTCCCGTATAACGGCTGAAATCATCGCCTTTCGGGTCGACCATGACGATCTTGCCGGCGGCGCGGGCCGCCTTGATCATCTCGGCCACGTTCACCAGGCTGCCCTTGGCGTAGTCGGACAGGATCACCACGTCATAGCTGGGCAGCAGGGCATTAAATTGCTTGAGCTTGTCGCGCAGCACCGTGTCGCTGGGCGCATCCTCGAAATCGATGCGCAGCATCTGCTGCTGGCGGCCAATCACGCGCAGCTTGATGATGGTGGAGATGGCCGCATCGCGCTGCAGGTAGCTGTGGATGCCGCCGCCTTCGAGCAGGCGCTCGACCTGGCTGCCGGCCTCGTCGTCGCCCACCACGCCCAGCAAGCTCGTCTTCGCGCCCAGCGCGGCCGCATTGCGCGCCACGTTGGCCGCGCCGCCGAGGCGCTCTTCGCGCTTCTCGATGCGCACGATGGGCACGGGGGCTTCCGGCGAAATACGGCTGACATCGCCAAACCAGTAACGGTCCAGCATCACGTCGCCCACCACCAGCAGGCGTACCTGGGCCAGCGCGGCAACCGCCGTCAAGTCGCGGGCGCTCATGCGCGCGTCAGGATCGAGCGACCGATCCCGTGGTATTCGATGCCATGCTCGGCCATGACGGCCGGCTCGAACAGGTTGCGGCCGTCAAAGATCACGGCTTCCTTCAGGCGCGCCTTGATCTGGTCGAAATCAGGACTGCGGAAGGCTTTCCATTCCGTCACGATGGCCAGCGCATCAGCCTGCGTCAGCGCATCCTGCGGGCTGTCGGCGAAGCGCACCTTGGCCAGTTGCTCCGGCGTCAGGTCCAGCTGCAGCACGCGGCGCGCCTCGGCCATGGCGACGGGATCGTAGACGGCCACCGTGGCGCCGCGCTGCAACAGGTCGGCCAGCAGCACGCGGGCCGACGCCTCGCGCATGTCGTCCGTATTCGGCTTGAAGGCCAGGCCCCATACGGCGAAATTCCGGCCCGTCAGGTCCGCGCCGAAACGCTTGACCACTTTACCGCCGAGGATATGTTTCTGCTTGTCATTGACCGCTTCCACGGCGCGCAGGATCAGCAATTCCTGGCCATGGCTGCGTGCCGTGCGCTCCAGCGCCTGCACGTCTTTCGGGAAGCACGAACCGCCGTAGCCGCAGCCGGCGTACAGGAAGCTGTGGCCGATGCGCGGGTCCGAGCCGATGCCGTGGCGCACGGCTTCGATATCGACGCCCACCTTGTCGGCCAGGTTCGCCAATTCATTCATGAACGAGATGCGCGTGGCCAGCATGGCGTTGGCCGCATACTTCGTGAATTCGGCCGAGCGCACGTCCATCCAGTACGTGCGTTCGTGGTTGCGGTTGAACGGCGCGTACAGGCTTTTGAGCAAGTCGCGCGCGCGCTCGCCGTCCGGCGTGGCATCGACGCCAATGACGATGCGGTCCGGACGCATGAAATCTTCGACGGCCGCGCCTTCCTTGAGAAATTCCGGGTTCGACGCCACCGAGAAGGTGGTGGCCACGCCGCGCGCATCCAGTTCGCCCTGGATGGCGGCGCGCACTTTTTCCGCCGTACCGACGGGCACGGTCGACTTGTCGACGATGACCTTGAATTCCGTCATGTACTTGCCGATGCCGCGCGCGGCCGCCAGCACGTATTGCAGGTCGGCCGAGCCGTCTTCATCGGGCGGCGTGCCGACGGCGATGAATTGCAGCACGCCATGCGCAGCGGCCGCTTCCACGTCGGTGGAAAAGGTCATGCGGCCGGCGGCGCGGTTGCGCGCCACGACTTCTTCCAGGCCCGGTTCATGGATGGGGATGCCGCCGCTGTTGAGCAGGGCCACCTTTTGTGCGTCAAGGTCGAGGCAGAAGACGTCATTGCCCAGTTCCGCCAGGCAGGCGCCGGTCACGAGGCCAACATAGCCGGTGCCGATAATGGTGATTTTCATGGTTGTGCCGTATTTCTTATTGGTGAATTTCAGGTGCTACATACAAGTACACGCCACGTTGCGCGGGGCAAGGTGGCGTGTAGGGTTAGTTCATGACGTTGAGTTCTTCGGTACGGCGCGGCGGGTAGGTTTCCCACTTGTTGCAGCCTGGGCAGTGCCAGTAAAACTGGCGTGCCTTGAAGCCGCAGTGGCTGCACTGGTAGCGGGCCAGCTTTTGCGTGTAGCCGTGCACCAGGTTTTTCACCATCGACAGCTCGGACCAGATGGCGGCCGGGGCATCCATCATGCGTGCTTCCAGTAGCTTGTCCAGGCCCAGCAAGGTAGGCGTGCGGCGCAGTTCCGCGCTGACCAGCTGCTTTGCCGCTTCCACGCCGTCGAGCTCGATGACGGCCTTGAAGACCACTTCGATCAGGTCGATCGACGACGCCTCTTCCAGGTAGGAGCGCAGCAGGTTGACACCCTCCTGCGGACGGCCCACTTTCGTGTAGCCATCCATCAGGCGCTGCGCCACCAGGGCCACGTGCGGCACGCTTTGCTGCTCCACGCGGCGCCAGGTGGTCAGCGCGCCTTCCACGTCGCCGCGCGCCAGCAGCACGTCGCCCGTCAGGATGGTGGCGCGCACGCTCTTGCGGTCCGTCTGCAAGGCTTTTTCCAGCAGCGGCATGGCTTCGTCCGGCTTCAGATGCACCAGCGCGTCATGCGCCAGTTCGCAATAGAACTGGGCGATTTCCTTCTGGCGCGCGCCGGCGCCCGACTCCTGCAAGCCCATGGCCGCTTCGATGGCGCGCGGCCATTCCTTTTCGCGCTGGTAGATTTCCAGCAGCGCGCGGCGCGCCTGGGCCGCATATTGCGTATCGACCAGGCCGTTGAAGGTTTCTTCGGCGCGGTCCAGCAGGCCCGCCTTCAGGTAATCCATGCCCAGCTCATAAGCGGCGTGGCCCTGCTGTTCCAGCGGCAGGTCCGGACGCGCCAGCAAGTTCTGGTGCACGCGGATGGCGCGCTCCGTCTCGCCGCGGCGGCGGAACAGGTTGCCCAGCGCGAAGTGCATGTCGGCCGATTCCGGGTCCAGCTTGACCACTTCGATGAAGGCATCGATGGCCTTGTCGTGCTGTTCATTGAGCAGGAAGTTCAAGCCCTTGAAGTAATTGCGCGGCAGGCTGCGCGATTCCGACACCAGTTGATGGATGTCGACGCGCGCGGCAATCCAGCCCAGTGCGAAAAACACGGGAATACCCAAGAGCCACCAGAGTTCAATATCCATGCGTTTATTTTTATTCGAGTAAAAAGATAGGAGCGGCGGCGCCGCTTACTGCGCGCTCACGCTGTCCGGTTGTGGCTGGACATTGCTGGCCACGCCAACGGTCTGCAGCGCGGCGATCGTGGTTTTTTGCTTGGTCGCTTCGCGGCGGTGACGGAACACGGTGGGCGTCAGGGCCAATACGCCCAGGCTGGCGCCGGCGACAAAAAAGCCCAGCAGCATCAGGACCAGGGGGCCGCGAATTTCATAATTGAGAAATACATGCAGGTCGACAACCTGCGCATTCTTCAGCGCAAAACTGAAGAACAGGACGAAAAGAACACAGCCAACGATGGTGGAGATGATTTTCATCGATACGCCCAGAAAGTACAAAAAGTGCCTGTATGGCACAACCTTGGAATGCCTGACAGAAGCGTAGCGAGCGTCAGTGATTTGTGGCCGAGAAGCGCAACCGTACTGAAGTACGGTGAGCATCGCAGGCCGCAAAGCGCGACGCGCAGTAGCTTATGTCAGGTATTCTCAGCATATTAACAAAAAAAAGCGGCATCCAAGGACGCCGCTTTCTATGTCGCCTTCCAGCAGACGATTAATCCTCGATGATCGGTTGTCCGACCATCGCGTCCACCCGCTCGCGCAACTGTTTGCCCGGCTTGAAGTGAGGTACCCGTTTTTCAGGAACCATCACCTTGTCGCCGGATTTCGGGTTGCGGCCGATGCGCGGGGGCCTGCTGTTCAGGGCAAAACTGCCAAAACCGCGGATCTCGATGCGCTGGCCCGTCGCCAGGGCGTTGGTCATCGCATCGAGAATGGTCTTGACGGCATACTCCGCATCTTTCGCCACCAGCTGAGAATAACGCTCAGCGAGGCGGTTGATCAGCTCGGACTTTGTCATCTGCCGTATCCGCAGTCTTAGTTCTTGTTATCGAACTTAGCTTTCAACAAGGCGCCCAGGCTGGTGGTGCCCGAAGCTGCGTTGTTGTCGGTAGCTGCCATCTTCTGCATGGCTTCCTGGGTTTCCACGTTGTCTTTCGCTTTGATCGACAGTTGGATACCGCGGGCTTTGCGGTCGATGTTCAACACCATTGCTTCGACGGTATCGCCGACTTTCAGGTGCGTGCCAGCATCTTCAACGCGGTCGCGCGAGATTTCGGAAGCGCGCAGGTAGCCTTCGACTTCTTCGGACAGTTGGATCACGGCGCCTTTAGGCTCAACCGATTTAACGGTACCGGTTACCAGCGAGCCTTTGTCGTTCATGGCTGCGAAGTTGTTGAATGGGTCACCTTCCAGTTGCTTGACGCCCAGGGAAACGCGCTCGCGCTCAACGTCGATGGCCAGAACGATGGCTTCCAGTTCGTCACCTTTCTTGAAGCGACGCACGGCTTCTTCGCCGGTTTCGGTCCAGGACAGGTCGGACAGGTGCACCAGACCGTCGATGTTGCCGGCCAGGCCGATGAACACGCCGAAGTCGGTGATCGATTTGATCGCGCCGCGGACTTTGTCACCTTTCTTATGGGTAACACCGAAGTCGTCCCATGGGTTGGCTTTGCACTGTTTCATGCCCAGCGAAATACGACGACGCTCTTCGTCGATTTCCAGAACCATGACTTCCACTTCGTCGCCCAGTTGGACAACTTTGTTAGGAGCAACGTTTTTGTTCGTCCAGTCCATTTCGGAAACGTGTACCAGACCTTCGATACCCTGTTCCACTTCAACGAACGCGCCGTAGTCGGTCAGGTTCGTTACTTTACCGAACAGACGGGTGCTTTGTGGGTAACGACGGGACAGACCGGTCCAAGGATCGTCGCCCAGTTGTTTCACGCCCAGCGAAACACGGTTTTTCTCTTGATCGTATTTCAGGACTTTGGCGGTGATTTCCTGGCCAACCGTCAGCACTTCCGACGGGTGACGTACACGGCGCCATGCCAGGTCGGTGATGTGCAGCAGGCCATCGATACCGCCCAGATCCACGAACGCGCCGTAGTCGGTGATATTTTTGACGACGCCGGTCACGACCGTGCCTTCTTTCAGCGTTTCCATCAGTTTCTGACGCTCTTCGCCCATCGAAGCTTCGATGACGGCGCGGCGGGACAGAACCACGTTGTTACGCTTGCGATCCAGCTTGATCACTTTGAATTCGAGGGTTTTGCCTTCGAATGGGGTGGTGTCTTTGACAGGACGGGTATCAACCAGCGAGCCCGGCAGGAATGCGCGGATGCCGTTGGTCAACACGGTCAGACCGCCTTTGACTTTACCATTGACGGTACCGACGACGATTTCGCCCGATTCCATCGCTTTTTCCAGAGCCAGCCACGAAGCCAGACGCTTGGCTTTATCGCGCGACAGGATGGTATCGCCGAAACCGTTTTCCAGCGATTCGATCGCCACGGAAACGAAGTCACCAACTTTGACTTCCAGTTCGCCGTGGTCGTTCTTGAATTCTTCGACAGGGATGAATGCTTCGGATTTGAGGCCGGCGTTCACGATCACGAAATTGTGGTCGAGGCGCACGACTTCAGCGGAAATAACTTCGCCGGAGCGCATATCTTGACGCGACAACGATTCCTCGAAGAGCGCAGCAAAACTTTCCATACCGGTAGATTCGTTAGTTGTAACAGTAGACATAGGGTTCACACAGGTTATCCAGCAGAGATCGCACGATGCGACTTAAACTGGGTTAGGTTTTTGACACACCCGGACAGGCCAGGAGCCGTCAACGGGCACCACACGGCACGCACTACACATCCATACGCGCCGTTTTGCTGCTTATTTTGCAACAGCGGCATACCATTTCAACACGGTTTCAACGGCTTCATCCGCCGTCATGGCCGAGGTATCGAGGACATGCGCCCCTTCCGCGGGGACCAGCGGCGCAATCGCACGGTGAGTATCACGTTCGTCCCGCGCCTGCAAATCCATCAGAAGGTCTTCCATATTAGCAGAAAAACCCTTGTCTATCAATTGCTTGTAGCGCCGTTGCGCGCGCGCCTCGACGCTGGCCGTGAGAAACACCTTCAGCGCGGCGTGCGGGAAGATCACCGTGCCCATGTCGCGCCCGTCGGCCACCAGGCCCGGCGTCTTGCGAAAGCCCAGCTGCAAACCGACCAGGGCATGGCGCACGGTGGGCAGCACGGCAATCTTCGATGCCGTATTGCCCACTTCCTCGGCACGGATCTGCTCGGTGACGTTTTCCTGCGCCAGCAGGATTTCGCCGCCGGCGAAGTGGCACGGCAGGTGCTCGGCCAGCTTGGCCAGAGCATGTTCGTCGCGCAAGTCCGTGCCCCGGCGCAGGGCCGACAGGGCCGTCAGGCGGTACAGCGCGCCGGAATCGAGGTAATGGAAGCCGAGCTTGTCGGCCACGCGGTGCGCCACCGTGCCCTTGCCGGAAGCGGTGGGGCCGTCGATGGCGATGACTGGGATGTGGGAGTTCGGCATTATTTTGTCACTTTAAAAAGAACTAAACCCCAAGGCAAGGGCTGGGGTCAGGCCCCCGCTTGCGTCAACGCCTGGGCTGGCGTTGCGGGTGGAGAGGGTCTGACCCTGGATTTCGGTTAAATAAGAGTCTCTTTGGCAATCCCCGCGAACGCGGCGAAATACTCGGGGAAGGTCTTGGCCACGCATTTCGGGTCGTTGATGCGCATTTCGTTGCCGCGGCGGGCGGCGCCGTCCAGCGAGGCCAGCGAGAAGCACATGGCCATGCGGTGGTCGTCATACGTGTCGATGGTGGCGGCGGCGATTTCGGCCGGCGGCGTCACGCGCAGGTAGTCGGCGCCCTCTTCCACTTCCGCGCCCAGCTTGCGCAACTCCGTGGCCATGGCCGCCAGGCGGTCCGTCTCTTTGACGCGCCAGCTGGCGATATTGCGCAAGGTGGAGGTGCCGTCCGCGTACAGGGCGGCCACGGCGATCGTCATGGCCGCGTCGGGAATGTGGTTGAAATCCATGTCGACGGCTTTCAAGGGGCCGTTCGAGCGGGCCTCGATCCAGTTTTCGCCCATGGTGATGGTCGCGCCCATCTGCTGCAAGGCTTCGACGAAGCGCACGTCGCCCTGGATGCTGTCGCGTCCCACGCCTTCCACGCGCACGGGACCGCCGCCGATGGCGCCGGCCGCCAGGAAATACGACGCCGACGAAGCGTCGCCTTCCACGTGGATCGTGCCCGGGCTCTGGTACTGCTGGCCCGGCTGCACGGTGAACGACTGCCAGCCGTCATGCTCGACCGTCACGCCGAAGCGGCGCATCAGGTTCAAGGTGATTTCAATGTACGGCTTCGAGATCAGCTCGCCCGTGACGTCGATGCTCACCGCATGGTCGCGCGCCATCAGCGGCGCCACCATCAGGAGGGCCGTCAGGAACTGGCTCGACACATTGCCGCGCACGGCGATGCGCTGCGCATGGATGTGGCCGCGGCGGATACGCAGCGGCGGGAAGCCCTGCTCGCCCGTGTACTCGATCTGCGTGCCAACGGCGTTCAGCGCGTCGACCAGGTCGCCGATGGGGCGCTCGTGCATGCGCGACACGCCATGCAGGGTGTAATCGCCGCCGATCACGGCCAGCGCCGCCGTCAGCGGGCGGATCGCCGTGCCGGCATTGCCCATGAAGAGGTCCGCTTCGTGGTGCGGGAAGACGCCGCCGCAGCCTTCCACGTGGTGGATCTGGTGCGCCGTGGCCGGGTCGCCCTGCAGCTCGTCCTGCGTCCATTTCACGCCCAGCGAGGTCAATGCCGTGAGCATGACGAAAGTGTCGTCGGAGGCGAGCAGGTCGACGATCTTCGTCGTGCCCCTGGCCAGCGCGGCCAGCAGCAGCACGCGGTTGGAAATGCTTTTCGAGCCGGGCAGGCGCACCGTGCCTTCGACGTGCATCACCGGCTTGAGATCGATATGGTGGGGGTAGTGCTTGGTCTGGGTCATGCTGGAATCCTTCAATTATTGTGTGGGCGCGGGCGCTTCCGCCGTTTCGATCGCCTCGATCCATTGCTGCCGGGCGTGCTGGGCGTTCGCGTACACGCCTTCGATGGCCGCGCCGTCCTGGGCGGCCAGGTGCGCGCGCAGGGCCGTCAGCTGCGCCAGGTAGGCGTCCAGTTCGTGCAGCAGCGCCGGCTGGTTGGCCAGGCTGATGTCGCGCCACATTTCCGGCGATGAGCCGGCGATGCGCGTAAAGTCGCGAAAGCCGCTGGCCGCATACTGGAACAGCAGGCCCGCGTGCGGCTTCCTGGCGATGTCGTCGACCAGCGCAAAGGCCAGCAGATGCGGCAGATGGCTGACGGCGGCAAATACCTTGTCATGCTCTTCGGGCGTCAAGGTGTGCAGGATGGCGCCGCAGGCGCGCCAGGCGCCCGCCACCCGCTCCACGTCGGCCGCGGCGTTTTCCGCCAGCGGCGTGAGCACCACTTTCTTGCCTTGATACAGATCGATGATGGCCGCATCGGGGCCATTCGTCTCGCGTCCCGCGATCGGGTGGCCGGGCACGAACTGCGCCGCCTTGTCTTTCAAGGCCGCGCGCGCCGCCGCCACCACGTCGCTTTTCGTGCTGCCCGCGTCGGTGACGACGGTGCCGGGCTGCAGGTGCGGCGCGATGGACGCCAGGATGGCGCCCGTCTGCGCCACGGGCGCGGCCAGCAGCACCAGGTCGGCGCCCGCCATGGCAGTGGCCATATCGGCGCCGATCTCGTCGATGATGCCCAGTTCCAGGGCCCGCGCCATCGACGCCGGCGAGCGGCCCATGCCGACCACCGTGGTCACCGCGCCCGCGTGTTTCAGCGCGCGCGCAAACGAGCCGCCGATCAGGCCTACGCCGAAGATGACGATTTTTTTCAGTGCAGGCGTCGTCATGGCGTCAGGCCAGCGCTTTCGTCAGCGCGGCGATGAAGATGGCGTTTTCCTGCGGCAGGCCGATGGAAATGCGCAGCCATTGCGGCAAGCCGTAGCTGCCGACGGGACGCACGATGACGCCCTGCTTGAGCAGCGCCAGGTTCACGCGCGCGCCCGCCTCGTCGTCGGCGCCCACTTTCACCAGCACGAAATTGCCGTGCGATGGCACGAATTCCAGGCCTAATTGGGTGAACGCTTCCGTGAACTGCTGATAGCCGGCGGCGTTGTTGCGCGCGCTTTGTTCGAGGAATGCCTTGTCGTTCAGGGCCGCGATCGCGGCCGCCTGCGCCAGCGAATTGACGTTGAACGGCTGGCGGATGCGGTTCATCAAGTCCGTCAGCGCCGGCTGGGCGATGGCGAAACCGATGCGCAGGCCGGCCAGGCCGTAGGCCTTCGACAGGGTGCGCGAAACCACCAGGTTCGGATACTGGCGCACCCACGCGGTCGACTCGTACTGGTCATCGGCCGACAGGAACTCGTTGTAGGCTTCGTCCAGCACCACCACCACGTGCTGCGGCACTTTCTGCAGGAACGCTTCGAGCTGCGCGGCCGTCAGGAAGGTGCCGGTCGGGTTGTTCGGATTGGCGATGAAGACCAGGCGCGTGTCGTCGGCGATGGCCGCCGCCATGGCGTCCAGGTCATGGCCATAGGCTTGCGCCGGCACGACGATGTGGCGCGCGCCCAGGCCTTGCGTGGCCAGCGCGTAGACGGCGAACGAGTACTGCGAGTACACGACGGACTGGCCATGCTGCACGAAGGCGTGCGCGGCGATTTCCAGGATGTCGTTACTGCCGTTGCCCAGCGTGATCCAGTCGGCCGGCACGTCATAGCGCTTCGACAGCACGGCTTTCAGGTCGAAGCCGTTGGCGTCCGGGTAGCGCCCCAGGTCATCGATGGCGGCAATCATCGCCTGCTTGGCCGATTCCGGCATGCCATACGGGTTTTCATTCGACGCCAGCTTGACGATGGCTGCCTCGTCGAGGCCGAATTCGCGCGCGACTTCCGCGATCGGCTTGCCGCTCTGGTAAGGGGCGATGGCGCGGACGTATTCTGGACCGATATTTTTAGACATGGTGTGCTTTAAAAGTTGGTAATTGATCGGACTGGTGGATGTTGTCGGGTTACGCTGCGCTAACCCGACCTACGGCTTATTGTAGGTCGGATCAGGCCGCAGGCCGTAATCCGACACCACCGTCGACGTCACAGGCTGACCGGATACGACCCCAGCACCTTGAAAAACGCCGCATTGCTCTGCAGCTCGGCCAGCGCCTGGGCGACGGCCGCGTCATGCACGTGGCCTTCCACGTCGACATAGAAATAATACTCCCAGCTGCCCATGCGCGCCGGGCGCGACTCGAAGCGCGTCATCGACACGCCGTGCCTGGCCAGTGGCGCCAGCAGCTGGTAGACGGCGCCCGCCTTGTTCGGCACGGCCAGCACCAGCGAGGTCTGGTCCTTGCCCGACGGCGCCGTCTGCAAGGTGCCGACGACGGCAAAGCGCGTGCGGTTGTGCGGGTCGTCCTGGATATGGCCTTTCACCACGCCCAGCTTGTACTGCGCGCCCGCCAGTTCGCTGGCGATGGCCGCCACAGTCGGGTCTTCGCCGGCCATGCGCGCCGCTTCCGCGTTCGAGGCCACGGCGTGGCGGGCGATGTGCGGGTAGTTCTGGTTCAGCCATACCTGGCATTGGGCCAGCGCCTGCGAATGGGCGCAGATGGAGGTGACGCCATCCATGTTGCCGCTCTTGCTCATCAGGCTGTGGTGCACGGCGATCGCCACCTCGCCGCTGATGATGAGGCTAGTCTGCAGCATCATGTCCAGGGTGCGGTTGACGGCGCCTTCCGAGGAATTTTCGATGGGCACGACGCCGAAGTCCGCCGTTCCCGCCTCGGCGGAACGGAACACTTCGTCGATGGAAGCGCACGGCAAGCCTTCGACGGCGCTGCCGAACTGCTGATAGACGGCCTGTTCGCTGAAGGTGCCGGCCGGGCCAAGATAGGCCACGGTGACGCGCTTTTCCAGCGAGCGGCAGGACGACATGATTTCGCGGAAGATGGTCTGCACTTCGCGGTCGCCCATGGGGCCGGGGTTGCGTTCGGCGACGCCGCGCAGCACTTGCGCTTCGCGCTCGGGGCGGAACACGGGCGCCTGCGTTTCCGCCTTCACGTGGCCCACTTGCTGGGCGATCTGCGCGCGGCGGTTCAGGAGGTCGAGAATTTGCGCGTCGATCGCATCGATCTGTTCGCGCAGCGGTTTCAATTTATCGGTCATGGTTGGTTTGTTTCGTCAGCTGTACTTCAATCATTGCCGCGCGGCCTGCGCCGGCGGCGGGCCGGCGCGCTTATTCATGAGAATGCCGGACAAAATGATCAGGGCTAGGCGCGTTGCCGCTGACAGTACGAATGTACGACAAGGCAATGCAACAACGCCGTGGACTTTTTGGCAGGCATTCTAGCGTCCGGCAAACTCGTTCAAATAGTTGACCAGGGCTTGCACGCCCTCGATCGGCATCGCGTTATAGATCGATGCACGCATGCCGCCGACGGACTTGTGGCCCTTCAGCTGCAGCAGGCCGCGCTGCTTGGCGCCGGCCAGGAATGCGTCGTTCAGACTCTCGTCGCGCAGGTAGAACGGGATGGTCATGCGCGAGCGGTATTCCGGGGCGACCCGGTTCTGGTAGAAATCGTCCGCATCCAGCGCCGCATACAGCAGCGCCGCTTTCTCAATATTACGCTGTTCCATGGCTGCCACGCCACCCTGGCGTTTGAGCCACTGGAAAACCAGGCCGGCGATGTAGATGCCGTAGGTGGGCGGCGTGTTGTACATCGACTCATGTTCGGCCACGATGGACCAGTCGAACGCCGACGGGCAGATGGCCAGCGCCTTGCCCAGCAGGTCTTCGCGCACGATGACCACCGTCAGGCCGGCCGGGCCGATATTCTTTTGCGCGCCGCCGAAGATCACGCCGTACTGCGACACGTCGATCACGCGCGACAGGATGTGCGAGGACATGTCGGCCACGATGGTGGTGCCGGCAGGGACATTCGGCGCCTGCTGGAATTCCACGCCATCGATGGTTTCATTGGTGCAGATGTGCAGGTAGGCGGCGCCCGGCGTCAGCTGCCAGTCCGAGACGGCCGGCACGTGCGTGAAACCGCCCGCCTGCGACGATGCCGCCACGTTGACGGCGGCGTACTTGGCCGCTTCCCTGATCGACTTGCCGGACCACGAACCCGTGTGCACGAAGTCGACGGTGGCCGGCTGCGTGGCGCCATGGCCCACCAGGTTCATGGGGATGATGGCGTTCTCGCCCAGGCCGCCGCCCTGCAGGAACAGGATCTTGTAGTTCTCGGGCACGGCCAGCAGTTCGCGCAGGTCGGCCACGGCCTGCTGGTAGATGGAGATGAACTCGGGACCACGGTGGCTCATTTCCATCACCGACATGCCGCTGCCATGCCAGTCCTGCATTTCAAGAGCGGCTTGCGCCAGCACTTCCTTGGGCAGGACGGCCGGGCCGGCGGAAAAATTGTAGATATGAGTCACGATACAGTCCTTGGCGAAATTGGAAATTAGTGGGACGGCTGCGTGGCCGCCCGCATGACTTGCTCCAGCACGGCGTTCACGCGCGGGATCAGCACGCGCTGGCTGATGGCCATCGATTCGGCCGACAGCTGCGGCATGGTCGACAGCATCTTGCGCCCCAGCGGCGTCTGGTAAAACGCCGTCAGCTGCTCGACTTCCTGCACCGTGTAATAGCGCGCGTACAGTGGCACCATCTCGGCGGCCAGTTCGTCGATCAGGGTGGGGTCGGCCAGCACCTGCGTCAAGGTGCCGACGGCCAGGGGAATCTCTTCCTCGGCGCTGGCCAGCGCGCGCGCCTTGCGCTGCTCGTCGAGCCGCGGGTCGGTATTGATTTGCTGCTGCGCCGACTGGCGGATCATGGCCGGCACCGATTGCAGCATCTGGTCGAAGATACTGCGCGTCAGCTGCGGGAACTGCATCGCGTCGAGCATGCGCCGCACGGCCACGTTCATGGCGGGGCTGGGCGCGGCCTGGCGCGCCGGCGTCGCCTGCGCGCTCTGCGCCAGGGCTGGCAGGGTCGCAAGGAAGGCCAGCGAAAACGCGGCGAAGAAGGTGGCGACGATTTTTCTCATGGCATGCGGGATGTTGAATGACTGGTAAAAAGGACATTGCCGGTGGTGCATGTCGGCTTACGCCCGACGGACCGAGCCGACATGCGAAAATATGCTGGCGGCGCCACGCGATGGCGCGCCAATAGCAATTGGGGCTCCCGAAAGAGCCCCAATCATCTTACTCCGGCTGGGCCGGATCGATCCGGTCGGCTGCAGCCGGATCGGCTGGTTCGGCCGCCGCCGGCGCGGCATCGGTGCCCGCTTCCGTCGTCAGCTCGACTTCGTCGATGTCCGTTTCCACCACGCGCTGCAGGCCCGACAGCTTGGTGCCGTCTTCCACGGCGATCAGGGTCACGCCCTGCGTCGCGCGGCCCATCTCGCGGATTTCCGACACGCGGGTGCGGATCAGCACGCCGCCGGTGGTGATCAGCATGATCTCATCGGTGGTATCGACCAGGGTCGCGGCTACCACTCTGCCATTGCGCTCGCTGGTCTGGATGGCGATCATGCCTTTCGTGCCACGGCCATGGCGCGTGTACTCGGTGATCGGCGTACGCTTGCCGTAGCCGTTTTCCGTGGCCGTCAGCACCGATTGCTGCTCGTTCTCGGCCACCAGCAGGGCGATCACGTGCTGGCCTTCTTCCAGGTTCATGCCGCGCACGCCGCGCGCCGTGCGGCCCATCGGACGCACGTCGTTTTCGTCGAAGCGCACCGCCTTGCCCGAATCGGAGAACAGCATCACGTCGTGCTGGCCATCGGTCAGCGCGGCGCCGATCAGGAAGTCGCCGTCGTCCAGGTCGACCGCGATGATGCCGGCCTTGCGTGGATTGCTGAAGTCCTTCAGCGGCGTCTTTTTCACGGTGCCCAGGCTGGTCGACATGAAGACGTAATGGTCTTCCGGGAAGGTGCGGTTCTCGCCCGACAGCGGCAGGATCACGGTGATCTTTTCGTTGTCCTGCAGCGGGAACATGTTGACGATCGGCTTGCCGCGCGAGTTGCGCGAGCCTTGCGGCACTTCCCATACCTTCAGCCAGTACATGCGGCCACGATCCGAGAAGCACAGGATGTAGTCGTGCGTGTTGGCGATGAACAGCTGGTCGATCCAGTCTTCCTCTTTCGTCGCCATCGCCTGCTTGCCGCGGCCACCGCGTTTTTGCGCGCGGTATTCGGTGATCGGCTGCGCCTTCATGTAGCCCGTGTGCGACAGGGTCACGACCATGTCCTGCGGCGTGATCAGGTCTTCCGTTTCCAGGTCGGTCGCATTCAACTCGATCTGCGAGCGGCGCGCGTCCTTGTTGCCGGCGCCGTATTCGTTCATCGCCACGGTCATTTCGTCGGTGATGATGACGGTGACGCGCTCCGGCTTGGCCAGGATGTCGAGCAAGTCGGCGATGTGCGCCATGATGTCGCGGTACTCGTTGACGATCTTGTCCTGCTCCAGGCCGGTCAGGCGCTGCAGGCGCATCTGCAAAATTTCCTGCGCCTGGTCGTCCGACAGCTTGTACAGGCCATCCGTCTGCATGCCGTAGTGCTTCGGCAGGTTTTCCGGACGGTAGGCATCCACGCCGCCTGGCGTCGTGCCGTCGCCCGTGCGGGCCAGCATTTCGCGCACGACGGACGAATCCCATGCCTTGGCCATCAGTTCGACCTTGGCGATCGGCGGCGTCGGCGCGGCCTTGATGATGGCGATGAAGTCATCGATGTTGGCCAGCGCGACGGCCAGGCCTTCGAGCACGTGGCCCCGGTCGCGCGCCTTGCGCAGTTCGAACACGGTGCGGCGCGTAACCACTTCGCGGCGGTGCGACAGGAAGCATTGCAGCATCTGCTTGAGGTTCAGCAGTTTCGGCTGGCCGTCGACCAGGGCCACCATGTTCATGCCGAAGGTGTCTTGCAGCTGCGTCTGCTTGTACAGGTTGTTCAGCAC
The DNA here is from genome assembly GCF_978021625.1 of Janthinobacterium foliorum. Taxonomy (NCBI): domain Bacteria; kingdom Pseudomonadati; phylum Pseudomonadota; class Betaproteobacteria; order Burkholderiales; family Oxalobacteraceae; genus Janthinobacterium; species Janthinobacterium foliorum. Next base: position 20,417 of record NZ_CDXDQE010000010.1, on the reverse strand, counting down.
CACTTCCGGCACTTCGCCGCGTTTCAGCTCGATCACCACGCGCATGCCCGACTTGTCGGATTCGTCGCGGATGTCGGAAATGCCGTCCAGCTTCTTGTCGCGCACGTTTTCGGCGATGCGTTCCAGCAAGGACTTCTTGTTGACCTGGAATGGCAGCTCGTCGACGATGATGGCGATGCGGCCGCCGTCCTTGCCGTATTCCTCGAAGTGCGTCTTGGCGCGCATGACCACGCGGCCACGGCCCGTGCGGTAGCCGTCGCGCACGCCGGACACGCCGTAGATGATGCCGGCGGTCGGGAAATCGGGCGCCGGGATCAGCTCGATCAATTCATCGATCGTGCAGTCCGGATTGCGCAGCACGTGCAGGGCGCCGTTGATGACTTCCGTGATGTTGTGTGGCGGAATATTCGTCGCCATGCCCACGGCGATGCCGGAGGAGCCGTTGATCAGCAGGTTCGGGATACGCGTCGGCAAGACCGTCGGTTCCTTTTCCTTGCCGTCATAGTTGGGCTGGAAGTCGACGGTGTCCTTGTCGATGTCGGCCAGCAGTTCGCTGGCGATCTTGTCCAGGCGGCACTCGGTGTAACGCATCGCCGCGGCGCCGTCGCCGTCGACGGAGCCGAAGTTGCCCTGGCCATCGATGAGCATGTAACGCAGCGAAAAATCTTGCGCCATGCGCACCAAGGTGTCGTAGATCGAGGCGTCGCCGTGGGGATGGTATTTACCCATGGTTTCGCCGACCACGCGGGCGCACTTGACGTAAGGGCGGTTCCACACGTTGTTCATTTCATGCATCGCGAACAAGACCCGGCGGTGCACTGGCTTCAAGCCATCGCGCGCATCCGGCAAAGCGCGGCCGACGATCACGCTCATGGCGTAATCGAGGTAGCTCTTGCGCATCTCTTCTTCGAGGGAAATTGGAATTGTTTCTTTTGCGAATTGATCCATTGGCGGTTCGACTGCTCTCAGGCTGTGGTTAACTTATCTGCTACGCAATGTATGACGCAATACTGCATATCCTGGGTGGCTGTTATGGCGGACTGCCAGGCAAAAAAATGGACAGGGCAGCGGCAATGCCGCCAGGCGTACCGCTGGTACGTCCGGGCCATGCCGCGCCGCCGTGCGCTTTTTGTTTAGCACTCTTAACAGCCAAGCGCACGATTTTAGCATGCGCGCCCAGCTACCTGTACAAATTGGCCAGGCCGGCAATATTGACAGTTTGCACCGGGTGCATGCACCCCCTCATTCGATAATGCACAATGGCAATACCAGTTCAAGGCCTCTGCCCTAAAAAGAGGCAAAAAAAGCGATCAATTGTTACAGATGCGTTACAAATGGGCATTTACGTTGCGCGAAAACAACGTGCGGTCTAAAATCGGGCAAGCTTTGATTTAACCACGGTCGTGTGCCCCTGATGCGTGTGGCAAAATGACTGGGAAGTTAATTGCTAGTTTCGCAATCTGAAACGAGCGCATATGGTCTACATGATAAAATCTTGGCACGTAGCACCAGTAGCGCAGTGTTGTTCTGCGGATATCACCCCCCGAAAGGAAAAAAGAATGAATAAATTTGTAACGCTGTTTTTCGCTGCATCCGCAGTGATTGCTGGCTCGGCTTCGGCCCAAACCCCAACCTCCCCACCGTTCGCGCCAGTTACTACTGACATCAAAGCACCTAGCCCAAAAAGCGCTTACGTGCAAGATGCTCGCGGCGTTATCGTGCGTGACCCATTCGGCCTGTGCTGGCGTACCGGTTACTGGACACCTGCTGACGCGGTGCCAGGTTGCGACGTCCCCCTGTGCGTAGAGCCAGAAACTCTGCAAGACGGCAAATGCGTGGCTCCACCTCCGCCACCAGTCGTAGTTGCTCCAGCACCAGTCGTCGTGGTACCAGTACCAGTCGTCGTTGCTCCTACCTCGGAAAAAGTCAGCTTCGCTGCTGATGCATTCTTCGATTTCGACAAAGCTACGCTGAAGCCAGACGGCAAAGCCAAGCTGGACGAGCTGACCGCACAACTGGGCGGCATCAACCTGGAAGTCATCATCGCTGTGGGTCACACCGACTCCGTCGGCACCGATGCTTACAACCAAAAACTGTCGGTACGTCGTGCTGATGCTGTCAAAGCCTACCTGGTTTCCAAAGGCGTTGAAAGCAACCGCGTGTACACCGAAGGCAAAGGCGAAAAACAACCAGTGGCTAGCAACGCTACCGCTGAAGGCCGTGCTAAAAACCGTCGCGTGGAAATCGAAGTTGTCGGTACCCGCAACAAGTAATAGCTGAACCGCAAACCTGGCGCTTGCCGCAAGTTGGCGCGCAAGTCAAGGACTGCATGAAAAAACCCCGCTACGGCGGGGTTTTTTTTCGTCCGTGGCTGCCCAATTGTAAAATTGCCGCTATTATTCGACCTATGAACGCCGACCCTCTTGAAATCCAAAAATTCAGTGAGCTGGCCCACCGCTGGTGGGACCCCACTTCCGAGTTTCGTCCCCTGCACGAAATTAACCCCCTGCGCCTGGAATGGATCAACGCGAAAGTGCCGCTGGCCGGCAAGCGCGTGATCGACATCGGCTGCGGCGGCGGCATCCTGGCCGAATCGATGGCCCGCAAGGGTGCCGACGTGACGGGCATCGACCTGTCCGACAAGGCGCTGAAGGTGGCCGACCTGCACAGCCTGGAATCGGGCGCCAAGGTGCGCTACAAGCTGATCGCCGCCGAAGCCATGGCCGAGGAAGAGGCTGGCCAGTTCGACGTCGTGACCTGCATGGAAATGCTCGAGCACGTGCCGGACCCGGCCGCCATCGTCAAGGCCTGCGCCGCCCTGGTGAAGCCGGGCGGCCATGTTTTCCTGTCGACCTTGAACCGCAACCCGAAAGCCTACCTGTTCGCCATCCTGGGCGCCGAATACCTTTTGCGCCTGCTGCCGAAAGGCACGCACGACTACGACAAATTCATCACCCCGGCCGAACTGTCGCAATACGTGCGCAGCGCCGGCCTGGACGTCAACAGCATGCGCGGCATGGGCTACAATCCCTTGACCAAGATTTACTCACTTAACAGCGATACCAGCGTCAATTATTTGGTGGCCTGCACCCGGCCCCTGTAACCATCACGCACAAAACAAGGCGGCTGCGGCCGCCATTTTTCATTCCTACTTGACACATTTCGCCCGCCATGATCACTGACCATCTGCCAGCCCCGCGCGCCATCCTGTTCGACCTCGACGGCACCCTGGCCGACACCGCGCCCGACCTGGCGGCGGCCATCAACCTGCTGCGCGCGCGCGCCGGCCTGGCACCGACCCCGTACGACATCCTGCGCCCCACCGCCTCGGCGGGCGCGCGCGGCATGATAGCCGCGTCGTATGGCGTGCAGCCGGGCGAAAGCGGCTATGAAGCCTTGAAAGACGCTTTTCTTTCCAACTACGAAGCGGCCCTGGCCGTGGAGAGCCGCTTGTTCGACGGCATCCCCGCCATGCTGGAAGGCTTGAGCGCCCTGGGCCTGGCCTGGGGCGTGGTCACCAACAAGGCGGCCCGCTTCACCGACCCGCTGGTCGGCCAGATCGGCCTGGGCGGCGCCGGCTGCGTGATCTCGGGCGATACCATGGCGCACCCGAAACCCCACCCCGCCCCCCTGCTGGAAGCGGCCCGCCGCCTGGACCTGGCGCCGCAAGACTGCTGGTACGTGGGCGACGACCTGCGCGACATCCAGGCCGGCCGCGCCGCCGGCATGCGCACGGTCGCCTGCGCCTGGGGCTATTGCGGCGCCATCGAGCCGCAGCACTGGAAGGCCGACCATCTGCTGGACACGCCGCAAGCGTTGCTGGAGCTGGTCAGCACGGTGGTAAAAGCGGCGCGGGAGCGTCAGCTGGCGGCGTGAGAGTGGCTTGAAACCGCATCAGCCTGGCCATATGTCCATTACTGCGAATGCGTCATGCAAGAGTGTGAAGATTGCGCTACAATGAAGGTTCTGTGGGGACGACCTGGTTTCGACGTGGGTTGCAAAGCAGCGCAGGGCATACCGAGGGCTGGTTACCTCGTAAATACACCCAGAAAAAACTTAACTGCAAACGATAACTCGTACGCACTGGCAGCTTAATCGCTGTTAGCTCTAGAACACCTCGTCCCTGGGGTGGGCCGTCAAAAGCTCTAGAGTCATTTACAGGGACTCGTCGTACGCTGGGTTACTTAGCGTCCGACTAAATAATAGGTAACTCGCTTGCCCATAACGTGCACATCCGTGCTGGCTGAGTTAAATTAAATGATAGTGCTAAGTATGTAGAACTGTCTGTGGAGTGCTTGCGGACGCGGGTTCGATTCCCGCCGTCTCCACCACTGAATTGTTTAGAATCAAGTAGTTAGCAAGAAGAAGGCTGTCATTATTTGGGTTGTTTTTGGGCTGTTTTAGCCTAGAAATGACAACAAAATGACAGCTTTTTTTTTGACCTCCTCCTACCCCATTGAGTATGCTGAATGCCGCACCTTATATGCCAAGTAGACTGAGTGGGTGCCTTCGCATATGCGACCACCTCCACAGGACCTCTCGACAGGAAAGGGACAGCGAGTCTTGCTGACGATCCGACGTCACCGAATTCGACCGTTAGGAAATTGCAAGTATTCCAGGCCAATCTGGTCAATCAAGTGCCCTAAATCGCCCCGGAAACGCCTTGCACGACCACATTTAACTGGTTCTATTCAGAGTTCATTTTTGCTATACTGCGCGGATGACTACTTATCCTGGAATTTTAATTGCCTTAGATGGCATCGATGGCGCTGGCAAAACCACACAGGTGCGCCTGCTTGAAAGTGCCTTCGCAGGGGTCGGCGAAACGGTCGTTGTTTCCAAGGAGCCAACAGATGGCGAGTGGGGACAGAAGCTTCGGGATTCTGCGCTTACGGGCCGGATGCCATTTGATGAAGAATTAGACGCGTTCATTTGCGATAGGCAAGATCACCTAAAAAAGAAAATTATTCCCGCTCTAGAGGCAGGGAATGTTGTAATTTTGGATCGCTACTTTTACTCAACTATTGCGTATCAGGGAATTTTGGTTGCTGATCACAAAACAATAGAGCAGCGCATCCGCGCAGATGTAGTTGTTCCTGATGCCGCGTTTTGGTTAGATTTGCCAGCCGACTTAGCTGTCAGCCGAGTGACATCACGTGATGGAAAAACCAACTTGTTTGAGCGCCAAGAAGATTTAGCCAAGGCTGGCGAAATCTTCCGTGCGATATCTTTGGCCGACCCTGTACTTCGCAAGATCGATGCTACGATGTCTGAACAATTGCTGTACCAAAAAATTATCGAAGAACTACTTTCCGGTGCATTTAAAGAAAAAAGATGCAAGAAGTCGTATGGCTGCGACGATCCAGTTTACTGCATGCCACGAATTACAAATTCCTGTGATTGGTGGAATGTAAAGCAAAAACTTTCCTCTTTGCATTATTAATTCTCGCTTGCTTAATATACCGCCTGTCAGCCTCATGACATGCGGAAGCAACTAGTTCATCGCATTTCTAGCAAACTAGGCAGTAGCGCAGTCACTATCGACAGATCTTGATTAACGCTGCCTATTCATTCCCCATACTTCCTTCCCCACAGATGACTCTTGAGAGATCAGGAGTCAACTGCAAGTGAGGCGTTCGCACCTCTTATCTTTGTTCGCGGCGGAAGCGGATCAGCTACAGCGACGAGGCGTTCTGCTGGATACCGCTGGAACAAATCCTCATCGGTCACAAGGGAACCATCGAGCCAGCCATGATACTGGTCCGGGTCGAGGATCATCACCATCCGTTTTTCATCATCAGGCTTGTGGAAACGCTGCATGAGCGGGTGGCCATCGGCGTTTATCGTCAGCATCGAGAACGACAGCAGCAAGTCTTGCGGCCGGAATTCCCATATACCGGCGATGGCGGCCGGCATGCCATCGGCGCGCTCGATGCGCCAGCGGATCGGCTTTCCTGTTTCGTAGCAGGGTTCAAAGAAGTTATCGGCAGGGATAATGCAGAACTGTTTGCGCTTCCAGGCATTGCGGAAGGATGGTTTCTGCGCCACGGTTTCGGTGCGGGCGTTATAGGTCTGGCGCGCCAGCTTCATATCGGCCCAATGCGGGACCATGCCGAAACATGCCGGTGCCACTTCCATTTCTCCAGGCACATCGTGCGATGCGCGAATGATCGGCGCCATGTATCCCGGCCAGGCTTCCGGCGGCAGGTCAAACTGGGGGGAGCGGACAGCGAAATGCTGTTCGATTTGATCGCTGCGGCTGGGGGTATAGTCGGCGCACATGCAAATTATTCTACCTGCCTTCCGGCATTGGCGGCGGCTCCGTCCCGACAAAACACAGCCAGGACTGCGCATAGTCGCAAAATTGCATATCCACTTTGCTGCGCTCAAACCCTGACAACACCATGCACCCTTCCCGATACCAGAGCAAATTCACATCGAACAGTGTGTCAACGTACTTCCCGCTCTCTCCGTAAGTGAAGCGGGCCAGCCTTACCAAACGGTGCAAGCCCTGGTCTGTGGTTTCAACGACTTCCAACGTTCCGGGCCGTGCCGAATTGTAGCGATCATGCAGCCGTCGCTTGGGCACCTCCACCCCAGCAAGGCGCATCTTTAACATTTTAACAATCATCGTGACACCCAAGCAAAATACTGTATATCCATACAGTATATCAAGAGTTCTTGAGGCCGCAATACCCGGCAATGATGCGAGGGCGTGAAGATGAATGATGCTCATAATGCAGACGCCAATACATGGGCCAAAACCGCGCCAGGACGCGGCACAGCGCGAAAACAACACCGTTCCCACGTCGCACAACGCCAGCCGCAGAAAAAACCGCTCAAAGTGCGTCAAAATGCGTCAAATCGCATGTCCCCACTTCACCCCGCTGCGCCAGTCCTCATGCGCCTTCGGCCATGGCGCAAATTTGAGTCAAAAGACCCCTATATAGCGGGCAGGTGTGGAGGGGGGACAACTGCGCGCGCCGGGCCGAAACAGGCCTTTTTCTTGCTTCTGGTGCAACACCATCCGCCCGGACGTGAAAAAGCCGCCTCATGGGCGGCTTGTACGGTGGCTGGGGCGCACTGGCGCGGCTGGCCTGTCGCGGCCCCGCCCTGCCGGCTATCGCGGCGTGGCGCTCATCCTGCGCGGCCCGCGCGGGCCTTGGCTGCCTGCTCCTTCTCGTAATCGTCGCGGCAGTCCACATTGCAGAACAGCAGCCAGGGCGTCAGCGCCTCGTCGCAATAGTGGCAGCAGCCATGCGCCACCAGGGCGGGCCGGCACCGCACGGCGGCCAGGCCGCGCGCCACCTCAGCAAAGATGATCTTGTCGGTGTTGTCTACGTGGTCGCTCATTGCGCGCCCTCCCCACCTGTGGCCAGGTCATACGGGGCGAAGCGCACCACTTCCACGCCCGCCCACTCGTTGATCGCCATGAACTGCGCCTGCAGCGGCACCAGCTCGTTACGCGCGAACACGCGCGCGGCCGGCTCGACGGCGCCGAAGCCGCCGGCATTGTTCGGCAGGATGCCCATCAGTTGCGGCGGCACGCGGTGCGCGGCCAGCTGGTCGTCGCGCGTGACGCTCTTGATGTTGAAAAACTCGTCCTTGGCGGCCACGTCCGACACGGGCAGGATCTGGATGCCGTCCTTCTTGCCGTTCGGCGCGTACATGAACAGGTTGCGGAAGTTTCCCGGCCCTTTGCTGTCGCGCATGGCTTGGCGCAGGTTGTCCACGTCCTGCGTGTTGGCGGCGGCGTCCGTCATGTAGAACACGAAACCGGCGTGCGATCCGTTCTTGTAGTACTTACGGCGGAACAAAGTAGCCGCCTCGTTGAGCCAGGCCGATTGCAAGGCGCTCAGGTACTGCGGCACGCCGTACAGCTCCTGATTCACATCCGGTTCCATCAGGTGAAACACCCGGCCCTTGTCGAATTCATGCACGGCCTGGTAGCCATTCACGAAGAAATATGTGTCCAGGTCGACGCCGCGCCGCATGTACTTGGCCAGGGCATGCTGGTACGCCAGCGCCTTGCCGCTGCGGCTTGGCCGGTCTTCCAGGTAGGCATTGCCAAAGGTCAGATAGTCCAGGGCCATGCGCTTGAAGCCATCGCGCGACAGGTATTTCGTCGGCATCAAGGTGGACGTCAGCACGTTGGCCTTGAAGTGGATGGCGCTGCTGTGGTGCACGCCAGCATTGAAGGACTTGGCCAGGCCGGCCAGGTTGACGGGCGGTTCGTACCAGTGGCCGTTCTTCCAGCATTCGAAGCAGTCGAGAATATCGGCGTGCTCGAGCACGGGCGTCGGGTCGCCGAAGGAAAACGCCTCGATGCCGGCGGCGGCCGGTGCCGTAGCCGCTGTTGATGGGGCGCCTTGGCCCTGCTGGCCGCGCGCGCAAATGTCGTGCTTTTCTCAAGAATAAATCTCCATGAAAGAGTGGTGGTTGTCGGTCGTGCCTTCGAATGGCTCGTGATCGAGGGCGTGCATGCAGGCCCACGCCAGATCGGCGTGGCCGGTTTCGTCGCTGCGGCCGGCGATATAGGTCACGTGCCGCCCGCTGGGGGTGAGGGTCTTGTGGATCGCCATGAACGATTGCGCGATATCCGTCCAGCCGGCGTCAAACTCCAGCCGCCCCTTGCTGATGATGTTTTTCGCCTTCAAGACCATGCGGGTCTTGACTTCGGGCGAGTAATTCAGGGCCGTGACAGCCGGGAAAAAACCGCGCACGATAGGCAGCACGCCGATGCCCATGCCCGTGGTATCGATGCCGATGTATTCGACGTTGTAGCGCTGGGTCATCTGGCGGATGGCGTCGGCGTGATCCTCGAAGCTTTGCCCGCGCCACTGGTGGCGCTCCAGGATGCGGAACTTGCCGCCGGCCGTCATGGGCGGCGCCAACACCACGCAGCCGGCGCTGTCGCCGTTCAAGGCCGGGTCGTAGCCGATCCACACGGGCCGGTTCCCGAACGGGCGCAGGCCCAGCAAGGGCTTGTAGTCGTCCCACTCCACCCAGGAATCGACCATGCAGCGCTGCAGCTCGGCCAGCGGGAAGACCGAGGCCGAGTCGTCGATAAAATTGCACATCAGCAGGTTGTCGAACTGGTCCGGGCTGTATTCGAAGTTGCGCAGCTCGTCGATGTCGAACAGGTTGCAGCCGCCGCGCTCGGCGTCCAGGATGGTGACGATCTGGCGCCATATCTTGTCTTCGCCCGTGTAGCCGGACGCCAGGCGCTGGTGGCTAACATCGATGTTGAGTTGCTCGGCCTTGGCGCGGCGCTTGTTGAACAGCTCGCCCGTCCAGAATGGGTAGGCTTGGTGCGTGGTCGATGATGGCGTGGAGAAATACGTCTTGCGCCATTTTTTATGGATGGCCATGCCCGAGGCCACCTTGTTCAACTCCTGGAAATTCTGCGTCCAAAAGAATTCATCGAAGTAGAAATTGCCGTGGTAGCCCTGCGCCGTGCGCGCGTTGGTGCCCAGGAAGTACAGGTGCGCGCCGTTCGGCAAGACGATGGGGTCGCCCGTAAGCTCGATGCCGGCCGCCTCACGCGCGAATTGCACGATGTATTGCTTGAAGACGTGGGCTTGCGACTTCGACGCGGACAGGAAAATCTGGTTGCGGCCCGTTTCCATGGCGTCGGCCAGCGCCTCGCGCGCGAAGTACCACGTGGCGCCGATCTGGCGGCTTTTGAGGATGGCGCGCGTGCGCTGGTCGCCGTTGCGATACCAGACCTTTTGATAGTCGAACAGCGAATCCTGGAAGGCGTCAAGCAGCTGGATTTTCTGTTCTTCGCTGAAGTCGTTGCGCGTCGGCTTCTTCTTCGGCCCGGCATTGCGGTTCGCCAGCTTGGGATTGAGATCGACCTCGTTGCCACCCGGCTGCTCGTAGCGGCGCACGCGCGCCATCTGCACGATGGTGCGCGCCAGCAGGTCAATTTCCTTGTAATCGCTGCCGCTCTTGACCTCTTTTTCGATCAGTTTCACCAGGCGCAGCTCAGCCGAAGCTTCCACGTGCTCGATGGCCTGGGCCTTGTCCCATTCGTCGCGCTCTTTCCAGCTATTGATCGTGCTGCGCTTGATTCCCAGGTGGCGGGCGATGGACGAAATGCGCCAGCCCTTCCAGTACAGGGCGCGCGCGGCACGGCGCGGCTCGGACTCGGGCACGGCCAGTTCGGCGATTTTCTCGTCGGGGGTTTGTTCGCTTGTTTTCTCGATTGTCAGCATGCCGCCAGCGTAGGCCGCGCGCGCGCGGAGCGGGGAAAGGCAAAAGTCGCTATGGCCCATAGCAACCCGCAGCGCATTGAATCGCGGCGCCAAGACGTTGACCATGGCGTTATCCGATCAACCGAGAACGCCCACCATGTCCAAATCGAAATTTTTCCGCGTCGCCACCGAAGGCGCCACCACGGACGGCCGCAACATCGACCGCGCCACCATCGAGCAGATCGCCGCCACCTACAATCCGAAAACCTACGGCGCGCGCATCTGGCTGGAACACATTCGCGGCATCCTGCCCGACAGCCAATTCAAGGCCTACGGCGACGTGATCGCCGTGAAAGCCGAAGAGGTGGACACCGAAAGCGGCAAGAAACTGGCCCTGTTTGCGCAGATCGAACCCACGCCGGAACTGGTGGCCATCAACAAGGCGAAACAGAAGCTGTACACCAGCCTGGAAATTCAGCCCGACTTTGCCGACTCGGCGCAGCCCTACCTGGTTGGCCTGGGCGTCACCGACAGCCCCGCCAGCCTGGGCACCGAGGCGCTGCAATTCTCCGCCAGCCGCAAGCAGCAAAGCACCAACCTGTTTACGTCTGCCGTCGAGGTGACGCTGGAATTTGACGAGCCACAGGGCACCAGGCTGGCCGACGCCGTGAAAAACCTGTTGTCGCGCTTTTCGAACAAATCCGGCGCCGATGCCGCGCAGTTCGCCGACATCAGCGAAGCAGTCGAGGCGCTGGCCGGCCACGTCGTCACCGCCAACGACAACTATGCCGATGCCCTCAAGCGCCTCGATGCCGCGGAAAAGGCGCAGAAAGCGACGCAGGACGAGCTGGCCACCTTCAAGGCGCAGATGGACGAGGCGCCCGGCAACGGCCCGCGCCGCCCGGCCGCCACCGGCAACGACGGCGCCGTGCAGACCGAGTTTTAAGCGCCCGCGCCATCCACCACACCCCATTCAACAACGGAGCACTGATTCATGAAAAAGCAAACGCGCCAGGTATTTGGCCAATATGAAACCCGCCTGGGCCAACTGAACGACACAGACAACGTGGCCAAGACCTTCAGCGTCACGCCCAGCGTGCAGCAAAAGCTGGAAACGAAGATGCAGGAATCGAGCGAGTTCCTGTCGAAAGTGAACATCATCGGCGTGACCGAACAGGAAGGCGAAAAGCTGGGCCTGGGCGTATCCGGCCCGATTGCCGGCCGCACCAACACCAAGGACAAGGAACGCAAGACGCGCGACCTGTCCACCCTGGACGGCACCAAATACCGCTGCGAGCAAACCAACTTCGACACGCATCTGAACTACGCCAAGCTGGACGCCTGGGCCAAGTTCGCCGACTTCCAGTCGCGTGTGGCCAATGCCATCCTGACGCGCCAGGCGCTCGACCGCATCGTCATCGGCTTCAATGGCGTGAAAGCCATGGCCGACACCGATCTGGACGCCAATCCGCTGCTGCAGGACGTCAATAAAGGCTGGCTGCAGCACCTGCGCGAGCTGGCGCCCGAGCGCGTGCTGGGCCTGGTGGCCAACGGCATGCCGGGCAAGGTCATCATCGGCGACGTGGCCGATGCGGACTACGCCAACCTCGACGCGGCAGTGACGGATGCCGTCAACTTGCTGGACCCGTGGTATCAGGAAGACACCAATCTGGTGGCCATCGTCGGGCGCAAGCTGTTGAACGACAAATATTTCCCATTGGTCAACACCAAGCAGGCGCCCACGGAAACCCTGGCGGCCGACATCATCATCAGCCAGAAACGCATCGGCGGCTTGCCGGCGGCGCGCGTGCCCTTCTTCCCGGACAACGCCATCCTGATTACCCGCTTCGACAATCTGTCGATCTACTTCCAGGAAGGCGCGCGCCGCCGCCGCGTCGAGGACGTGCCCAAGCGCGACCGCATCGAGAACTACGAGTCGTCGAATGACGCCTACGTGATCGAAGACCTGGGCCTGGCCGCGCTGGTGGAAAACATCGAGCTGAAAGACAAGTGATGGCGAACCAATCCCCCGCCCTGCGCCACCGCGCGCGCATGCTGGCCGAGCGCACGGCCGGCGCCGCTGCGCCGCAGGGCGTCACCACCGGCACGGCTTACGAAATGATGCTCTACAAGCTGGCCGACGACCGGCGCCGCCTGAAGTCCATCCAGTCGGTCGAACGCAAGATCGAGGTCAAGGCCACCTTGCTGCCCGACTATGCACAGTGGATCGACGGCGTGCTGGCCGGCGGCAAGGGCGCGCAGGATGACGTCTTCGCCACCTTGCTGGTGTGGCACATCGACACGGGCGAGTATGAACGCGCCCTGGTCATGGCCGAATACGCGCTGGCGCACAAGTTCACCCTGCCCGACACCTACAGCCGCGACATCGCCACCCTGATGCTGGACGAGTTCGCCGAAGGCTACTTGCACGGCAAGCTGGCCAGCGATCCGCAGCACGCGGCCCAGGTGCTGGGCCAGGTGGAACAGCTGACGGCCGCCAGCGACGCGCCCGACCAGGCGCGCGCCAAGCTGCACAAGGCCATCGGCCTGGCCATGGTCGCCGTGCTCGATCAATCCGACGACACGGACATCGCCCCGGCGCTGGTCCAGCAGGCGGAAACGGCCATGGCCCAGCTGAAACGCGCGCGCGCCCTGTCCGAGTCGTGCGGCGTCAAGAAAGATATGGAACGGTTGGAACGGCGCATCAAGCGCGCGGCCGGTTCCGCGTAAGAGCATCCCCCGCAGCACGGCGGCACGGGGGGATTCTGGCCAAACCAGCGACCTGATGAACCCCGTCCACCGCCCCCTTTTGAAAGCGCCCGTATGTCCTTCATGGCCCTGCCCCCGTCGATCCCGCCCGGTACCGTCCCGGCGTCGCCGGCACCTGCCCCCGGCATCATCGAAAACGACGGCTGGTTTCCCGACATCCTTCTCACCGATATGCGCGACGCCATGCGCCTGGATGGCACCGTCACCGACGCGCGCCTGGTGCAAGCCGTGGTCGATGCCATCCTGCAGGTCAACCGCGAGCTGGCCGACTGGCAGGGCAGGCACGCCGCAGCCGGCATCACCGCCCTGGTCGATGTGCCCGCCACGCGCATCAACCGCGAGTCCCGCTTGCTGTCGCAGTACCGGCGCGCCGTCTACAGCACGGCGAAGGCCGACTTGATCGAGCGCTACCGCGACTACGACAGCACGGCCACGTCCGTGAGCGACAAGAAAAGCATGGAGTGGCTCGACGAGGCCCCCGGCGCGCAGCGGCGCAATGCGCAATGGGCCATCGCCGATATCGTCGGGCGCACGCACCTGACCGTGGAACTGATCTGATGCAGGTACGCACACAGCAGCACGACACGGTGGACGCCCTGGTGTGGCGCTACCTGGGCGACGGCGCGGGATACGTCGAGCAAACCCTGGAAATGAATCCCGCGCTGGCGCGCCACGGCGCCGTGCTGCCGGCCGGCCTGATCGTCACCCTGCCGGAACCTGCTGCCAGCGTGGCCACCGTGGCCGACGTTGTGCAGCTATGGGACTAATTTTCTAACAACACTTTTACTTATATTCACCATGGAGAAACAAGCAATGTCCGCAGAATCGTTTGGTGGTTTCGCCACCCTGGTCAAACTGTACGGCTTCAAGGCGGCGCTGGGCATGGTCGGCGCGGCCATGCTGTACATCGTGCTGCCGCCCTTGAACAGCGACGGCACCTTCAACAAGGGCGAATTCGTCGCCCGCCTGGCCTGTGCCGGCGTGTTCTCGTGCCTGCTGGGCGGCACCGCCTACCAGCTGCTGTGCGCCCAGCTCCCCCGCCATCGGCGCCATGGTCAACGCCAGCGCCATCGACCTGATCGTCGGCGCGCCTGGCTGGTGGGTATCGCGCGCCGTGGCCCTGTGGTTCCAGCGCCGCAGCGACAAGGACATCGCCGAGCTGGTCAAAGACGCGAAGGAACACTGATGGCCACCACTGAAAACCCGCTGATCGCGCGCACCATCGACGCCATCCTGCGCGCCGAAGGCGGCTACGTGAACGACCCGGCCGACAAAGGCGGCGAAACCAATTACGGCATCACTGTCGCCGTGGCGCGCGCCAACGGCTACACGGGGCCGATGCGCGAGCTGCCTGTATCGGTGGCGCGCGCCATCTACACGGCGCGCTACATCACAGAACCGAAGTTCGACCAGGTGCTGGCCATCCATGCCGGCATTGGCGCCGAACTGATCGACACGGGCGTGAACATGGGGCCGCACCGTGCCGCCGAGTTCCTGCAGCGCTGGCTGAACGGTTTCAATGACACGGGCACCCGCTATCCCGCCCTGTTCGTCGACGGCCGCCTGGGTGCGCAGTCGCTGGGCGCGCTGGCCGCCTTCCTGAAATGGCGCGGCCAGGACGGCGCCACCGTGCTGCTGCGCGCCTTGAACGGCCTGCAGGCAGCGCGTTACCTGGAAATCACTGAAGCCAACAAGAGCCAGCGCCGTTTTCTGTTCGGCTGGATCAAGGAACGGGTGGCCATGTGACCACAACCACCTGGCGCCCGCTGGCCGCCTGCCTGCTGTGCGGCGCCCTGGCGGGCTGGACGGCGCAGGGCTGGCGCAAGGATGCCAGCATCGCCGAACTGCAGCGGGCGGCCGCCACCAGCAAAACCAATGCCGCCACCGAACTGGCCCTGGCCACCGCCCGCGTGCTCACCCTTGAGCGCACCACCGGCACAGCCCTGGCGCAGCGCGCCAACCACCTCACCCAGGAGCAAACCCATGCAAAAACTGAACGCGACCGTTTCCATGCTGACGTGCGCAGCGGCGCTGTGCGCCTGTCAATCCCCGTTGCCAGCGGCCAGTGCGCCGCAACTACAGATTCCACCGCTGCCGCAGGCCATCGGCACCAAACGCGCACCGAACTTGACCCAACGACTGCGGCAGCTCTTGACGCCATTGCCGGCGACGGCGACGACGCCACCCGCCAGCTAAACGCCTGCATCGACGCCTACAACACCGTGCGAGACACCTACCATGTACAAACCGAATAGCCTACGCCAGCACCTGGCCGCCGCCATCCCCGACCTGCAGCGCGACCCCGACCGCCTGCTGGTCTTCGCCGACGAGGGCAACGTGGTGGCATCGGCCACCGCCTCCCTCTCGTTCGAATACCGCTTCAAGCTCAATCTGATCGTCACCGACTACGCGGGCGACGCCGACGCCATCATGGTGGCCCTGATCGCCTGGCTGAAAGTCCACCAGCTCGACCTGATGGCCAACGAGGAAACCCGCAAGCACGGCATTGCCTTCGAAGTAGACTTCAACAACCACGAAACGGTCGATATTTCGATCAAGCTGGACCTGACCGAGCGCGTGGCAGTAAAGACCGGCGAGGCGGGCCGCCTCGACATCAAGCACCTGGCAGAGATACAGCAAATGCCGGCCTATGCGGACGAGTTCTGGAAGCTGTACGCAGGCGACACCCTGCTGGCCGAATGGCGCACGCCCGAGGCCACGCCATGAGCGACGACCTGCATGCACTGGAAGCCTGGGCCGGCGCCCTGCTGGCCAAGCTGCAGCCGGCCCAGCGCCGCGCCATCAATCACCAGGTCGCCATCGACCTGCGCCGCAACCAGGCGCAGCGCATCAAGGCGCAGCAGGGGCCGGATGGCGCGGCCTACCCGGCGCGCAAGCGGCGCAAGGAATTCAAGGGGAAGAATGGGCGGATCAAGCGGCAGAAAGCGGCGATGTTTGCCAAGATTCGTACTACCAAACACCTGAAGGTGAAGGCGACGGGCGATCAGATCGAGGTCGGGTTCTTTGGCTGGGTGGCACGCGTGGCGCATGTGCATCAGTTTGGCCGGCAAGACCGCATTACCAAAAAAGGGCCCGTCTACAAGTACCCGGAGCGCCGGCTGCTGGGCTTGAGTGAACCGGATCGGACGTTAATACGTGAATCGTTGCTTCGTCATATGGAAAGAAACTAAGACATATCAAAACAAAACTTCGCCTGACATTAGTTGTTAAATGAGTTAAATTCGCATGTTGTCGAAATTGTCGACTCAAGAACTAGGAGCGTAAGTGGAGAAGAGATACCAAGTTTTCGTAAGCAGTACGTTCCGCGACCTCGAAGACGAGAGGCAGGAAGTCATGCACGCACTCCTTGAACTGGATTGTATACCCTCCGGCATGGAGCTTTTCCCAGCTGCGAATGAGACTCAGTGGAACTTGATCAAAAAGGTGATAGATGACTGCGATTACTACATTTTGATTCTCGGAGGTCGCTACGGCTCGATTGGGACTGAAGGCATCAGCTATACGGAGATGGAATATCGATATGCACTCTCAACCGGCAAGCCAACAATTGCCTTCCTGCACCGTAGTCCAGGGAAGATTATCGCAGACAAGTCGGAATCGACAACTGAAGGCAAAGAAAAGTTACAAGCGTTTCGGGAATCTGTCGAGCAAAAGCTTTGCAAACACTGGGAGTCGGCTCAAGAGCTTGGGTCTGTCGTAAGTAGGAGTTTAATTCAGCTGATTAAGTCAACCCCAGCGGTGGGTTGGGTACGGGCCAACGAATTGGCAGATCGCGAAGCAACGATGGAATTGCTCCAGCTACGTCGCCGTGTTGAAGACCTCCAAACCGAGTTATCTCGGGCACGTATTTCTGCGCCCAAGGGTTCTGAAGGGTTAGCGCAAAGCGATGAAGATCATTCAATAAGATTTTCATTTTCATCAAGACCGCCAGGCGAATATCAAAACCAAAAGTGGAATTCCAACTTTTCGCCCACATGGAATGAAATATTTGCATGCATTGCACCATTAATGATTCATGAGGCGACTGAACCCGAGCTAAAAAAAGCACTTGACAATCTTGCCGAAACAGAGAGTCTTGAGCGTTTGCGCGCAGACAAGAGGCTCGCTCACCACGCACTACAACACTTTTACATAAACGAAGACGACTTTCAGACCATCAAAGTTCAACTTCGCGCCTTAGGCCTTATCACGAAAAACGAAAAAACTAGAAGCGTTAAAGACTCCGGTACGTATTGGACATTAACACCATATGGCGATGAAATTATGACGCAATTGCGTGCAATTCGACGCTTTGAAGACGAGGCCCAATCTAGCGACGAGATTCTTCTTGGTGATTCCGAGTAAGTCGCCCTTCATTTCAATCGCTTGCTTTCGGCTAATGCTAGATATGAAAATTGACGGTCCTCTTTGGCTGAAAGCGGACCGTCACCGCCTCGCTACCCAGTGTTGAAATATAAGTTTGTTCCTCAGTGTCTGCCATAGGCACTAAGCCTCTTATCAACCCGCCCCCGCGTGCATCCGCACGCGGACTTCGGCAACATGCACTGCATGAACGCCGACCTGTCCGACCTCCTCCGCTTGCTGCAAAACCTGATCCGCCTGGGAACCATCGCCGAGGTCAAAGGGGCCAAGGCGCGCGTGCGGCTTGGGCCGACGCTTACCACCGAATGGCTGAAATGGGCCACCCGACGCGCCGGCAGCACGCGCACCTGGTCGGCGCCCACGGTCGGCGAACAGGTCATCGTATTTTCCCCTGGCGGCGACCTGACGCGCGGCATCATCGTGCCGGCGCTGTACTCGCAGGCATTTGACGCGCCCGAAACCAGCGATACCATCCACACCACGCATTACCCCGACGGCGCCGTGGTGCAGTACGACCAAGCAGCCCATGCCCTGACAGCGACTCTCCCCGGCGGCACCGCCACCATCACCGCCAACAAGGTCACATCGAACGCACCGAGCACTATCTGCACAGGCGACCTGACCATCATGGGCAATCTGCTGGTCGAGCAATCGACCACCGTCAACGGCGCCACCGCCCTGAACGGCGGCGTGAATGCCAAGGCCGGCGCCGCTGGCGGCGTGGCCATGGCCGTGCAAGGGACGATCAAGGCCAGCGCGGACGTGCTGGCCGGCGCCATCAGCCTGGCCAAGCATGCGCACAGCGGCGTCAAGGCCGGCGGCGACCAATCCGGCGGACCACAAGCATGATGGGCATGCACGCAGCTACCGGGCGCAGCCTGACGGGTCTGGATCACCTGCGCCAGTCCGTGGCCGACATTCTCACCACGCCCATGGGTTCGCGTATCCGGCGCCGGCGCTACGGCTCCGAAGTGCCCGAGCTGATCGACCAGCCCTTGCACGACGCCACGCAATTGCGCATCTATGCCGCCACCGCCTTTGCCCTCCGCCGCTGGGAGCCGCGTTTGCAGCTCGCCAGCGTGCAGCTCACGCGCGACACGGACGGCGCCATCACCCTGCTGCTCGACGGCACGGCGGATGGCCAGGGCATCACCCTGGCCGTGCCCGTCAAGCAAGGCGGTGCCGTATGAGCACGCCCATCGACCTGACCCAGTTGCCGGCGCCCAGCGTGGTGGAAGCGCTGGACTTTGAGGCCATCCTCGCCACGCGCAAAGCGCATTTGGTCAGCCTGCTGCCGGACGCCCAGCGCGCGGCCGTCACGGCCCTGTTGGAACTGGAATCGGAGCCGGCCACCAAGCTGCTGGAAGAAAACGCGTATCAGGAAACCATCCTGCGCAACCGCGTCAACGATGCCGGCAAGGCCGTCATGCTGGCGTTTGCGTTAGACGGCGACCTGGATCAGCTGGGCGCCAACGTCAACGTGGTGCGCCTGGTCATCACGCCGGCCAATCCCAGCGCCCTGCCGCCGGTGGCCGCCGTCATGGAAGACAACGACGCCTACCGCCTGCGCATCCAGGAAGCGCCGGACGGCTTGTCCGTCGCCGGCCCGAAAGCTTCCTATGAATTCCACGCCCGCAGCAGCGACGGCCGCGTCAAGGACGCGAGCGCCACCAGCCCCGCGCCGGCCAGCGTCACCGTCACGGTGCTGGCCAACGATGCGACCGGCATCGCCAGCGCCGAATTGCTGGCCACCGTGGCGCGCACGCTCAACGCCGAGGAAGTACGCCCCCTGGGCGACCGCTTGAGCGTGCAGGCCGCCCAGGTCATCGACTACCAGATCGAGGCCACCTTGTTTATCGGCGTCGGCCCGGAAGTGCCGATTCTGCTGGATGCCGCGCGCGCCAACGCCGTGCGCGTGTCGCAGCCGCGCCGTCCGCTGGGCCACAGCATTTATCGCTCTGCCTGCAGCGCCGCCGTGCATGTCGAGGGCGTGCGCAAAGTCGAGCTGACCAAACCGGCGGCGGATATGGAATTGAACGCCACTCAGGCCGCGCGCTGCACGGCCATCAAGCTCAATGTCGTGGTGCTCGATGAATAAGCTTGTTTCGCCCCTGCCGCCCAACAGCACGGCGCTGGAACGCGCCATTGCCGTGGCCTGCGCCGAGCTGGTCAACGTGCCCGTGCCGCTGCGCGACCTGTGGAACGCCGACCGCTGCCCGGTTGCCCTGCTGCCGTTTCTGGCGTGGGCCTGTTCGGTCGACCGCTGGGATGACGCCTGGCCCGAATCGACCAAGCGGGGCACCATCAAGGCGTCCTATTTCATCCACAAGCACAAGGGCACGATTGCCGCCGTGCGCCGCGTGGTCGAGTCCCTGGGCTATCTGATCCGCATCACCGAGTGGTGGCAAACCACCCCAGCCGGCGTGCCGGGCACCTTCCGCCTCGACGTCGGTGTGCTGGACTCAGGCATCACCGACGCCATGTTTCAGGAAATGGAGCGCCTGATTGCCGACGCCAAGCCCGTCAGCCGGCACATGACGGGCCTGGCCATCTATCTGGAAAGTCGCGGCAGCATCTACGCGGGCGCTTGCGCCTACCACGGCGACGCCATGACCGTGTATCCCTGGATCGCGGAAACCATCGAAGTGCGCGGCACGCTGTTGCAGGCCGGCGCATCCCATACCATCGACACCCTGACCATCTATCCATGAGCACATACTTTGCCATCCTGACCGAAGTGGGCGAGGCCAAGCTGGCCAACGCCATCGCCCTGGGCCAGACCCTGAAACTGAAAACCATGGCCGTGGGCGACGGCAACGGCAACCTGCCCATGCCCAGCCGCACGCAAAAGGCACTGGTGCGCGAAGTGCGCCGTGCCGGGCTGAACCAGCTGACCATCGACCCGGCCAACACCAGCCAGATCATTGTCGAGCAAGTCTTGCCCGAAGACGTGGGCGGCTGGTGGATACGCGAAATCGGCATCTACGACGAGGCGGGCGACCTGTGCGCCGTGGCCAACTGCCCGCCCAGCTACAAACCCCTAATGGCCGAGGGCAGCGGCCGCAC